>WRMC01000002.1 GCA_009777335.1 Treponema sp. | reverse complement strand
AATGCTCCCGGCGGAGATTTCGGCCTGGCCACATTACTTAATATGATATAAAACTATGTAAACCGCATACGCATCGATTTTGTCTTTAGTTGTGTGGCCCGGACGCTTGAGCCGCTGGGGGCATGTTTTTGTCCAGCGGTGCAGAGATAATGAGGTCTTAGTTTTGAGTAAGCTATGACAGCATCAATCCTACGGTATGTTCACAATCCTGCATTAGGAATCCCTGCGGGAGTCACATATGCCCTGAAGGTATATTCCCCGCTGGCCCAGTAGCCGTAGCCCCGGACCAGGGCTATGTAGGCGCGGCCCTGGCTTACGGTATACCGAATCTGGGCGTTCCAGTTCTGGCCGCTGTCATCGTCCTCGGCCAGGAGTTCCCGGGTTTCGGCATCATAGAGTTCCATATAGGTATCGGTGCTGCCGGTGGTCTCGGCGGTGAGGATGCCGTCAAAGGAGGGGACCAGAAGGAAGAAATCTTCCCCTTCCTCATCGAGCCAGCGGGTGATGCCGCTGACCGTATCATCCTGGCCCAGGGTGTAGGCCAGGGGCCGCGTCCAGCTGTTATCAAGTTCAGTCTCTTGGATAAAGGCCCTAAAGGCATACTCCCCGCTGGTCCAGGAACCATAGCCCCGGACCATGGCGATGAAGGTCTGCCCGGGTTCCACAAAATACCGGATCCGGGCATTGAGGCCCTGGCCGCCGTCATCGTTATAGGCCAGCTGGGCCCTCGAATAGGCATCGTAGAGTTCCATGTAGGTGTCGGTGCTGCCGGTGGTTTCTACGATAAGGTAGCCTTCGGCCTGGGGATTAATCAGAAAATAATCTTCTTCACCCCCCTCCAAAAAACGGCCCAGGGAGGGTGTAGCCGCATTGGCGCCTACCGTATAGGGAATGGGAGCATCCCAGCTGTTATCGTGGGTATAGTTTATGATATAGGCCCGGAAGCCATAGTCCCCCGAGACAGATTCAGAATAGCCCGAAACCAGGACCATATAACTGCGGCCCCCCTCTACATTACGGACCATCCGGGCGTTCCATGATTCCCCGCTGTCATCATCATTCCCAAGGAAAGCCCCCGTGTCGGCATCGTAGAGTTCCATCACCATATCCAGGGAGCCGGTGGTTTCCAGGGTCAGCCGCCCATTGGAGGGGGCTTCCAAAAGGAAGTACTCCTCCTCCCCGCCTCGGAGGGTCCTATGGATCACCGGGACATCGCTATGGGTTCCTACCGTCAGGTAAAGGGGGAAGTCCCAGCTGCTGGTGAGGAAATTTCCCCCGCTGTCATCCGAGGGGCCCTGGGAAAAGACCAGGGCTGCACAAAAAAACAACATGAAACAAAACACGATCCTGCTGTTCAGCTTTGTCATTCCGAATTTTTTCACCCTGCCCCCCTGCGTGGCCCCCTAAGGGCTACCTGTGTTCCTAAAAGTCTACTATACTATAGAATGAAATATCTAGCTAAAGGGAGCTTCCCATGGGTCTTCCCAAACCGGTAGTAAAATTTATCTTTATTCCCCTTGGTATCATCCTGGTCCTCTCTTTGGTCTGGACCCTGAGCGCCTTCATAGGCCGGGTCAGGGCCGCTTCGATCATCCCCCCTGGCTCTGATCTCGTCGTGAGCATCCCCCGGCCCCTGGCCCTGGTGGAGGGGATCCTCTCCCACGAACCCCTCAAAGAGATGGCATCGGTTCCGGAACTTAGGGACCTGGAACATTCGATTAATGAACTCAGGGCTTCTCCCCTCTTAAAAAATCCCTTCGTCCGCCTGGCCGCCCGGGGGAACCTGGTCCTGGCCCTCCTCCCCGATGAGGGACCCCAGGGGGCCCCGGTATTTATTGCCGCCTGGGACCTGGGGATCTTCTCCCCCCTTTTGCGGGTCCTCCCCTGGGCCTCCCGGTTTATCCAGGCCCCCAACCTCTACTATGTGCAAGCCGGGCGGAACTCCCGCTTCGAGTACCGCCTTGAGGGCCTGACCCTCTACATAGGGCCCCATAAGAACCTCCTGGTCATAAGCAGCAGTTCCGCCGTTTATGAAGCCCGGGCTCTCGGCCCCCCCGGTGAGGGTCTTGGGCCCTCGGACTTTGATGCGGCCCTTCTTATCTCCCCCTCCTTTTTTGCTGCCCTCCTCTCTGAGCAGGATCAGGGGATGGGGGATCTCATGGCCCACATCAATTTTGATTCCCCCGTCGAGGCAGGGCTCACCGTGGGCCCCCATAGGCTCGAGCTGCACCTGGGGGCCGCCCTCTCTTCGTCCCAAGCTGCCATCGAGGGGCTCCTGCAGCGGCGGGGGGCCGTCCCGGAGATCACCGAGCGCTTCCCCGAGGCGGCCCAGTACGCCGCGGTCATATCGATTGGGACCCTGGAGGAGCTCCTTGAGGCGGCCCTGGTTTTTTCGGGCCCCGAACTGGGGGACCTGATCCGGCAGGCCGACTCTGCCTCCCGGACCATCCTTCGGCTCACCCTGGAGGATCTTCTCTTTTCCTGGTCCGGCAGCGAGATGGCGGTCTTTGCCATGGAGGGCCGGCCCCATCCGGTCTATGCCATCCAGGTGAGGGACGAGGGGCGGCGGCAGGAGGTCTTTGACCGGGCCTTCCGTTCCATCGCCCTGAGCGAAAATGTGCGGCTCAACCTGGACGGCACCCGGATACCTCAAATTGAGGTCCCGGGCTTTATCCAGTCCCTCCTGCGGCGCTGGGATATCAACCTTCCTTCCCCCTACTATATCGTTCATCAGAACTATCTTTTCCTGAGTGAATCGGCGGACACCCTTCTGGCGGCCATGCGGGCCATCCAGAGGAACGAGATCCTCCCCCGTTCGGCCCAGTGGCAGGAAATAGCCGGAGGAGCCCGGGGGGGAAGCATAGCCAGCGCCTTTAGTCTTTATTATTCCCTGGATGTGGCGGTTCCCTTCTTCCTAAGGGAGCAAACCCTGATAAGCAGCTTTCTAAGGATCTATAGACAGGGCCTGGTCAGGGTGAACCTGGATCGGGGGCAACTAAGCCTCCAGATAGCTCTGGTCCCCGGCTCGGGGAGCGGGATGATCCTGGTGGCCTCGGCACCCATCCAGGCCAGGCAGCGGCCCTCGAACCTGGTCTACGGGGCGGGGGATCACCCGGCCCTTCCTGGCCCAAGCCGGATCTTCCTCAGCGCCGGGGAGTCGGTCCTTGCCATAGACCCCGGCACCATGGACATCATAGGGACCCTGGAGGGCCAGGGCCAGCACTGGATCATCCCCGCCCAGGGCCTGGGAACACAGATCCGCGCCTGGGTGGTAAACGACCGGGGCCGGGTCAGCCTGGTGGACGGCAATCTGGAACAGCTCCCGGGCTTTCCGGTGGTGACGGGCCTCAGGCTCTCCAGCCCACCGGAGGTCTTTAACGGCATGGTCTACCTTAGCTGCGAAGATGGCAGGGTCCACAGCGTGGATGCCCAGGGCCGGGTACAGGTCTGGGAGACCAGCTTCTTTGCGGCCCTCCGTTCTCCCCCCACGTTTATGACCCTTGTTCCCCGGGGCCTCGTGGGCCAGCAGCCCCGGCATTTTGCCGCCACCTACCCCAAGAGCTTCTTTGGAGAGGTCTGGCTTCTGGACCATGAGGGAAGGGCCCTGCCCAATTGGCCTGCCTCCCTTTTAAGCGATGCCGATGATGACTTTAGCTTCGACTCAGGCCTGGGCTTTGGGTCCCCCCTCCTCTTTGCCCAGGAAAACCGGCTCCTTTTGGCCTTTGTAAGCCAGGCCGGGGACCTCTTCATCTTTGATGAAGAGGCCAGAGAGGTCCCGCCCTTTCCCATTAAACTGGGGGGGGTGTTTTTCCAGCAGCCCCTCTTTGACGGCCAGTTCCTCTGGCTCATCTCGGCCGAGGGCTTCCTCTTTAGGGTGAGCCTAGAGGGGGAGGTCCTCCTCCAGGGCATCCCGGGCTTCCAGGTCCGGGAAGAGGGGCAGCTCATCCTCTTTGATTACGACGGAGACGGGATCCCAGAAATTTTTATTACCGGCGAGGGGAATGCCCTCCACGGATATACCAGGAATTTCCGCTCCCTGGAGAGCTTCCCCCTACCCCTCTGGGGCAGGCCCTATTTTATAGAAGCCCAGGGAAACCGGAGACCCGAAATTATTGGCATGGGGATGGATGCCTTGCTCTACCGCTGGCAGTTCCGCTAAGCATCTCCCCAAAGTGAGGAACCTATGAAGGGCCGTATTTTTATTCTCATCCTGACCGCAGCGATTTTTTCGTCCTGTGCCTCCCAGAGGGATGTCACCATAGACCGCCAGCGTCTGCAGATGGACGAAGATCTGGGGGCCCTGGAGGACCTCATCGTCCCCCTGGAAGCTGCCGCTGCACCCATGCAAAGTGACATAAGCGCCGCCCGCCGGCTTATCACCGACCTGGAACGGAACGCCTCGGCGGACAGCTACTTTTCGGGCCGCCTGAGTGCCTGGTCGGGGCGGCTGGCCATCCTCGAGGGGCGGCAGAACGAGGCCCTGCGGCTCCATGGGGTTTCCCAGGCCGCTGCCCCGGGGAACATCCCCTCGATCATTTTAGGGATCCTTCTCGCGGGGGATCATGCCCGGCGGCTGGAGCTTGCCGAAAGGGAGCTGCAGATTACGGGCCCCCAGCCCAGTGCCCCGGGTTTTGGGGAACTCCACATAGAAAGGGGCCGGGCCCTCCTGGGCCTCAACCGCTTTGCCGAAGCCGCCGGAGCCTTTGACATGGCCTTTGCCTCCCCATTAAGGGCGATTTACTCGAGCAGCTACCAGAGGCAGCGCAACATGGCCTGGGAGATGCGGGACGCCGCCAGCGCCAGAGATGGAACCCTGGGCATCCTGGGGCGGGAAGGCATCACCTGGATAGACAGCATCTCTATCGCCAGGAACGAAACCCAGCTGCTCCGTTTTATAAGCGGCGGAAGGGACCTAAGCGAAGGGGAGTTTTTCAACCGCCTTTTGGAACGGGGCTTTATCCCCTACACCCAGAATGTCCAGGCCCTCGAATGGCCCCTGGCCAGACCCAATCAGAATGACCTGGTTACCCGGGCAGGAGCCGCCTGGCTCATCTGGCACCTCTACGCAGAGGCCAGGGCCGACAGGTCCCTCCTTACCCGCTACTCCGCCCGCTTCTCCGGAGGAACCAACCCCCGGAGCCCCATTGCGGACATCCCCGCCCTCTCCCCCTTCTTTGACTCCATCCTCGGCACCGTCGAGACGGAGCTCTTAAATCTCCCCGATGGCAGGAACTTTAGGCCCGAAGAACCCATCCGGGGAGCCGAACTATTAGGGATATTTAGAAGGATAGATAATTAGGGTATCGCTCATGTCATGAGTTTTTGGTGGTTCTTCGTCATTTTTTGATACCCTTGACTATCTGCCCCAGGCCGTACTATATTCCCCCTAGACCCACGCGGACGTCATATAACGGCATTATCCGAGCTTCCCAAGCTCGTGACGCGGGTTCGACTCCCGTCGTCCGCTAAAAATTTCTTGCAAAAAATAGCTCAATGGCTATGCCAATGAAAAAAAACCTGAACCAAGCATCATAGGGAGTCGAAACGAAGCCGCGGCCCCTGAGGCCCGAGCCGGCGCAGGGCCGAAGGGGTAAACCGCCATGGAGGGCGGTTTAGCGGCGTAGGCGGCCTGGAAGCCCGAAGCAGGAGGCTGAGGGCTGGAAGGCGACTCCCGTCGTCCGCTGCTATTTTCCTTCGGAAAATAGCTTGGGAGTTTTTCGCAAAGCGAAAAACTCCAGGCATGCTTTCCGGGAGTCGAAATTTGGCCTCGAACCTGGGGGCAAAAAAAATAATTTTTTTTCCTAAAATTGTTGACTTTTTTGGTCAGTTTTTATCAATTATAGCTGGGCCCTTTGCTGGCTACCCTGCCCTGGGGCCATAGGGAGAAAAACATGAAAAAAACCAAACCTGGTCAGAACGAAGCCAATCACATCGAAGACTGTCTCAAACAGCTTGAAGCCCAGCTAAGCGGTTTAGAGAAACAGATCCAAAACCTAAGTAATGCCATGGATATCCTCGAGCAGGGGAAGCAGGAAGTCCCCAGGGCAAGTCCCCGGGCAGTTCCCGCGGCAGCCCTGCCAGGGAGGGGGGCTAACATCATCCCCTTCCGCCTCCCCGGGAGTTCCCCCGAATCCAAAGAAGAGGCCCAGCGGCGTTTTGAAAAGCTCCTGGCATCGGTCCCCTTTTTAGCCCACCCGGGAGTAAAGCTTCCCCCCCAGATCCCCGATTTCCGCGGGGTCCTACAGAGGGATGGGCTCATCCTCTTGGCCTGGGATAAGCGCAACACCGAAGAGGGGGACCGCTACACCGCCTACTGGGTAAGCAGCTCCGGGGTTCCCCGTTACTATGCCTCCAAGCCCGCACCCTTTAGTACCTTTTCCGAGGCCCAGCCGGATCACAAATCCTATGCCGCCGAGGATGGCATAGAATATTACGGCCAGGATTCGCCCCGGTACATGGTTCATGTGGCCCCCCAGCTCATGATGAATCATCCGGGCCACCAGGACCTCAGGGCCTCTCACATAGAGGTCTTAAAAAAGCAGGGCTGCCATAGTAACTTTAATGCCAAGTTTCTTTTATCTGAGGGGAGAAGGAAAAAGCCCTCCCAGGGGAGAGGGAAGGCTGTTTAAGAGGCATGTGCGGCAATTTCTAGCTAATCTTGGGGATGACCCTTTGCAAGAGGCCGGTTACCCGGGCGGCGTTTTCGTTGAAGACCGCCAATACGGCCTCCCAGGTGACCGGCTCTTCTCCGGTCCGCCAGCAGTCGTAGTCGGTGCTCATGGCTACCGCCGCATAGGGGATATTAGCCTCGTTGGCCAGGGCCGTTTCGGTGGCTATGGACATGTTTATGATGTCGGCCCCCCAGGCCCGGAACATAAAGCTCTCGGCCCGGGTAGAAAAGCGGGGGCCCTCGATGGTGACGACCGTGCCCTTCTCGTGGAAGGGGTAGGCCAGGGCCCTGCATTCCTCGATGAGCAGCTTCCGCAGCCCCTCATCGTAGGGGTCCGGCATGGAGGCATGGACCGGAGTATGGGGCAGGAAGGACTCATGAAAACTCATCTTTCGCTGTTTGGTAAAATCGATAAACTGATCGATAATGACCAGGTCGCCGGGGGCAATCTCTTCCCGGAGGGACCCAACAGCAGTGGTGGCAAGGATGTGGGTGCAGCCCGCATCGGAGAGGGCCTTTATATTGGCCCGGTAATTTACCTGGCTGGGGGGAATGGTATGCTCCCTCCCGTGCCGGGCCAAAAGAACCACCGGGACCCCGCTTATGGTGCCAAAGCGCAGGGGAGATGAAGCATCACCGTAGGGGCCCTGTGCCTTCTGGTCCTGGGGGTTTGCCAATATATCAGGGTTATTGAGCCCCGAGCCCCCTATGATTCCTATCATGCCCTTCCCCCTATCTTAAATCGATGAATAGCGATCGCTCAGCATGGTACGCCACTCAGCTCTTTGGTCCTTGTTTTCCCATTCGATTATTTTCTTGATTTGAAATTTTCGCTCCCCCCCCTGGGGATTCGCCGGGTCTCCCTGATTAAGGACCCCAAAACGGCCTCCCCCTATGTAGCTGATCAGATCCCCTTCTTCCAGCTCCTCCCGTTCGGCGATCCGGGCGGCAATGCAGTCAAAATGAACGGGAGTTTCGCTTTCCCGGTCGCAGAGGGCAGAGCTGATATCCAGGATGGGCTTTAAGCAGTAGGGGCATTCAGGTGAGGGGAGGGGCTCGGTGCTCACCACCGGGGGTATCCACTTAAGCCGTTCTACCTGGGGCCATCTATTGTCCCTTTGATCTGTAGAAGCTCTTTGGTTCTGGGGCCGGCCCTCCCGGGATCTATCCCGGGATCTGTCCCGGGACCTATCTCTGGATCTGTCCCGGGATCTGCCCTGGGATTGGTCCTGGCTACGGTCCCGAGATTGGTCCTGGGAACGGTCGCGTGATCGGTCTGAAGACCGGTCGTGGGACCGGTCACGTTGAGCTTCGCTGCTTATGCGGGTATTGTCTCTGGGTTTTTGTTCGCTGGTATTATCATTCCGGCGGTTGCCATCGGGGGATGCAGCTTCCCTTGAAGTTCCATCCCTGGGAGTGTTATCCCGCCTTCTGGATCGTCTCCGGTTATTTCCTCGACCATTGCCGGCTTTTCCGTTGCCGCTCATAGGATCTCCCTCCCTGGGGTAAATCAAGAAGCTCATTGCTGATAATTAACGCGATGCGCTGAATGGCTTCGTGAAGGTAGTCTTCACTATTGATCTTTTGGCGCAAAATATCCAGCTTGGTCAGCCCCGGCATCTCTTCAACGAGGAGCTTCATTGGCGATTTTGACGTCACCCTCATCATACACACTCCGTAAAGGCTGATGCAAGATGGGTAAGGCCCTGGGGAGAAATAAATACCACATCGAAACGGATCACCATATATCTATATTCTCGATGTAAGGAGAGGAAATACTTAGAGGTTTCGATTATCTTATGACGTTTTTTCGCATCCAGGGCCTGTTCCAGGGCTTCGATCCCCAAAAATGACCAGTTTTTAACCTCAACAAAGACCAGGCAGTCCCCATCCAGGGCAATGATGTCTATTTCGCCCCTGCGGGATCGGAAGTTCTTTTCGAGGATTTTCATCCCCTTCTCTTCCAGGTAGCTTATGGCTGCCCTTTCCCCCTCTGGTCCCTTTTTCGCCATGACCTTATCCGAGTCCCCAGAACCTAACGGTCCCTGGGATCCACCGCCTTGCTGATATAAAGACTCTTCTCGGATCTTAGGTCCAAGAGGGCCCCCTGACCTTCGGCATATTTTTTACCATCCTGGTCTACCAGAATCTGAATCCGAGGGCGCAGGGCGGTCTGGCTCTGGACCTCCACCACCCGGCCCAGGATTCCGTTATTGAGGGACACCAAAGAACCAATGGGGTAGATCCCCATAGTTTCGATAAAGGCCTTGATCACGTCGGGGTCAAAACGCCGCATATTATCCGAAAGGAGGTTCTTCATGGCCTGGTAGCCCATGAGGGAGTTCCGGTAGGGTTTATGGCTCACCATGGCCTCAAAGGCATCGGCCACAGAGATTATCCTGGCCCCCAGGGAAATACTGGGCCCCGAAAGCCTCTGGGGGTAGCCCTCCCCGTCCCAGCGCTCGTGGTGCTGGAGGGCGATGAGCCCTATGGCTTCGCTGTATTTGAACTCGTGGGTGATAATCCTATAGGTGAGGACAGGGTGGGACTGGATCCGCTGAAGCTCCGCCGCCGAAAGGCTGCCCCTCTTCTCTACGATTTCCTTGGGGATCCTCAGCATCCCCGCATCGTGGAGCAGGGCGGCGATCACTATGGCCAGGACCTCCTGGGGGTTCAGTTTCATTTCCAGGGCGGTCAGGGCCGATAAGACGGCGGTGTTTACCAGGCTTTTGGCGGTTCGTTTGCCCTTTATCTCCTCTCCCAGGATAAAACCCATGTAAATTTTTCCCTGATCCCGAATATTTTGCAGCAAGCGGCGGCTGATGGTATCGATATAGTGGGAATTGACGCTAAGCCCCTGGGCTATGTTGGTACAAACCTCATTTATCTGCCCGATTATTTCGGTGTAGATCCCCAGGGCAATGGAAATTTCCTGAATTCCCGGAAGGGCCCCCTGGGCGGGCTTTAAGGGCGGGGGGTTTGCGGTCCCGGCAGGGGGCGGAAGCAATTTTCCTTCGGTTTCTACCGATTCGATCCCCAAGAGGATGAGCCGGTCTATGTCCTTCCGTTTTAGGGGTTCCTTGGGGGGTGAAAAAAGCTTGTCTTCCTCTATAAAGACAGGGGCGGAAAAGATCATTCCCTCTTTAAGGTCCTTAACTAAAAGCTTCATCACTCATCTTCCTTAGCAATTATAAAGGCCAGAATCCGGGCCACCGCCTCCCAGCACCAGGGGGGAATAAAATCCCCGGCCCGAACTCCCCTGTCCAGGAGGGCCGCCAGGGGGGCATCTTCGACGATCGCTACCCCCGCTTCCTTTGCGAGAGCTATGATCTCCTCTGCCCTGGCATCCCTGCCCTTGGCCACCAGTTTGGGGCTTCCCTCCTCTTTATTATATACCAGAGCCGATGCCTTTTTCAAAAAAAATCTCCTCGAACTATACCCTACCCCTCTTCGTTAACGAAAGGAAGGGGATTCTGAAGCAGTTCTTCTGCCCAGGAAGGGAACTCCTCCCCATTCTGTACCCTGACTTCATCGAAGCCCCGGAAGCTTCCAGCGGGCCCGGCAGCCTGATTCAGCTTCTTCTCAGCCTTCTTCTGAAGCTGCGCCAGGGCCCCAGGGGACACATGGGGAAACACCGAGAGGTCTGCTTCGATACGGGCAGCCTTTTCCTCGATGATACAGTGCCATTGCAGCTCAGGGCTTCGAATAAAGGCATCGAGGCGCAGAGAAGGGGGGCTCTCTTTAATAAAAAAGCGGAGGAGGAGTTCCAGATCCACCCCCCCTATTACCAGGCTGAGGGGAAAAACCAGGCTATGCTGCCCCTCCCGGCCAGGAAAGGAATTCATTAAGTTGAGAAGATCATCTTGGCTCCCTTCTTCCTCTGCGATGGCCCGGATTTTATCTCCATCGGGGGCCTCATCAAATTCCCTGGGGCTGTCCTTTTCGGCCCCCCTGCCCGCCTCATGGCTGACCCTGGGGTCTGGTCTTTCCGGGGCCCCGGATAAAAAAAACCGGGCATAGCTCTCGAGGACCGGCCCTTCTAGCTTAAGCCCCTTGAGGGCCGAACTAAGGAGGCCCAGGGCCCGGGCTTCCAAGAGGGCCCCTTCCTGGGGGTTCTGGGGGGCCGAGGGGCTGCCGGAGGAGAGGAGTTCCCGGCGGAACTCAGATAAAAGCTGGGGGGGAAGGGAGAAAAACCGCATAAAGCTAAGGAGGACTACACTAAGCCTGTCCCGGGGGAGTCCCAGAGCCCCGGCGCTGTCCATGAAGAAGGAAGCGGCCGGTACCGCGGGGCCGGGGGGGGAGCTAGCAGAAGGGGGAGGAGGAGAGCTCTGGGAAGCGGGGACATCGGCCTTTAGAGGAAGAGCTGGGGGGCTTTTATAGGCAATAGGCCCCCCCTCAGGGATTTTCGGCCCCGCCAAAGCTTAGGTGCTGGAGCGTTCCGAGGCCAGGGCTGCCGCTTTGGCCTGAGCTTTTTTGGATACGATAAGCTCCTTAATTTTTGCACCCTTACCAATCTTGTCACGGATATAGTAGAGCTTGGCCCGGCGTACCTTTCCGGGGCGGACCACTTCGACCTTTACCACCCGGGGTGAATGGAGGGGGAATACCCTTTCGACGCCGACGCCGTAGGAATTTTTCCGAACCATGAAGGTTCTGCCCACCTTGGAATTCTTAAAGGCAATGACCAGACCCTCGTAGATCTGAATCCTTTCGTTTCTGCCTTCTACGATCTTAAAATGGACCTTTACCGTATCCCCTACCTTGAAATTATCAAGCTCATCCTTCATCTGGGATGCTTCTATGGCTTTAATTTCGTTCATTCTTCCCCCTTGCCGGCGGCTCCTTGTGCTGCCAGACCTTTCTGTTCTATCAATGTACGGACCTCATCGTCAAAGAGCAGGGATTCTTCCCCCAGCCGGATCAGATCCGGCCGCAGGGCAAGGGTTTTTTCCACCCTCTTTTCCAGACGCCAACGCCGTATGTGTTCGTGGTGCCCCGAAAGCAAAACTTCGGGGACCCTCAATGTACCATAAATCTCCGGGCGTGTATACTGGGGGTACTCCAAAAGACCCCCGGAAAAGCTCTCCTCATCTAATGAAGCGGCGCTGATGACCCTGTCGATGAGCCGGTAGGTTGCATCGATGATGATAAGGGCCGCCACTTCCCCGGAAGAAAGGACATAATCCCCCACGGAAATTTCATCGTCGGTATAGGCATCGATGATCCTCTGATCTATCCCCTCATAGCGGCCGCAGATGAGGATGAGCTCCTCCTCGCCGGCCAGTTCCCGGGCCAGGGACTGGGTAAAGGGGCGGCCCGAGGGGGAAAGATAGATCACCCTTTTTTTGCTGGCCCTTTTTTCCTCGGGGAACCGGAAGCGGTCTACTGCCCCCGCGGCCTCCAGGGCCAGGCCCAGGGGTTCGGGGAGCATGAGCATTCCTGCCCCGCCGCCATAGGGGGCATCATCGCAACTGCGATGCTTGTCCTGGGCATAGTCCCGGATGTTCATGGAGCGGTACTCGATGATGCCCCGGTCCAGGGCCTTAGCCATGATGGAACTGGCCGCATAGGCATCACAGAGTTCAGGAAAAAGGCTTAAGACCGTGTACTTCATGTTTCGTCCAAGATCCACTCCGATAAAAGAACGATGCTTTGGGAATCGAAATCCGGGGGGCCGAAAAACTCCCGGCGAAAGGGGACAAGCCGTCTTTTCCCTCCGGGAATTTCTATCTCCGCCAAATCTCCGCCCCCCCCCTCGATAAACTCCCGTATGTGGCCCAGGAAGACCCCCTCCTGGCTTAGTACGGAAAGACCCTTAAGGTCTTCCACATAGTATTCGTCCTCGCCCAGGGGGGCGGCAAATTCCCGGCCGGCGATAATCTCGGCCCCGCCGAGCTTTTTGGCCTCCTCCGGGCTGTCTATGCCGTTAAAGCGCATGATGAGGGAGTCCCCGTGGGAGACCACTTCGGCAATTTCGTAGGTTTCTTGGAGTTCCCCTTTTTGGAGGATGACCGATTGGAGCCGGAAAAAATGGCTGGTCTCCCCGGAAAAGGGCCGGACCTTTACAAAGCCCTTGAGCCCAAAGGGAGGGCCTGCCAGGCCGAGGACAAATTGAGTTTTAATTTAATCGAGAATTTCCAGGACCGTATGCCTGCCGCCCTTGGCAGTGGAGGCCTGTAAAACGGTCCTGATGGCTTTGGCAATCCGTCCGTGTTTGCCTATGACCTTACCTATATCGCCCTGGGCCACCCGCAGTTCCAGGATGGTGGATTTTTCACCCTCTACTACCGTAATATTTACCGCCGAGGGGTCATCGACCAGGGATTTGACAATATATTCTACGAGATCCTTTTCCATCCTACTACTCCGTATTTGATAATCGAGGGATTACCCCAGGGTAAAGTTTTTCTTGTTCAGTATACCGCGGACCGTATCACTTACCTGGGCACCCTTATCAAGCCAGGATCGAATTTTATCTCCATCAAATACTATTTGCTTATCTTCGGCTTCGATGGGGTGATAATATCCCACTTCTTCTATGGTTTTTCCATCCCTGGGTGCCTTGGAATCTATCACCACGATGCGATAATAGGGGCGTTTTTTGGTTCCGAATCTTTTGAGCCTAATACTGGCGCTCATTGGCCTTCCTCCTGCCTATTTGCAAAAACACTGCCCCGGCTCTGGGCCGGAACGGAAGTTTATCATAGACTTTTCTCTTTCCTTGGTCAACTCCCCCCTCATCCCCTTTAATAAAATGGAAGAAAAGGGTATAGTGTGTGCATTGGATGCTTTACATTTGAGTCATTCGAAGAAGAGGTACCTGTATGGCCGAGAGAGTCGTAGTCCAATGGCAAAATTCCTATTCCGTAGGAATCAGACTGGTAGATGAACAGCATAAAGAATTAATTAGACTGACCAACAGACTCTTTGCTAACTGCCTGGCAGATCGTGAACAATCCCGGAAGGTCTTTGTCGAAATCATTCGTGAGGCCGTAGACTATGTGGGCTACCATTTCAGCACCGAAGAAAAACTCATGGAGAGGGTCAACTACCCCGAGTATGCGGAGCACAAGGCCCAGCACGTGGATTTTGTCCGGG
The DNA here is from genome assembly GCA_009777335.1 of Treponema sp. Taxonomy (GTDB): domain Bacteria; phylum Spirochaetota; class Spirochaetia; order Treponematales; family Breznakiellaceae; genus WRKT01. The sequence goes on along the minus strand of WRMC01000002.1, from coordinate 212,212 downwards.
AGGTGTATACCAGGGTAGAAGAGTTCAGTGCCGGGAAATTAAGGACCCCCCTTACCTTTGTGTACTTCCTCAGGGACTGGGTGCTCCACCACATTGCGGTCTGCGACAAAAAAATGGGTCAGTACCTCCTGGATCTATCCAGATCCGGGGAACTTCAAAAACTGACCCTCAGGGTGAAAAGGGACGAGCATACCGACCGGATGCAGCTCCGCTAGGCCCCTTCCATGTGCCCCCCCCTCGGTGAAAAAAAGGCCCTCCCCTGCACCTGCCTTAGCTCCGCCTTCCTGGGCCCCGAAGCGGCCGCCCTGGAAATTTCCTGGGAAGGAAGCCCCCCCCAGCCCGGACAGTTCTTTCTGGTCAAACCCCGGCGAAGCGGAACCTTTTTAGGGCGGCCCCTGAGTGTGGCCGGCTGGGATGGGGCCCAAAAGAAACTTAGCTTTTTGGTAGCCCCCAGGGGCCTGGGGAGCCGGGAGATCTGCGATCTAAGGCCCTCCGATGGGGTAGATCTAATCGGCCCCCTGGGGAATGCCTGGGCCCCGGCGGACCTGGAAGGGGGCCCCATAGCCCTTGTAGCGGGAGGCATAGGGGCGGCTCCCCTCCTCTACTTTGCCCTGGAGCTGGAAAAACCAGGCTCTGCCCTGGGGCCCTACGATTTTTTCCTGGGTTCCCGGACCGCCTATATTAACCTCCCCATTAAGCCCCGTTCCTTTATAATAGCCACCGACGACGGCTCCCAGGGGCAGCAGGGCAGGATCCCCAGCTTTTTCGATCCCGCCCCTTATAGGGCCGTGTTTACCTGCGGGCCCGAGCCCATGCTCAGGGCCATAGGACTTGCCTGCATGGAAAAGAATATTCCCTGCTATGTCAGCACCGAGCGTATGATGGCCTGCGGGGTCGGGGCCTGCCTGGGCTGCACGGTAGAAACCGCCGGGGGCAACCGGCGCTGCTGTGCCGATGGCCCCATCTTCCCGGCCCAGGAGCTATACTTTGAGCCCTAAGACACCGGATCTTTCCCTGACCATAGGGGGGGTCCATTTCCGCAACCCCGTCATTGCCGCCTCGGGAACCTTCGGCTACGGCCGGGAATACCAGGGGCTTTTGGATATCTCGGCCCTGGGGGGCATCTGTACCAAGGGCCTCACCATGGAAGCCCGCAAGGGCAACCAGGGGCTGCGGCTCTATGAGACCCCCTCGGGGCTGATGAACTCCATAGGCCTGGAAAACCCCGGTATAGAAGCCTTTATCCAGGAAGAACTGCCCCGGATGCGCGGACTGGGGCCGGTGATCATCGCCAACCTCTCGGGGGGCAGCGTGGAGGAATATGTCCGGGGTGCCCGCTGCCTTAATGCCGCAGAGGTAGACCTGATTGAGTTAAACATCTCCTGCCCCAACGTAAAGGCCGGGGGCATGGCCTTTGGGCTCGAGCCCCAGTCCGCCGCCGAGGTAACCCGGGAAGTCCGCCAGGCCGCCCCCCATAAGCCCCTGATGGTCAAGCTTTCCCCCAATGCTCCGGATATAAACGCCGTAGCCCTGGCCTGCCTTAAGGCCGGCGCCGACGCCCTCTCTTTGGTCAACACCTTCAAGGCTATTGCCATAGACATTCATGGGCGGCGGCCGGTCTTTAACAACATCAGCGCCGGCCTCTCGGGCCCTTCGATCCGGCCCATAGCCCTGCGAATGCTCTGGGAGCTTTACGAAGCCCTGGCTGCTGAGACCCGGGACGGCAAGCCGGTCCCCCTGGTAGGCATGGGGGGTATTGCCTCTGCCAACGATGCCCTAGAGTATCTCCTGGCCGGAGCAGCGGCGGTTCAGGTGGGGAGTGCCACCTTTACCCGGCCGGCCCTGATGGAAGAGGTGATCAGCGGAATCGAAGGGTATATGACAGAGAAGGGTTTTGAAAAGTTAAGTCAATTGAGCATCCGTTAGAAATAGTGGCCTATCCTAAAATTCCCGTCCATCGTAAAGAGCATGATAAAACTTAGGGGCCGGTTCCTGGGGTCCGGGGTATGGTGGTAGTAGTAGCCATCCCTTTCCCCCAGGGCCATGGGCATGGCAAAGTAAAACTCCGCATGGGGCCAGGGGCTGAGCCTGATCCCAGGGACCACCCGGGCGGACTTCTGCTGGGGGGCATAGAGGGTCTGAACAAAGACCCGGGGGCTTAACCTTCCATCCAGGCGGTACAGGAGGTTGAGAGCGATGTTAAAGCCGTCGATGAGGGGGGTGGTCTCTGCCTCTTGCAAACTGGTTTCGGGGCGGTACCAAAAAGAATTGGTTTCGGCGTTAAAAAAAAACTCCCCGTTTACGCTGAGGCGGTTCTGAAAATAATCATGGTAAAAACCAAAGTTTGTGCCCCCCGTAACCTGATCCAGGTGCTCGAGGTCCGCCGCCACGAGCCATTCGTAATACACTTCCGTATCTTTAATGGTGGTCTTGACGGAGAAAAACCCCCGGGCGGCCATGGTGTCCATGTAATAGGCTCCGGTATCTATATCCGCCCGCTGGGTTGCCAGGTTGTATTTTATACCGTAGCCAAAATCGGTCCAGTTTATGGGCTGCCCTACCGTCAGGTCATGGCGGGTCAGGGCCAGAAGCTGGAGCCCCCCTATGCCCATGGGCAAGTCAGCTCTGACTATGAAGGAGTCCCCGCTTACCCCTTCGGGCACCCGGGAAAGAAGGTTGGTAAAACCATAGTTAGGCGATATACCCCAGGAATAGGTAAAGAGCCCCCCCCGGAGAAAGGCCCTGTCGTAGAGGGTGTAATCGAAAAAGAATTCCTGCAGCCGGATCCCAAAGTTGGGGATCTGAAAAAAAAGGGCGTTGCGGACCCTAAAGGTATCCGAAAGCTGTGCATCCAGGCTTAAATCGGTCCGCATCCTGACGTTGGGAAAGAGGGTAAAGAAGTTTCCATCGGGAGCATATTCTTCGGCATACCAGGGCGCCTCGGAGAGCCCCGGAGAAAGGCTCGCCAGGAACCCAAAGGAGGCATCAAAGATGACGCTCCGCCTTCGTAAATAGGAGGCCAGGTCCATGGTATCTTCGGGATTTTCGGTTTGGAGTTCCGGTGACAGTTCCTCCCAGGGCACATCAAAGATGGTATCCAGATCCCACAAGAGGGGCTCTTCCTGGGCTCCCAAGAACCCAACGCAGAAGATGCCGAGTAGGATCAGGATCCATTTCACCGGCTAACCGTTTCGAGGTATGTCTTAGAAAAAACAGAATCGGGCACCCCGGTAAAGGAGGGGCGGTTAATGGTAATTTGAGTCCTTTCCCGTACAAAGACTCCCCCGACTACTGCTCCCCTAAGCTCATCTACCATGAGGATGCCCCTGGGGACATAGTAGCCGTTAATGTTCTGGTACTCGGGGATCGCAGTGGTCCTAAGGAGCTGGCCCGAAAGGCTGTAGTCTTCGGTCTGGCGGAGAAAGCCGTCTTCGCAGATCCAGATCTTCATCCGGGGGTAGGTAACCTCGGGGGTCACCGCCTCCAGGGTAAGGACCCGGGTATTGAAGCGCCCCAGGGTCTCATTGGCCCCCGCCACCACCCGGTAATCCTGAGCCAGGGTGGAACGGGTAAAGTCCGAGTTTCTGGCATTGGAGTTCTGGAACCGGGCGGTACTGCTGGTGGAATTAAAGTTGCCGCTTTGGGGGTCATAGAACCAAAGGGTATCCCCCTGTTTTAAATAACCCTGCCCCCGGTTCATGACCGGGTCCATGACGATGATCACATAGGTGTCGCTGGAGTCCCGCCGGAAGATGCCCGCCACGGTGGTGGTGCGGCTCTGCCCGGGCCTGTCCTGGACGATGATGTATTCGGCGGAAAAATCGGTGTCATAGTAACTTACCAGGGCATCGACCCTGGCTAAAAGCTCCTGGTCCGAGAGGGCCCAAAGGCTGCTCAGGGTAAGAAAGAAGGTGATTCCGAGTAAAAAAGCCCTGGCAGAAATATGCTTCATATTGGTTCTCCTGACAATAAACCGGGCAGGTCTTTTTTAGAGGCCCGGAGGGATGGAATAAGCGCCGCCACAAAGAGCACGGCGAAAACCAGAACCACGTTCAGTACCATGGTCCTGGGAAGGTACAAAACCGTCATTCTCCCGTTTCGAAGGAAAATTTCGAAGCTAGGAAACCAGGAAAAGGACACCAGCAGGAGGGCCCGGCCCAGGAGCCAGGATAAAAGATAGCCCGCAGCCAGTGCGATAGCTCCTAGGATAATGATTTCTATCCAAAGAATCAAGCGCAGATCCCCTCCATAGAAGCCTATGACCCGCATGACCCCCAGTTCCCGGGTCCGCTCATGGAGGATGAGCCTATAGGTCACCGCTGCACTGATCAGGATAATGACCAGCATCATACCGTAGAGGAAGTAGCTGATAAGGTTCATGGCCCCCAGAAGATTGGCCACATCTGAAAGATAGACCGGGAGAGTAAAGAGGAGGATCCGGTTGCCCTCCCAGTGTATCCAGGTTTCCCGGTCCAGCTCTTCCCGGTTATAGACCAGGGGGCCCGTGGAGATCTGATCCGACAGAGCTTCATGGAGGGCCCGGCGTTTTTGTTCCGCCGAGCCGGTATCATCAAAGAAGAAGCCCACTATGGAGGCAGAGCTGTCCGGGTGGTTCATAAGGCGGTTAAGGCTCAGGCGGGAGATATAGACCTTATAGAAGCCAAAAATTGAAGAATCCTGAACTATGCCCTGGACGATAAACTGCCCCGTATTCCTCTGGCCCCAATCGGTGGGGACCTCCAGGGTAAGGCGATCCCCTAAGCGAACCCCTATCTGCTCCGCCACCGCCGCCGAGAGTATGATGCCCTCATCGCCCAAGAAGGCCTCGTCCCTCTCGATGAAGTTCATTCTGCTAAAAAGGTAGCTTTCCCCCGGGGAGTCCCAGTCGCAGCCCAGGACATACCGTACCTGCAGGGCCGTGCCGAGGTAATAGATGGCCCCCTCGGACCCGCTATAAATGGTTCGAAGAACCGTCTGCCGGTGGTTAAGGCGGGCCCTGTCGGCGGCCTCCAGGATGGTATTGATCTCTTCTTCTTCAATTAATCTATGGAAAGAAAGGGAATTAAATCCCACCGCCACCAGGTCTCCGGTGTAGTGGCTCTGGGCGGTGTAGTAAACGTTATCGTACATCCCGTCCTTGGCGGAGGTGATAAAGGTCACCACCATAAAGCCAAAGGTTAGGGCCGCCAGCAAGAACCCATAGCGCCGGCGGTAACGGTAGAGGTATTTAAGTCCCAGCTTGCCCAGGGCCTTTAGTTTTTCCATCCTAGCCCCTCCTTACCGCCGCCATGGGCTCTATGCGCACCGCAGTTTCGACCGGGTAGAGGGAGGCCGAAAAGCCCAGGGCCAGGGCGGCCGCAAAAGAAAGGGCCCCCACGGGGGGAAGAAAATCAAGCTGCAGGGTAGAGCCCCCCAAGAGGGATGCCACAAGCTCATTGGGGATGTGGAGGCCCAGGCTGTTGAGCCAGCGGATAAAGAAGGCCCCCCCTATGACCCCAAGCAGACCGGCCCCCAGAGAGAGAAGCAGGTTTTCGGTGATGATCAAAGACCGGATATAGGAGTCCCTGGCCCCTATGGCTCTTAAGGTCCCTATCTCCCGGGTCCGCCTAAACACCGAAATAAGAAGGATGTTGATGATGGCAATGACCCCCGCCACGCTCACGAGGAAGACCCCCGCATTAAAGAGGGCCTGGATGAGGATCATCAGTATGGCCGAGGTCCCCGCCGCCACCCGCCAGCCGACGGCCACCAGGCCATAATCCTCTATCTTGCGATTGATGGATGCGATAAAGGCCGAAGGGGAGACCCCCGGTTCCAGGCGGATGATAATAAAATGCCAGTCACCCCCCCGGTGGTCCGATAACTCTTCCCGCTCTTCAAGAAGAAAGCTCTGCAATAGATCGGTAGAAAACTCCTCTTCTTCCTGGAACCAGGTAAAGGAATCCATGCTGAATAGATCATCCAGGTTAAGGTCGAAAAGGGAGGTCGCCTCCGGGGGTGCCTCGGCGGTGCCAGCCACCTGGATTTCGTTTAGGGCCCTGACGGTTTGGGGATCGATAAGGACGATCTCATTCATAAACTGGCCCGGGTTCTGGTAGCTGAAGATCCCCACCAGGGGAACCTCCCGGATCCGAAAGCCCCCATCCCCCAGGGAGGTAAAAAGAAGGGGGTCCCCTATGGCCGGCCGCCTTCCGCTGGCAGCTTCTACCCGCTGGGCCCTCTGGGCGGTGATCATGGCCCCGGTTTCGCCGCTCCGTAAAAGGCGGCCCTCTTCCAGGATGATCCCCGGAAAGAGGGGAAAGTAACTGTCCGCATCTATACCGCCCAGGAGGGCCGGCTCACGGGTCCCCTGGAGATCCAGCAGAGCCTGGCCCGATACCTGGCTGCTTATCCCCGCAACCCCGCTCTCGGCGGCAGCTAGCTCCATGGCTATATCGTAGGCCGGAAGCACGGGGATGATGAAAAAATCTTCGATGATGGGTATGTTGGCTCCAAAGAGGTTCATGGTGAGTTCCCCCCTTCTTTGCAGCACCACATCCCCGGTGAGGCTGTCAATAAAGGCATCTCGGAAGCTCCGGTCAGCTTTTCCTATAATGCTGTTCCCCAGGAAGAAGAGAAAGGTGATGACCCCTATAAGAAGGGCGATGATCAGGGAATTCTTTTTATTGCGGATGATATTCCTGAGGGCGAGGAAAAAAAACATCAACGCCTCTCTTGGGTCTGTATAGCTCCGTCGTGGAGAAAAATGACATGATTCGCCATCTGCCAGATATCCGGATCGTGGGTAGAAAAAATGAAGGTGGTTTTTTCTTCCCGGTTTATGTCCTTCATTAAACTCAATATTTTCTCTCCGTTTTCCGAATCCAGGTTAGCCGTGGGCTCGTCGGCAATAACAATCCGGGGGCTCGTGACCAGGGCCCGGGCTATGGCTGCCCGCTGCTGCTGGCCCCCGGATAGCTCCGCCGGGGTATGGTTCCAACGATCCATGAGCCCCACGGCTTCCAAAAGGTAATTCACCCTTTTTCGGCGTTCAGCTTTGGAGCCCCCCTTTTTGGCAATTAAAAGGGGCAGTTCTACATTCTCAAAAACATTTAAGACCGGTAAAAGGTTAAAGGATTGGAAGATAAAACCTATGTATTCCTGCCTAAGCCGGGCCAGGTCCCTGGTGCTCTGGTTGCTTATTTCCGTCCCGCTTACCATGAGGCTGCCCCGGTCAAAGCTATCTATGAGGCCCATAATATTCATTAAGGTGGTTTTTCCAGAACCGGAAGGTCCAGCGACGGAAACAAAGTCCCCCTCGCTGATGCTCAGGTCTATGCCCTTTAGGGCCTGTACTTCCAGGTTTCCCATGGGGTAAACCTTCCAGAGGTTTTTTACTTCTATAATCACATTATCAATCGCATTATCCGGAATACAGGGCCCCCGGGATTAACAGAATAGTTTACCTTAATTGAGAATCCCGCTTTATTCAAGATTATTAATGACAGAATCACCAAGCTGTGTATAATGGTATAGCCATGAAAGATCGATTCCAGCATTTTAATTCCGGGAGGGCGAATTTTTTCCTCCTGGCCTCTATTACCGTCATACTCCTGGCGGGGGTATTGCGGATCACCGCTTCGGTGCTCCTGCCCTTTACGGTAGCCCTCTTACTGGCCATGATCACCAGCCCGGTGGTTAAATACCTGGAAAAATTTAAGATACCCCGGATGGTCTCGGTCATCCTGGTAATCATCATCCTCATTGGAGGACTGGTCTTCATGGGCCTCCTCCTCCTTAGTTCGGGCCAAACCCTGCTGAACCTCTACCCCCGTTACGAAGCCCGGATCACCGAAATTTACATCTGGCTGGCCCTGGTCTTTGAGCTCCCCTACGACGAGTACCTGTCGGTCTTTGACAATATTTGGGGCCAGGTGGACGTGAGGACCCGGGTCCGCATGATGACCCTCTCCTTCTCCAACGGCTTTTTAAGCTTCCTTACCGATGCCTTCATGGTTGCCCTCTTTATGGTCTTCATCGTCTACGAGGCGGTCTATTTCCGGGAGAAACTGGACAGCGCCTTTCCGGGCACCCGGGCGGATCAGCTTAAAAAAATCAGCGCCGATGTGATGACCCAGGTAACCCGCTACCTCTTTATCAAGTTCGTCATCTCCGTTTTCACTGGCATAGTGGTCGGAGCGGGTCTTTGGGTAGTCGGCGTAGAACTGGCCATAGTATGGGGGCTCATTCAATTTGTGTTCAATTTTATTCCCAATATAGGGAGCATCGCCGTGGGGGTGGCCGCCACGGCCTTCTCCCTGATCCAGTTCTGGCCCAATCCCTGGCCGGTTTTAGCCACCGCCGGGGTCATGCTGGGGGCCAACATGATCATAGGCAACTTTATAGACCCCAAGATCACCGGGGACCGGCTGGGAATTTCCCCCCTGGTAGTGATCGTTTCCCTCTTGGTCTGGGGCTGGATCTGGGGCTTTGCGGGCCTCATCCTGGCGGTGCCCATGATGGTGATCATCAAGATCGTCTGTGAAAATATACCCATGCTGGAGCCTATCTCCATCCTCCTGGGGTCCCGCCGGGCCGCCTTGACGGTCAAGAGCGACGAAGCCGCCGAAGAGACAGGGCAAGATGTTTAATAGCCTCCTTATTGACTAAGATCATTATTTTATGGCACTATGAAGTTCACTCATTTTGGTGAAAAGGCATAAGAAAAGGTAATAGGATGAAGACAGTATTTGCAAAACTCCCGGAAGTAGAACGAAAATGGTTCTTGATTGATGCAGAAGGCAAGGTCCTCGGCAGGGTTGCCGCCCGGGCCGCTTCCATCCTTAGGGGTAAGGGAAAGGTTATCTTTGCCCCCCATCAGGAACTGGGAGATTATGTGGTGGTTATTAATGCGGACAAGATCCTGGTAAGCGGCAGAAAGGCCCAGCAGAAACAGTACCATCGCCATACGGGATATGTGGGGGGCCTAAAATCAATAAATTTTGAAGGGCTCATAGCCAAACACCCCTCATCGCCCCTGGAATTCGCCGTCAAGGGTATGCTCCCCAAGGGCCCCCTGGGAAGGAAGCTCTCAAAGAACATCCGGATCTATTCAGGTTCTGAGCATCCCCATAGCGCACAAAATCTGCAGAAGATCGAACTGTAAAGAGGTTAGAATGATCAGTAATCTAGGTATAGGAACGGGCCGCAGAAAAACCTCCGTGGCCCGGGTGTATGTACGGGACGGAAACGGAAAAATCGTCATCAACGGCCGGGAAATTGAAAAATATTTCCCCCAGGGCGAGCATGTCCTTATGGTGCGGCAGCCCCTGATGGTCACCGCTTCGGAAAATAAATTTGATATCCTCATAAATGTTTATGGCGGGGGATCCAACGGTCAAGCCGGCGCATGCCGTCATGGTCTTGCCAGGGCCCTTTGTCAGGTAGATGAAGGCAACTACACCAGCTTACGGAGCAATGGCTACCTAACCCGGGACCCCCGGATGGTGGAGCGGAAGAAATATGGCCGGCCCGGTGCCCGCAGACGCTTCCAGTTCTCCAAACGCTGATACCCCGCCGGCCCCCGGCGAGGGACCCCTTTCGATTATCTCCCTGGAAACAGACTATTCCCAAAGCGACGGAACCCTCAAGGCAGGGCTCTCCGATGGGAGCCATCTGTTTATTTTGCCCCAATACCTGGACTTAGCCGAAGAAGGGGCCGGCCTCTGGGATCTCCGGGAGGCCTACCTGGACCGGGAACTCTCTGGCCCCGAAGAGGAGGCCCTTCGCTTTGCCGCCGAGTGCTGCCAGGCCGAAAGAATGGCCCTACGGCTCATAAGCAGAGCCGAGCAGAGCAGCATGGGCCTGGCCTACAAGCTGGGCCGCCGGGGCTGCGGAAATGGGGCTATCCGGAAGGTCATCTCGAGCCTGGAAGAAAGAGCATTGCTGGATGATCAGAGGTATGCCGAACTCTGGATCAGATCCCGCCTGGCCTCCCCCCACAGGGCCCTGAGCCCCCAGGATCTACGAAATAAACTCCGCAGCCGGGTGGACCGGAAATCTGCCGAAGGGGCCCTGGAGGCGGTTCTGGATGAAGAAACAGAGCAGGCCATGCTCCATAACTTCCTGGAAAGGGCCCATTTTGATGAGCGGGAGTCTGTCCTGGGGCTTCCCCTAAAATACCGCTTAAAAAAAGAGGGCTTTTCAAGTTCCCTCATCCAGGACTATTTCGAAGCACAATCCGAGACCAAAACCATGGAATAATAAGAACCAAATATTTTTGTTCTTTTTATATTGCAAATATTAGAAGATTTTGATATAATTTAATAATAGAGAAAAACAATGTATTGGTATTATCTGTGCGGCAAGCACTACACCATGGCTCTGGCCAAGGTCCTTGCCGGACAAGTCCATTTAGTTTTTCAATAAAAAGGAGCATAGGATGGCCAAGGGCGGGCGGAAGGTTAGGATCTTCTCTGCATTAGAGGTCGCAAACATTTGCGGTGTCGTCAATCAAACTACAATTAACTGGATACGGAACGGCCATTTAAAGGCCTTTACAACCCCCGGCGGTCAGTACCGGATCTATGCCAAGGATCTCGCCGCCTTCCTTGATAAAAGGGGGATGGAAGCCTCCGGTGAAGTATTACAGGTTATAATGGAAAACGCCAACTGGGGTACCTTCCTCATTGCCCTGCCCCAGCCGATCAATGATACGGTCAAGGCAGAACTGAGCCGCATTTTCCCGGGGACCACTATCATCCAGGCCTTTGACTGGTTCGAAATTGGCAGAAAATTCACCGAAGAAAAACCGGGTCTGGTCATCCTGGATGCGGAACTTCCGGGGGTCGATATAGGCAAATTTGTCACCGTCATTAAGGAAGATCCTATCTTTGGAAAACCCCATGTCTTTTTGGTAAGTGACGGAAGTCCCGGTCCTGCAGGATCTGAGCCCAACGACATCCGGTTCCAGAAGGCCGATGTGATCCTGAAAAAGCCCCTGGACCTGGCGAAGCTCGAAGCGGCCCTGAGGGTCCTCGAGAAGCAGGCGGCAGCGGTCAACGCCTAAGGTCCGGCTAAGCTAAGATTCTTTCCCCAGCTCTGCGGCCCGGCGCCATGCGGCTTCTACGGCATTAATCACCGAACCCCGAAAGGCCCCATTCTCCAGGGCCGCGATCCCTGCGATGGTGGCCCCCCCAGGGGAGCTCACCATGTCCTTTAGTTCCCCCAGGGGTCTTTTTGATTCCAGGTACATGGCCGCCGAGCCCAGGAGGGTCTGGGCCGCATGACGCAGGGCCATATCCCGGGGCAGACCTGCCCTGACCCCCCCATCAGAGAGGGCCTCCATAAAGATATAGGCAAAGGCCGGCCCAGCCCCCGAAAGGCCCGTCACCGAGTCCATGTATTTTTCTTCGATATGATCTACCATCCCCGCGGGACTCAGGAGCTTTTCCAGTTCCCCCAGGGTTTCGGGGCCCACTTCCTTGGCCGCCATGGCAATGACGCCCCGAGCCACCAGGGCCGGTGTATTGGGCATGATCCTTACCACCGGGGCTGCCTGACCGGGGCCTGCTAAACCCAGGGATGACTGGATCTGCCCTATGGACCATCCTGCGGCCATGGAAACCAGGGTAAGGGGCCTCTCTTTAGCTTGAGACAGCCTCTGCTTCACCGTGGGGGCAATTTCTACAAGGACCTGATGCATGACCTGGGGTTTTACCGCCAGAAACACATAGGTCCCTTCATCAACTGCCTCCCGGTTGCTCTTATAGACCCTTCCGCCTAAAGCGGCGGCGGCCTCTTCGGCCTTGGCAGGTTCTGAATCACTAAACCCTATGCTCACCGGGCCGGCTGCCGCCACTGCCTTCATGAGGGCGCTGCCCATATTGCCGCTGCCTATGCAGCTTATCGTTAGCTTCACCCATTCCTCCTGGGGGTACCTATTCTTTTAAAAGCTTTACGCTGAGGTCCCCTAATATGACAACCCCGGAAATTTCCAGTTCCGGTATGCCTTCTTCAGAACCGGCTTGTTTTTTAGCCCTTTGGTTGATCGAAGAATTTCCCAGTACTGGGATGGCCTTATTAATGATCCGTATCCCGCTCTCAATAGAGATACTCGTTTCTCCAAGAATATTCATAACCTGCAGCCTGGTCCGGCGCTTACTCAGATCCTTTTTTCGGATCATGATGTGGCTGCTCCCCAAAATATTAATAAACTGGGAACCCGTTTGCACCGGGCCGGAGTAGACCCGGGCGGAGAGGACCGAATGATTTATTATCCCGCTCCCGTAGCCCTGGTGCCGGGAATAATCTTCCTCATCATCATCTTCTTCTTCTGGGGCAGGTTTTGCCATTGATGGCTCTGCCCCAGGATCTGCACAGTGCTCTGCCACGATCCGTTCCACCACCACCAGTTCCCGCTCGCTCTCGATTTTATTGATGTACTCCACCAGCCGTTCATACTCTTCCAGGGGAAGACGGTTGCGGGCATAGCCATCAGACAGGTCAGTGATAGCTTTTTCTTTTCGCTCTTCTACAATTTCTTTCAGTGCAGGGAGTTTCACGGCCTTTCTCCCGCCGCAAAAACGGTCCCCTCCTGATCCCCCCTTGCAAGGGCCTCCAGGGCCTGGCCTTTTAAGCCGTTAGCTATGATGGTGGGTATCCCGTAAGGAACCGCCTTTTCGGCGGCGGAAATTTTTGTCCCTATGCCCCCGGTTCCCAAGTCGTTGGTGCTCCCTATGGAAACCTTCTTTTTCGTTTCCTCTATGTTTCGGATTTCCCGTACCGGCTCGGCATCGGGGTGCTCCTTGGGGTTTCGGGTATAGAGCCCGTCCACATCGCTAAAGAGGATGAGGAGGTCGGCGCTCCACAATATGGCCGAGTGGGCCGCCAGGGTGTCATTGTCCCCAATCTTGATTTCTTCCACCGAGACCGTATCGTTCTCATTAATGATGGGAATAATGCCCTCATCTATCAGGGTAAAGAGGGTGTTCCTCATGTTTAAGGTCCGGATTGGATCGTTAAAATCATCCCGGGTAAGGAGGATCTGGGCCACATGAAGGCCGTATGCTTCAAAGGCCCGCTTCCAAGCCCCCATTAATTCCACCTGCCCCACCGCACAGAGGGCCTGCTTGTAATGGATATCCTGCTTGCGGGCCCACTTGCTCATGGTAGAGATCCCTGCGGCCCTGGCCCCGGAAGACACGATGATAAACTGCTTGCCCTGCTTCGAGAACACCGAAACCTGCTTGGCGAAATCATCCATGATATGGGTACTTATGGTCCCGTCAGCACCGGCCAGGGTATTGGAGCCAAATTTTAATACAATTTTACGGGCACTGGATAGCAGCTGAGGAATCATAATGAAAAAACCATACTTTACTTCTATAGGTGATGTCCAGTCCTGCTATTCCCTGATATGCCCCGAACCGGTGACCTTGTACTTTATGGTGGTCAGGGCATCGAGCCCCATGGGTCCCCGGACATGGAGCTTCTGGGTACTGATCCCCAGCTCGGCCCCAAAACCAAAGACCCCCCCGTCGGTAAAACGGGTTGAAGCATTGACATAGACACAAGCCGCATCGACCCGGCGGGAAAACTCATTGGCCGAGGAAAGGTCGTTGGTCAGTATGGCCTCCGAGTGGCTGGTGCCGTAGCTGTTGATATGCTTTACCGCCTCGTCAAGGGAGGCTACTACTTTAACGGCCAGGATATAGTCCAGGAACTCGGTGGCCCAGTCTTCTTCCACCGCGTCCTTAACCACCAGGGCGGGGGGGATAGAACCTATGGCCGCCAGGGCTTCCCGATCACAGCGCAGCTCGGCCTTGCCGGTAAGGCGCTTGGCCAAAAGGGGCATGAGCTGCCGGACCGCATCCCGGTGAACCAGGAGGGTCTCTACGGCATTGCAGACCCCGGGGCGCTGCAATTTGGCATTGGCAATAATTTCTACCCCCTGGGCCAGGTCGGCCGAAGCATCTACGAAGATGTGGCAGTTCCCCACCCCGGTCTCGATGACCGGCACCTTGGCATTTTCTACGACCCGGCGGATGAGCTCCGCCCCGCCCCGGGGGAGGACCGCATCGATCCAGCCCCGGGCCTGGAGGATAAGATCTACCTCGTCCCGGGAACCCGAGTCGGCCAGCTCCACCGCATCGGGGATTCCCCCCTCAGCAAGGCCCCTTTTAATGGCCTTCACAATGACCCGGTTAGATTCCAGGGCCGCCGAAGACCCCCTTAATAAGATGGAACAGCCGGCCTTGTAGGCCAGGCAGAAGGCATCTACCGTCACATTGGTCCGGGATTCATATATGATGGAAACGGTCCCCAGGGGCACCGTGATCTGCTCGATAAAGAGCCCTATGGGGGTCCGCCACCCGGCTTTCACCCGGCCCACGGGATCTTCCAGGCCTATTATATGATGTATTTCATCGATAATACCCTTAATCCTGCCGGGACTCAGGGCCAGCCGGTCTATGAGGGCCTCCCTCATCCCCCCGCTGCGGGCCTTCTCGACATCCTTGGCATTGGCGGCGAGGATCTCCTCCTGGGCGGCTTCCAGGGCGGCGGCCACATTTCCCAGGGCCTGATCTTTGGCCTTGCGATCTTCCAGGGCCAGGACAGCAGAGGCCGCTTTAAGACTCGTGAACATGCTATGTAGTGAACTCATTCCTCAATCTAGCACACAAACTCCCTTTAAGGAAAGTCAAAAACCTAGTATAGTAGGGGCATGAAGGTTTTAGTCATAGGCTCTGGGGGGCGCGAACATGCCCTGGTCTGGAAGCTGGCCCAATCACCAAAGGTAGATGTCATATATGCCGCCCCCGGGAATGGAGGTACCGCAGTTGAAGATAAGACCCAACATGTGAATCTAGCCGGGATGGATCCCTCCTCTGAGGAGGGGCAGGTCCGGCTGCTCCAGTTTGCCCAGAAAGAGGAGATCGACCTCTGCCTGGTGGGGCCCGAGGCACCCCTGGCGGCGGGTCTGGCAGACCGCTTTCGTAAGGAGGGCATGAGGATCCTGGGGCCCGGAGCCAGGGCCGCCCGGCTGGAAAGTTCCAAGATCTACTCCAAGTCCTTCATGGCCAAACATGGCATCAGGGCCGCCGCCTCTAAAAGCTTTACTGACTACCAGGGGGCCCTGCAGTACGCAGAGAAGCATTTTTCCAAGACCAAGACCAAGAACCCCCTGGTGATAAAGGCCGACGGCCTTGCCTCAGGTAAGGGGGTGGTGATCGCCGGGACCGCCGCGGAGGCAAAGACCACCCTGGATGCCTTCATGAAGCAGGCCGCCCTGGGGGAAGCAGGAAAAAGCCTCATCCTGGAAGAATACCTGGAGGGTCAGGAGGTCTCTATAATGGCGGCGGTCCATGCGGCCCCTGGGAAAAAGGGGATCATTAAGCCCTTTATCTCCGCCAGGGATCACAAAAGGCTTGGAGAGGGCAACCTGGGGCCCAACACCGGGGGCATGGGGGCCATAGCTCCGGCTCCGGGTTTTACTGCCGCTCAGATGAGGGATTTTGAAAAGGCCATCCTGGCCCCCACCCTGAAGGGCATGGAAGCAGAAAACATGGACTACCAGGGTTTTATCTTCTTTGGGCTTCTGATCAAGGAGGAAAGCTGCTACCTCCTCGAGTACAATGTCCGGCTCGGTGACCCCGAGACCCAGGCCCTGCTGCCCCTTATGGAATCCGACTTTGCCGAGCTCTGTCTGGCGGTCTGCGATGGAAACCTCCAGCGGTTTAACATCACCTGGAAAGAAGGGGCCGTCTGTGCCCCCGTGGCGGTAGGAGAGGGCTACCCGGGTCCGGGAAAAACCGGCCTCCCCATCGCGGTGAACGAAACCCGGTTTATGCAGACCGGGGCCCAGCTCTTTATCGCCGGGGCCCAGCGCGGAGAGGGGGGAGCCCTGGGTTCGGGGCTCCGGACCAGCGGGGGCCGGATCCTCTCGGTGGCGGCCCATGGCCAGGACACAGAAGAGGCCTGTAAGCATGCCTACGAGGCCCTGGGCTTTGTAGAGTTCGAGGGCATATACTACCGGCGGGACATAGGCAGAGAGCCCCCGGCCCCCTGGAGCGAAGAGGCATGAACAGCGGGGACCCCCTCATATGGCAGCTCCTATTACTCGTTTTACTTATCCTGACAAGCGGTTTTTTTTCCTGCGCCGAAATTTCCCTTATTTCGATTAACCGGATCAAACTTGAAAAAGCCGCCGCAGCGGGGCAAAAAACCAAGACGGGCCGGCAGGCCCAGCGCATCCTGTCCCTGACGGGGCAGCCATCGAAATTTTTGGCCACCGTCCAGGTGGGAAGCATCCTGGCAGGCTTCATGGCCAGCGCCTATGCGGCCAGTACCATTTCAGCCCGATTGAGTTCTGCCCTGGCAGCCCTGGGGACTCCCGTGCCGGTCCAAACCCTGGTGGCCTTCTCCACGATCCTCATCACCCTCATGTTAACCTTTGTTCAAATCGTCCTGGGCGAACTGGTCCCCAAGCGGCTGGCCATGAAGTACGCCGACACCCTGGCCTTCCCCCTCTCCTTTTCCATAGTTATCGCATCCCGGATCTTTGCCCCCCTGGTCTGGCTCTTAAGCCGATCGGCCAATGGGATCCTCAGGCTCCTGGGGGTCAGGGCCGAAGGAGAGGCCAGTGCGGTCACCGAAGAGGACATACGGCTCATGATCGATGCGGGGAGCGCCAAGGGAACCATCCCCAGCGGCGAGAAGGAAATTCTCCACAATGTCTTTGAATTCGACAACAAGAGTGCCGCCGAGGTAATGACCCACCGCCGGGATGCGGTCTTGTTAAAACTGGAAGACGATGACCAGGACTGGGAAAAAACCATCACCGAAAGCAGGCATAGTCATTTTCCCGTGTACGGAAAAACCCCCGATGATATCGTGGGGGTCCTAAAATCCCGGGACTATCTCTGCCTGAAAGACCGGAGCCGCCAGAATGTCCTGGCCCATGCGGTCTCTCCAGCCCAGCTGGTCCCCACCACGGTACGGACCAATGTGCTCTTTGCCCGGATGAAGAAAAACCGCAACCATTTTGCGGTGGTCCTGGATGAACACGGGGGCATGATGGGCATAGTCACCATGAAGGACCTCCTGGAAGAGCTGGTGGGGAACCTGGACGATGACAGTTCCAGCCCCCCCGAAGCACCCCTGATTCAGAGGACGGGCCAGGATAGCTGGACCCTAAATGGGGCCATCTCGCTGGACAAGGCGGCCCAGGAGCTGGAGGTCTCGCTGCCCCTGGAACGCTACGACACCTTTGCCGGCTATGTCTTTAGCATCCTGGGCCGCATCCCCGATGACGGCAGCCAGGAACATATCGAAACCCAGGATTTAAAGATAAGCATCCTGGATATCCGGGAAAGGCGGCTGGAAAAAGCTCATGTAACCAGAAAGACAGATAATGAATAAGGAACTAAAGGAGGATAACAATGCTTAATGCAGTACCACTCACCCATGGCGGAATCATGGTTAATTACCGCTGTAACGCCGCCTGCCGCCACTGCGGCTATAGCTGTTCCCCCACCAGGAGCCCGGCTTCCAGGGAAAAGCAGAACCACTATGTAGATGAAGAATCGGCCGAAGAGATCTGCCGCTTCCTGCGCAAGGGGGGCTGCCGCTCGGTCCACATAGGGGGAGGAGAACCCTTCCTGGATTTCCCGGGGCTTATCATGATGATCCAGAAGCTCAACCAGGCGGGGATTCGCCTGGAGTACATAGAGACCAATGCCTTTTGGGCCGCCGGGGAGGCCAACCTCAAGAAGGCCCGGGACATGCTCCAGACCCTGGCCAGCGAGGGAGGAGACTGCCTCTGCATTTCCATAGACCCCTTCCATGCCGAATATGTCCCCTACGGGGCACCCATAGCCCTGGCCCAGCTCTGCGACAAGATGGGGATGAACTACTTCCTCTGGAAACGGGAGTTCTACTCTACTCTTTCCAAACTGAACCCGGAAAAAATTTATACCCGGGAAGAATTTGAAAAGCAGCTCTCCAAGGATTACATTAACAGGGCCGCCAAGACCTATGGCATAGGCTATGGGGGCAGGGCATCCAACATCGACAAGGAGTACAACCGGTCCTACCCGGCAGAAGATCTAATCAAGGACAGCATGCCCTGCCGCCGCCTCTTGGCCACCGGCCACTTCCATGTGGATCTGGACGCCTGCTTTATTCCTCCGGGCTGTACGGGCATACGGATTCCCCTTTCAGAAACCGTAGATGGAATCCCCCCGGGTAAGTACCCGGCCTTTGATACCCTCTACGCCGAGGGAGTGGCGGGGCTCTATAAAAAAGCCGGGGAAGAGGGCTTTAGGGCGGACCCCTCGGGCTACACCTCCAAGTGCAACCTCTGCCTCCACATCCGGCATTACCTCTCGGACAGAGAGGAGTACCCGGAACTGGACCGGAATCACTACGAGGAAGCCTTTAAGTATTATTGATCCCAGGGACCTATTTTCCCGGTTTTGATCCTATCAAGGTAAAACTCATGCTCCCCTGGTAGCGTTCGGCACTCTCGGGGTTGGTGAGTTTTTCCGATGCATAGTAGCCCACCGATCCGGTAGAGAAATCCTTGGCATGGGCGTAGAGGGTACTCCACACCTTGCCGTCACTGTCTTTAATTGTAAGCTCCAAAAATTTCGGCGCCTTGGGGTCCCGTTTGGCTGGTTCAGGCATTTTATCCTCCATATAAGTTGAGAAATTGGGTAAATTATAGTAAAATTTTATTCATGTACACTAGAGAGCTGCATGATGTGCGGCCCAGCCCGGTAGAAAACGGTGTGCCCCTCCAGGGAACCTGGACCAGACCCTTCGAAGAGGTCGATCTTTTACAGGTCCAGCGGCCCTACCCTTTTCCCCTCCCCCGGGGCCTAAGGGATTACCGGATTAAAGAATGGGAATCCTTTGTCATCCAGGACGACCGCTTCCTGTTAAGCGCCAGGCTTTGCAACTTTAAGTATTACCGCAGCGCCCTGGTCATCATGTACAATAAAGAGAGCAATGAAAGGCTGGACTTTCGAAAAATAATTCCCGGAGGGGCCTGGCGGCTGCCCCGGTACCTGAACAATGCCTCGGTGGACAGCCATTCCTATGGCTTCTTTTTTAGGATCCACACCTGGCTGGATGCGGGAACCATCAGCATGGAGCTGGACATAGAGCGGACCAGCAAGCGGCCCCCCTTTACGGCCCTGGCCACCTTTGATGTATCAGCCAAAAAAACCACCCCCATGGCGGTGAGCCTGCTTTTTTCTGAGCACCGGAACATGTATACCTATAAGGCCCTGGCGGCGGTCAGCGGCGACCTGGTGTCGGGGGGCCAGCATTTTCACTTTGATCCCCTGCGGACATCGGGGCTCTTCTGCGATTACAAGGGCTTCTTCCCCCTGAGGACCCGCACATCCTGGGTTTCAGGGATGGGTTTTGACAGCCAAAACCGCCGATTTGGGTTTTCCCTGGGGGAAAGCCAGGCCAAGGAACCTTATAGAAATAACGAGAACGCCCTTTGGCTCGATGGGGCCCTCAGCCCCCTGCCGCCGGTAAAAATTACCCAAAATTACGCCGATACTGGATCTGAGTGGATCATACAAGACATGGAAGGGATGGTAGACCTGGTTTTCACCCCCAAAGAGAGCGAAGGCCCGGCGGGGAGGCCCCTTTCCGCCAGGGACGAGATGAACCCCCTGGGTCTGTATAATGGCCTTTTGGTCAGTTCCGGGGGAGAAGAAATTTCCCTGCGTAATGTCTGGGGAAGCGCAGAAAAACTTTATCTAAAGGTATAGGATGGCAAAAAAGGACAGGGCAGTGTATGCCCCCGGCGAATTAGGCAGGCTCCGAAAGCAGCTCGGTGAGGTTGATGATCAGGAAGCCATGTTCATTGCCCAGAGGCTGGGGGGCCAGGTCGGCCATGAACGGAGCGAAGAAGAAGAAAGGTCCCGCATAGAAAGCGCCAAGCCCCGGAGCTCCCTGGGTCAGCCCAAACGCCGGGTCGAGCTGGCAGCCGACGAAGATGATATCCGGGGCAGAAGGCGGAGTTCCCCCCGAAGAGGGATGGACCCTTCGGATAACCCGGCGATCCCCCAAAGGGCCAATTACTGGGAGCGGGTAAAGCTTGACAAGTTTGCCGGCCAGCCGGAGTTTGAAATAAAATCTCCCATGCAGGTCTACCGTTCCATGTTCTGCATCTTTACCGAGATCCCCGATATGGTGAACCCCCTGTTTGTAAAGCGGCGCATGCCCGAATACTATAAAAAGATCGAAGTCCTGGTCCTGGCATGCCGGTCCATGCTGCCCCGCAACAATGCCCGGCGGAACGAAAAGCTAAAAAAAGGGGCACCCCTGGCTTATGCCATCATCGATGTACTGAGGAACTGGGACATAGAAAAAATTTCCGAAGACCTGGCCAAGATCCAGGGGAACCCTAAAAATGCCAGGGTGGGGGACTTCGCCGGAATCCTCAAGGCCATATACCGGCCCCTCTACCTTTTAGAAAAGATCGAGATAGATGCCCACATGAGGGGGACCTTTAAGATCCTCTACAAGCTCCTTTACCTGGAAAATCCCACCGAAGCCCAGAGCAAGTTCCAGGAGCTGGTCCGGACGGCCCTCATCTCCTATGCGGGGATACACAGGGACATCCGCTACCTCATGTACCCCCTCCTCATGAAGCAAGTATCTGCCAAGTTCTTCCCCTATATCAGTTTTTTCTACGAGAGACGAAACCGGATCATGGCCCTGGTGGGGGTTAAAGAAGAAGAGATGGTAAATCCGGCGGCCTTTGGTGCCCAGGAAGATGTGGCAACCTTTAATCCCGAAGAAGCCCAGGAAGAAAAGGAAGGAGAAGCCGAAAGCCCCGAGGAACAATCAGAAGAAGAAAAAGCCAAGGCCTACACCGCAGAGGCAGAAAAGAAGGCCCTCACCCGGGGCCTTAGCACCATGGAAGCTTTATTCCCCAAGGCGGGCTGGGATCAGCTGGCGAGCTTTCCCGATCTCTACCCCTACTTTGTAGATACCTTTGATTTAAAGCGGGGGGTCATAAACATAGCCCCCTCGGATCCGCTCCAGCAGATTTTCATCTTTATGCGAATTTTGGAAGACCTCTTCATAGGTCTCCGCCATGTCGCCTTTAGACCCCTGGCCAACACCCCCGCCAACGCCGAGAGCTTGGATGCCGCCCTGGGCGAAACCATCAACGGCTGGCGCTTCTTTGTGGAGTCCAGTTTCGAGAAGGCCTACCTTCCCCGGATGAACGAGTATGTCCGGATCCTGGAAGGTTCGGTAGAAGAGCGCAACTCCGCCTATACCCGGAAGCTGGTGTCAGAACTGCACTGGCTTAAGCGGCTCTTCTTCCTGCCCTATTACAAGTTTGATTCCTTTACCACCCCCACCTTTCAGCGGAACGAAGTTACCCCCATCTACAGTGAGGTCAGAAACCTGCGAAAGAATTTAAGCCTGGTGGCAGTTAATATAGAAGAAGGAAACAGGGCCGGCGGGGCAGATGCAAAGGCCGCCTGCGATGGGATAGAAAACCCCTGGGAGCCCTACCTCTTTCAAGTCCCCAACCCCCTGTCTAAACGTTTAGACGCCCTTTTGGCCCCCAAGAACCGGAACAACGCTTCGCTCATCTTCTTTACCCTGGCGGCATGCACCGTGCTGGACTATCTTCTGAACAACGAAAACAGCTGGGCCTACAGCAAGCAGGGATCCCTTTTCCGGAGCATGAACGGCGAGGGCATTAACCCTCTTACGGGGGTGGATGCCCGGATCGATGCAGAAGCCATCTTTAGGGAGTCCCTAAAGCAAAGAACCAAATAAACCTCAATGGGCCTTAAGTACTGCTCCATAACGATGGGCCAGATCGGCCCTGCGCAGGAACTCCTCATCTCCCTCGTGAAGGCCGCCCACATAGACCAGGGCCTTTCCCTGGAGGCACTTTAATCCCTCTTCGATGATATCCCAGCGGCTGCTTCGGATAATGAAGGGGAGCCGGGCCAGGTCGGGAAACTGCAGAGCATAGAGCAGGAACTCCCTCATGGCGGTCTTACCATCGATAAGGGGATGATCCATGCAGACTTCGATGGGAAGCCCCTCTTCGGCTATCTGGCGCCCTATTTCGACGGCCTCTTCGTAATCTCCCTTTTGCAAGAGGGCCAGAAACTCCGGGTTCTCGGCGGCATCACAACCCCCCTCAGCCGCTTTAGATGAAGGGGGCAGCTCGTAAAGCTCCAGCCCCGAAAGGAGGTTCCGGGGGGGAAGTATGGGCAGGGGCCGGGGAGCATAAGCCGAGGCCCTGGCGGCGATCTCCTGTATATGGGCCGGGGTAGAACCGCAGCAGCCCCCTATGATGTTTACCGCCCCTACCCTTAGGTACTCCTCAACGTGTCCTGCCATGGTCTGGGGATCCTCATCATAGACCCCCTGGCTGTCCGGGAAGCCCGCATTGGGGTAAGCGCTCACCAGGCAGGGAACCATGGCAGAAAGTTTCTTGATGGGGTCCAGAAGCTTCTCGGCCCCGAAGGAGCAATTCAACCCCAGGGCCAGGGGATTGGCATGGAGAACCGAGGTGCAAAAGGCCTCCAGGGTCTGCCCCGAAAGGAGGCGCCCGCCAGAGTTTACCAGGGTGGCGGAAATGATGAGGGGTATATCCAGGCCCCGTTCTTCTTCCAGGCGGCGGGCGGCGAAGATGGCCGCCTTGGCATTAAGGGTATCAATGATTGTCTCGATCAGAATGAGGTCAGCACCCCCGTCCAGGAGGCCCCGGATATTGTCGTAGTAGGCCCCCTCCAGCTCGTCCCAGTAGATAGCCCGCTTCCCTGGATCATTCAGATCGGGAGAGATGCTCCCGCTCTTGGCGGTGGGGCCCACGCTGCCGGCCACAAAGCGGGGTTTATCGGGGCTGGAAAACTCGTCTGCCGCCCGGCGGGCCAGCCGCGCGGCGGCGAGGCTTATGTCGTAGGCCCTGTCTTCCAGGCCAAAGTCGGCCAGGGATACGGCGGTGGCATTAAAACTATTGGTCTCGATTATATCGGCCCCTACCTCCAGGTAGGCCCTGTGGATCCCATAGACGATCTCCCCCTGGCTCAGGCAGAGAAGATCATTACAGCCCTTTAGGGGCCGCGGATGGGGGGCAAATTCTTTTCCCCTAAAGTCTTCTTCCCCCAGAGCTTCCCCCGAGGCCTTCCGGTGGGCCTGGATGAGGGCCCCCATAGCCCCATCGAGGATCAAGATCCTCTCCTTGGCCAGGTCTTCAATGTTCTTCCGTATCGGTCCGGATTTATTCATATATACCTCGTTTTCATTATTATGGGGCTCCACAAATGACAAGATGCCGCTCTTCTTCCAGAAAGGGGACCTCCAGGGGAAGGGCCTCCCAGGGGCCTATAATCCTGTCTTTCCCCCCCAGGGCCTCCAGGGGGGCCATCTCTTCAGCTATTGCCTGACGGCGGCCCTTGTAGGCAGCAAGCAGGCCCCCCGGGGAGAGGAGGGCCAACAGGGCCCTTACCATGGGGGGCTCCAGGGGTCTAAAGGCCCGGAACACGATCAGGTCATAGCTCCCCTGGGCAGTGTTCCGGCGGGCCAGTTCTTCCAGGTCCGATTCCACTATCGAAAGGTTAGCTAAACCCAGCGCCGCCTGGGTGTTCCGTAAAAACCCGGCCCGCCTGCCCATCCGCTCTATCAAGCTGAACTGGGCCCCCCCAAGAAATATCGCCAGGGGAATACCTGGCAGGCCCGCCCCGGAACCCGCATCGGCTATCTGGGGGGGCCCGGCCCTCCCGGCCATGATCCTCTCCAGCAGAGCGGAGATGGGCCCCAGGGCCGAGAGGGAGTCCAGGATGTGCCGGACCACTAGCTCCTTTCGATCCTGGACCTTTACGAGCCCATAGGCCGGGTTAAAAAGTTCAACTTCTTCTATGTAACGAACAAGGAGGGAAAGCAAGGCCCCCTCGGCAGGGAGGCGGAGCTGCCTAAGCCCCTCTATAAGGATCTCATCTTTCCCCATGGCCCATTGTAGCTGCCCCGCCTCCCCCTGCCTAGGGCAGGGCCTTCCTTGTTCGGTGCCCCCTTAAAATGAATGAGCTTCCCATGGTAGACTCCAAAATGAAAGCACACACGCATGGAGGATCCTCATGGATACAAACCCCGTCTCGTCCTACCTGGCCTCGGTGGGGCCCCAAAACATAGACACCGGCTTTTTAGCCTATTTATGCAATTTATATGAAACCGCCAAGGCCGCCCCGGAGGTGGCCGCATCCATAGTCCGGGAGCTGGAAAGCCAGCGCCGGCGGGTAAAGCTCATCGCCAGCGAAAACTACTGCTCCCTGGCGGTGCAGCTGGCCATGGGGAACCTTTTGACCGACAAGTACGCCGAGGGGGTGCCGGGGCATCGCTTTTATGCGGGGACCGAAAATGTGGACGACCTGGAAAGCCTGGCCGCCGGGGAGGCCAAAAAGCTCTTCGGAGCCCAGCATGCCAATGTCCAGGCCCACTGCGGTGCCGACGCCAACCTCATGGCCTTTTGGGCCATCCTCTCTACCAGGGTAGAAAACCCCATCCTCGAAAAGCTGGGGGAAACAAACCTCTACAACCTGGGGGATGATCAATGGAAGGAACTCAAAGCCCAGCTCGGAAACCAGCGCCTCTTGGGCCTGGACTACTACTCCGGGGGCCACCTTACCCATGGCTACCGTTATAATATTTCCTCCCGGATGTTTGATGTCTCTACCTACTCGGTTTCAAAAGAGACGGGGCTCCTGGATTACGACCAGATTGAAAAGCAGGCCCTGGAGTTTAAGCCCCTGATCCTTCTAGCTGGATACTCGGCCTATCCCCGAAAGATCGATTTTAAACGGATGCGGGCCATAGCTGACAAGGCCGGGGCGGTCTTTATGGTGGACATGGCCCACTTTGCGGGCCTGGTGGCGGGGAAGGTCTTCACCGGCGATGCCGACCCGGTGGCCCACGCCCACGTGGTTACCACCACCACCCATAAGACCCTCAGGGGCCCCCGCTCGGGGCTGGTCCTTTCGACCGCCGAATTTGCGGAAGCTTTGGACAAGGGCTGTCCCCTGGTCATGGGGGGCCCCCTGCCCCACATCATTGCCGCCAAGGGGGTGGCCTTTAAGGAGGCCTCCCAGAAGGGCTTCCAGGACTATGCCAGAGGGGTGGTAGAAAACTGCCAGGCCCTGGCCGCGGCCTGTATAGACGAGGGCCTAGAGGTCCTCACCGGGGGCACCGACAACCACCTCTTTTTGGTCAATGTCCGGGGCCTGGGCCTTACGGGCCGTCAGGCAGAAAGCGCCCTCTTTGATTGCAGCATTACCCTTAATAGGAACAGCCTCCCCTACGACCCCAATGGCCCCTGGTATACCTCGGGGCTGAGGATAGGAACCGCCGCAGTTACCACCCTGGGCATGGGGGCCCCGGAAATGAAGGAACTGGCCAGCATTATCGCCCTGGTCCTCAAGAACACCAAAGCCCGGCCGGAGGCAAAAGACCCCTCTAAGCTAAGCCGGGCCCGCTACGATATAGCAAAAGAAGCCAAGGCCGAGGCCCTGGATAGGGCGGCCAAGCTTCTGGGCCGTTTCCCCGTCTACCCCCAGCTTCAATTGGATGTATTGAAAAAAGCTTTTCTGCCTAAGGGGCCCTCGGCATAACCGTGGCCTTTAGGTTCTGTAGGATAGATGAGGGCCCCGAAATAAAAGAGCAGGCCCTGCAGCTCTGCCTGGAGAGCTTTCCCCGGGCCGGCATGTGGCCCGATGTGGATGAGAAAAAGGCCAGGGAAACCATTGAAGAATGCCTGGAGGAAGGAAACCTTACCCTGGGTATCATGATAGGCCCCGCCCTCATAGCCTGGGCGGGCCTGCGTCCCATGTACGACGAAACCTGGGAGCTCCACCCCATGGTGGTCGGAACGGACTTCCAGGGCCGGGGCTACGGCAAGGTCCTCCTGGATGAGCTCGAAAGCAGAGCCCGCAGCAAGGGGATCATAGGCATCTTTGCCGGTTCCGACGATGAGACCTTTAAGACCAGCCTTTCAGAAAAGGACCTCACCGGCGAAAATATACTTGAAGAAATAAAGAACATTAAGAACTACCGGAACCACCCCTACGAGTTCTATCAGAAATGCGGCTACTCCATCGTAGGGGTCATACCCAACGCCAACGGACCGAACAAGCCCGATATCTTTTTATGGAAGGACATCCGAACCAAGGGCCATGATTAGCCTTGCCAAACTCTCTTCCCTCCCGGGGACCCTTAAATACCGTAAAGCCGCCAGTCTTATAAAAAACGCCGAGCTGCGCCTGGCCAGGGCGGGAGCTATCCCCCCAAACGAAGCCCTCTACCTGGGACAGCTCTGTGAGCTCCTGGCCAGGGAAGAGGGCCTTCCTGGGGCAGTGCTCAAGATCCTGAGGGAAGCTCAAGGCAGCCTTGCCGCCGAAGGAGCCCCCGCCCGGGAGGATCTACTCCGAAGCCTGGGCCTCATCTATAACCTCCTCTTGGCCCGCACCGGCAAGGTCCAGGCAGACTGGGATTTCTATGATAGGGCCGAAAAACTGGACCCCCAAAAGCGCCGGGTCTTTTCTGGCATGGAGGTCTACCTGGAGGATATCCGCTCCCCCTTTAACGTGGGAGCCATGTTCAGGGCCGCCGAATCCTTCGGGGCCGAAAAAATATGGCTCTCCCCCCTGAGCGCCGACCCTCTGCATAGGCGGGCCCTGCGGAGTGCTATGGGCTGTGTTGAGATCCTCCCCTGGGAAAGGCTGGACCGGGACCCCTTTGCCCCCGGAGCCGCGGCAGGGCCCCCCGGCTTTGAGGGCCCCTTTTTCACCCTCGAGACCGGCGGCAGCCCCCTGGACAGCTTCCCCTTTCCGCCCCGGGCCATCCTCATCGCCGGCACCGAGGAACTGGGCGTTAGCCCCCAGGCCCTGGCCGCCGCCGATGCCTCCCTGGGCAGGGTCAGCATCCCCATGTACGGCAGTAAGGGCTCCCTAAATGTGTCGGTCGCCTTTGGGATAACCATGCAAGCCTGGGCGCAGGCGCTAGATAGATAATAAATAAGATATCTAAGACCTCAATATTCCTTCATTGCTGGACAGGTAAGAAAAAAAAACCGCATTTTATACCATCGACAGGAGGGGTGGGGGCCGCTCAGGTCTAGGAATTGAGATGAACCCGCCTACGGAGCCCCCGGCACCCAGTTTCTAGGCTACCAACATTGCGTTCAGCTTTTCTCGCACATACTGGATGCCGGAGATAACCTCATTATCCTATTCTGCTTTACCCGCGGTCTCCTCCAGCGGAGAATTCCCAGATATTCCTAGCCCCAAGCGACCCCCACCCCTCCCATGTATGCTTAACCTGGCGGGTTATTATCGTTTTAATCATCTCTCCCCCATTTTATGGGTAATATGGATACTTCATCGGCTATACCTTACAGGTGGTCTACGATGATCATCTTCTATCGAACCACCCGTATTGTACTGTGCTGGTGCAGCAAAAATCTCCGGCGGCGACTTCGGCTGCTGAATTGTTCTATACATACTAGACAGGGAGTATGGGATGCAGGCCGCTAGGAGCCGCAGGGGATTGTTTGCTGACCAGCGATGGGGGATATGGTCTGTCTTCGATTAGATTCTGTTATATATATTCTGGAAAAATTATGTTATAATCTCATCTGTGAAGTCATTCTTATCCTTTCTCTTAGGCAGAAAGGAGTATCTATTTTTCATAATCCCCTGCATCCTGGCGGCCTCGGCGATCTGGTTCATCAATCAGACCACCCGGCCGGTCTATGCCGAGACCCCCGAGACTCAAGTTCTGGCGGTCTATGCGGAAGAACCCCCGGCCCCCCACCCTGGGGAAAGGATCATGGCTGTCCTGGCCGAGGCCTAT
The DNA here is from genome assembly GCA_009777335.1 of Treponema sp. Taxonomy (GTDB): domain Bacteria; phylum Spirochaetota; class Spirochaetia; order Treponematales; family Breznakiellaceae; genus WRKT01. Next base: position 184,333 of record WRMC01000002.1, on the reverse strand, counting down.
CCGGGGATCATAGGAGCGCCGGAGTTTAGGGACGGGGACTGGGCCTTTCAGATCAGGGGCCGCTGGATTTTTTACGCCGAAGGAAGGTTCCTCCCCGAGGCTTTAAGGGGCCGGGTCGCCGAATACCGGGCCCTGGGTTTTAACAGCAACTATCCCCTGGAGCTCCCCTCCTGGGAAAGCGGGGCCGACCAGAGGGCCCAGAGGACCCGCAGCTACGAAGAGAGCCGCAATAGGCCCCCCCAGACCCAGCCCCAAAATCAGGCCCCCAGGGTTCAGGTGAGGCGGCCCAACTATTTTTACGAGGCCCTCTGGAACGCCAGCACCCGGGAAGAGGCCAGCAGACAGATGAGCAGCTTCCAGTTCCTGGGCTTCAGCCTTACCATGCACAGGGACCTGGCCCCGGTACTCAGACAGGTAGAGGCGGTCATTCTGGAAGCGGCCAGGACCACCCCGGCGGTGCAGCAGTGGATAAATTCTCTGGGAACCATCAGCGGCTGGAACTGGCGCAATGTGGCAAGCTCGGGGAACCGCAGCTTCCATTCCTATGGCATAGCCGTCGACATCCTCCCCAGGGATCTGCGGGGCCAGGCCACCTACTGGCTCTGGACCTCCTGGCATACTCCCCTCTGGTGGAACATCCCCTACACGGGCCGCTGGCATCCCCCCATCGAAGTAATCCGGGCCTTTGAGTCCCACGGTTTTACCTGGGGAGGAAAATGGACTAACTTTGATACCATGCACTTTGAATACCGCCCCGAGGTCTTCATCCTCAGCGGACATCCCCTGGCGGGCCGCTAGCCCAGAGAGGCGTTGATAAAGGGCACGATGATGGCGATGAATCCCGTAAAGAGGATGGCCAGGATAAACATATTGTACCGAAGCTTATAATGATCCAGTAAAGATACATCATAATACTTCTGAACCCCATTATCCCTGTACATTTCTACCAGCCCCGAAATGAGCTTTTTACTCGCCTGTCTGCCCCGGACAAGGCCCACCAGGGAGATAACACAGATGGCGATGGTCAGGGTGACAAAGCAAAACATGATGAGTATCTGGCTGAGTCCGGGGGCATTCGAGAGGGCCGCATTTACAGCCAGGGAGGTAAAATTGATGATAATGGCGGACAAAATAAACTTGGTGTCCGAGCGGGCATTAATGCGAAGTTCATCCAGGATATGTTCATGCAGCCTGTCCAGCATCGCTATCCTCCCTGTTTAATCGAATAAAAAGAACGGTAAAAACAGCTATGCAGACCGCCGAAAGACCCAAGACCACCAGGAGCCAGAAGTTCTCCAGGGGCTCTATGGTAAAGAGAAACCGGTTGTCCACCCTGTAATTCTCCCCCGCCACTTCAAAGGTAACCCAGACACTATCCCTAAAATAATGGTTCCTGTCACTGCTTACGGTTAATATGATAAGCGCAGTTTCTCCGGCCCCCAGATGGGGAATGCGGGTCCGGTCGGGCACCATGGTAAAGCCGGTCTCCCCGATGATCCGAAAGTTCAAGTTTTCTAGATCCCATTCTTCTTCCCGGTTCGTAATGGTGACTTCAAATTGTGTCTGGCTTTTTGACTCTATACTCCGGGGATAGGATCTCATGCCTACCCTTAGATCAGGATCCTGGTTAGGAAAGACCCAGGGGGCGGCGGCAAGAAAAAGGCAAAGGGCCAGGAGCTTCTTCACAGGCACCCTAGTCCACCGCCAGGATGGGCCCTATGGCCCGGTAACTGGGTTCGCCGTTATCCTTCTGCTCGGTCTTGATCTTATCGAACTTCAGGCGGAACTGGAGGGCCATGCCTATGCTTAGCTCATCGGGTTTCTTGTTTATCACATCGGCGTTGAAAAAATAAAAGTTGTTGTACTCTATATCCCGGATCCAGCCCCCCGTATTGTCCAGGGAGAGGATGGTCGAGATCCGCTCCTGGGCCATCTCATCCTCGCTCAGGGCCCGGCGCTTGCCGTTTTGAGCCGGAAATGGCGAGGCCTGGTAGGGAGAAGCCTGGAAGGTATTGCTGACAGGATCCGCATAATTTGACAAGAGGGGCGGGTCCACCAGGGCCGAAGCCGCCGGGCTGCTGATATAGGTCTGCACAGGAGGGGGCGCGGGAGCCTCGACCTGCCGGGGTTCAAAGAGCCCCGAAATAACCGGGTTTTTCAAGTTGAGCCGGTCGTCAATAACGATGGCCATCTGTATCGGGTACTTTACCTCTTCCAGAAGGTCCTGGGAGGTAATGGTAAGGTCCCCGTTGGCACATTCAAAATCCCAGGAGAGGAGCATCACATCGATGGGGTTCCCCATGGTCTGGAGTTCCCGGACCAGGGGCAGGTAGTCCCCATCCCCGGCGATAAGGACCAGGATGTCTATGGCCTTAGCGGCGGCCTTTTTATAGGCATCCAGGGCCAGGGAAACGTCGATCCCCTTTTCCTTTAACTCATTATTGGAGCCCCGGACCAGGGGCAGGTAATGAAGATCCACCCCCTCCCGGGTGAGGGCGTCCTCAAAGTAGCGTTCCCCTATGATGGCCCTTTCGTTCCCGGTCTTTACCATCCGGCCCCGGAAGTAATGGGCCTCCACCACCTTGCAGGCATTTATATCGGTCCCCAGCCGGGAGGCTACTTCGTTGCAGATATAGTTGTGGAGCCCCGGGATGCTTATCCGGGACTGCCGGGGATGATCAAATTTGTAGAAGTTGCTGGTTTTGTAAAAATAATTGCCGTCGTAATAAATGCCAATCCGAATCACTGATTTTTTTCGTGTCGCCATTTCCTCTCCACATTTTTATATATCTAAAGGATCTTTCGATTCTATTTTTATAACAAACATAGTGTAGCATAGGTTGCCAAAAAAGTCCACCTTTCGGGAGCCCCCTCCCCCAGGGTCCTGGCTTTTAGCTTTTCCCCTCTTCTGGTACTATCCTTAACCATGGCTACTCCCCTTCCTGCATACCTGGATACCCTAAACGAGGAACAGCGCAGGGCGGTGCTCCATACGGGCTCCCCCCTCCTCATCCTGGCTGGAGCAGGGTCCGGGAAGACCCGGGTAATCACCACCAAGATAGCCTGGCTCATTAAAGAGAAGGGCCTGGACCCCCAGTCCATAATGGCGGTGACCTTTACCAACAAGGCGGCCCGGGAAATGGCCGCCAGGGCCCAGGTCATAGAGCCCCGGTCGGCTCAAGCCATGCTCAGGACCTTCCACTCCTTTGGGGCCTGGTTTTTACGGCGCCACGGGAAACTCGCCGGGCTGGACCCGGGCTTTGTCATCTACGACGATGATGACAGCCTGGCCCTTTTGGCCACGGTAATGGAGGGAATTCCCCGGCCGGAGCTGCGCATCCTGGCCCACAATATCGCCCGGGCCAAGGATTACTTTCTTTCCCCCGGGGACCCCGAACTGGAGCTCATCGACCATCGAAAGACCTTCCGCCGGGCCTATGAAAAATACCAGGAGAAGCTCCAGGGGATAGGCAACCTGGACTTTGGAGACTTAATTAAAAAGCCGGTGGAGCTCTTACGGAACCATAGGGACCTGGCAGAACGCTTCCATGAGCGTTTTAGGGTGGTCATGGTCGATGAATACCAGGATGCAAACATAGCCCAGTCCCATCTCTTAAAGGAACTCTATGGGCCCCAGACCTACCTCTGCGTGGTAGGGGACGATGATCAATCCATCTATAGCTTTAGGGGAGCCCAGGTAAAAAACATCCTGGCCTTTAGCGAGACCTTCCCTAAAACAGAGATCATTAAGCTGGAACAGAACTATAGGTCCAGCAGCTCCATCCTGGGGGTCGCCTCCTCGGTGGTGGACCATAACCGGGGCAGGCTGGGTAAGACCTTAAGGGCCGTAAAGAAGGAAGGGAAAAAGCCGGTCCTGGCCTTTCTGCCCGATCAGGATACGGAGAGCGAGTTCTGTAGCGAGCTCATCCAGAAGGCCGGCGGCTATGGCGACTGGGCGGTGGTCTACCGTACCAATGCCCAGTCCCTGGGTTTCGAAACCGAGTTCCTCCGCCGGGGCATCCCCTACAGGGTGGTGGGATCCCTCAAGTTTTACGAGAGGGAAGAGATCAAGGACGCCCTGGCCCTCCTGGCCTTTGTGGTAAACCCCCGGGACGAGGTAGCCTTTCGGCGGGTGGTGAATAAACCCAGCCGGGGCCTGGGACCCGCCGCCCTGGATCGTATCATAGAGGGGGGGGCTAATCTTTACGAAGCTTCAAAGAAGACAGCCCCGGCCCTCTCTGCCAAGGCCCGAAGCGGTATCCAGACCTTTTTAAGGGCCATAGAGGCAGGAAAGCTTACCCTCGCCAATGAGGGGAAAGCAGAAAAAAAAACGATCATAGGCGAGGGTATGCGAGAAGCCGGCGAGGCTAAGCAAAAGGCTGGCGAAGGCTTCCTCAAAGGCAGCATAGGGCTCTCGGAGTGCGTGGTAACCCTGGCCGAAGAAAGCGGCATCGCGGCCTACCACCTGAGCCACGATGAGGTCAGCGGAAACCAGCGGCTCAGCAATCTGCAGGAGCTTGCCAATGCGGCGAGCCTTTACGAGGCCAGCGAAGAGGGGCTCCTGGAATTCCTGGAACACATAGAGCTGGACCGTTCCCTGGGGGAAGAGACCGCCGAGACCGCCGAGGCGGTGACCCTCATCACCCTCCACAACACCAAGGGCCTGGAGTTTAAGCGGGTCATCATGACCGGCATAGAACAGGGCATCTTCCCCCGGGAGGACAAGACCGGAGATGATCTGGAAGAAGAAAGGCGGCTCTTCTACGTGGGGGCCACCAGGGCCATGGACGAGCTCTATATCAGCTCCTGTGCCTATAGACGCATGTGGGGAAAAACCATGCCCATGGCCCCCTCGATATTCTTACAGGAGATAGACCAGAAGGATCTGCGGATCATAGGGGAAAGGCCGAGGAGTTTCGCCCAGACCATGGGAAGGGAAGAAAGACGGCCGGTGAAATCCTCCGACGGCCGCTGGGCCCTGGGGGACCGGGTCTACCATGATGATCAGGGCTATGGCACCATTACCCAGATCCGTGAAGGGGACCAGGGGCCGGTGGTAAAGGTGATCTTCGAGAACGGCCAGGAGCGGCGTTTTCTAAGCTCCCATCAAAGTTCCAGCTACATAAAAATAGGAGACGATTAATGGCTCATGGGGACGATCTCTTACGGCTTCTGCCTCCGGTGCTCAGAGCCCGGGGCTACCGCCTCTACCTGGAGGGGGGCCGGCGGCTCGTGGATCTCTACCTTCAGGGGGGAAGGGCCATCCTGGGCCACAAGGCTCCGGGCTTTCTCTTGGAATTAAAAAACGCCGGCGAACGGGGGCTCTTTAGCGGCCTTCCCCATCCCCTGGAGGGCCGCCTTTTGAGGGCCCTGGCCCTCATCTTTCCCCAAAGGAGCTTTCGTCTCTACCAGGACCGGGACAGCCTTGAGAGGGCCCTGGATTCCCTGGGTTGTAAGACAGAAGATATCCCCCCCTGGCGTCCCCTCTCAGGAGAACCCCAGCTTGTCTCATCAAGCCTCCTGCTCCCGGTCCTGCCCCTGCCCCTGGGCCCGGAGGTCCTGGTCCTGACCAGGGAGCAGGATGAGCTCCTTCCCCCGGGAGATCTGATCCCCCCGGTGATCCTGGCTCCGGGGGCCCGGGCCATCCACCAGCTCATCCGTTTTATGAAGGAGGCCAAGGCCCCCCGGCTCTCCCTGGGGAAGAGCTCCTTCGAAGGCCGGGGGATCTATCTAAGGGTTAAAAGTGAGCTGGGGGAGGAAGGGTACAGGGACCTGTTTAAGAAATTTTTGGAGGGGGGCTACCTAATCCCCCCGGTGAAAGAAGAGCCCCTTATCATCCCCCCTGAATTATCCAAGGGGGAATGGGTCAAGCTTCGGAGCCTCGTGGAGGCCTAGCCCTGGATGTCTATCTGGCCGGGGCTCACACTGGCAAAGGCGGGCCGCCGCCGGGCATAGACATTGGACTTTAGGGTTTTAATCTCGTTCCGGATCTCCGCCATCCGCAGGGCCAAAAGTTCCCGGTTCTGCCCCGAGCGCTGGACCGCCTCAGTCTTTAGGCCCTCTAAAGCTTCTTTTAGGCCCATGACCTCATCCCCCGCGGCGGCGCTCACACTGGATCTGGCCGAATGGAACATGGTTTCCAGGGGGTCAATTACTTTTTGAATGGAAAAAATATCCGAGACGATCATCTCTTCCAGTTCCACATGCCGGAGAAGATCGTCGGTGTTTCCGTTTTGAATTACCAGCATCTGCTGATCCAGGGCATTCAAGTAGGTCTCGAAGCGATCCCGCTGGGCCTGCAAAAGTTCCTTAAAGCGTTTAACCACCGCTATCCGGCTCTGAAGCTCCTCATCGGTGATGACTTCCATGGGGATGCTCCCCTGTGCTGTGCTCATCTTCCCTCCCCTTATCGTTGCAGCTTAGCTCGTGATTATCCTGCTATGTTTACCCCGGTGATGGTTTTCCCGGTGGTTTCCGGTACGGTCATGGCGATCTCGGCCCAGGCGCTTCGGAGCTCGTTAAGCTGGTTCCGCACCGAGGTTACCCGGTGCATGTCCTGGCTTATATTAGCCTCTAAAAGTTCCTTGGTAAACCAGGAATAGAGGGCAAAGAGGTTCCTGGCTATGTCCCCCCCCTCCTGAAAGTCTAAAGAGACCGTCAGTTCGGTTACAATTTCCTGGGCCTTTAGTATGGCATTGGAGATTTTTTCGATATTTGCGGGGTTTTTCTTCCCCTGATCGTTTTGGCTCAAGAGTTCCAGGGCCCGATCCAGGTGTTTTATCCCCTCATCGTAGAGCATGATGATAAGCTGCCCCTGGCTGGCGGTATTTACCCTTGTTTCTTTATAGGTAGAAATAGCATTAGTGTAGGCCAAAATGCTGTCCTCCATGGAAAATTAAAGACATCCTTATCTTGTATCGGCAGATAAAAATTGAACTTAAGCTTTTTAGCAATTTTTACAAAAATAAATGCCCTATACAATGGTATCACAGGGAGGGCAAAATTCCAGTAAAGCCCCCAGGCTCATTGTGCCTTGGGAAGAAATCACCTACTATAGCCTATGAGCAGCCCTATACACAAATCCGATGCCGCAGGACGGCTGGGGACCGATCCCCTGGGCCGTCTGCTCCTCCGTTTTTCTGTCCCCGCCATCACCGGGATGGTGGTAAATGCCCTCTACAACGTGGTAGACCGGATCTTCGTAGGCCGGGGGGTCAGCGAGGCTGCCCTGGGGGGCCTGGCCCTGGTAATGCCCCTGATGACCTTTTCCATGGCCTTTGCCATGCTCTTTGGGGCCGGCTCGGCCACCATGATCTCTTTGCGTCTGGGCCAGGGCAGGCGGGATGAAGCCGAAAACGCCCTCAACCACTGTATCTTCCTTCTATTAGGGATAGGGATCCTCTTTACCGTCACCGGTTTCGTCTTCCTCGAGGGCCTCTTGGGCCTCATGGGGGCCCAGGAGGGGAGCCAGTCCATCCTTTACGCCCGCAGTTACTTTCGGATCATCCTCATAGGCACCGTCTTTTCCACCATAGGTTTTGGGCTTTCCCACTGTACCAGGGCCCAGGGCTTTCCGGGGATCACCATGATAGGCATGCTCATAGGGGCGGGTCTAAACATCATCCTGGACTACCTCTTTATCATGGTCCTGCGATGGGGGGTCGAGGGGGCCGCCTGGGCCACGGTGATAAGCCAGTTTTGTTCCTTCATGTGGATCCTCTCCTTTGGGATGAGCAAGAAGGCGGTGCTCCATATAAAACCTTCTTCGTTCAAGCCATCCTTTAAGATAGTCACCGAGATCGTCAGCTTTGGGTCCCCCCAGTTTCTTATGCAGAGCATCATGTCGGGGGTCCAGATCCTCTACAACACCAGCTTCGGCTGGTACGGCGCCGCGGCCCTGGGGGTAGCCAACGGGGGGGACATAGCCCTCTCGGGGGTGAACATCGTGAACTCCATAGCCATGCTGATCATGATGCCCATCTTTGGACTCAACCAGGGGGCCCAGCCCATCCTGGGCTTTAACTACGGGGCCCGACGCTATGACCGGGTCCTTAAGGCCTACCTGGGGGCCGTGGCAGTGGCGAGCAGCATCTGCATCCTGGGCTTTATCCTGGTCCAGGCCTTCCCCCTTTACATCATCCGTTTCTTTGTACCCCAGGGCAGCGATGCCCTCTATTCCTTTACCCCCTGGGCCATGCGGGTCATCTTCCTCACCCTGCCCCTCAACGGCTTTCAGATTATTTCGGCCAACATGTTCACCGTTACGGGGCGGCCCAAAATTTCCATCATCCTAAATCTTCTGAGGCAGTTTATCATCCTTATCCCCTGCCTGATCATCTTTGGCCGGATCTGGAGCCTCTGGGGGGTGGTGGCCGCCGCTCCGGTGGCGGATGGTTTTTCCTTTATCCTGGTGGGGTTCATGATCCTCCGGGAGTTAAAAAAGCTAAGGGCCGTATCAGAGCCGGCCGTATAGAAGAGCGTTAAAAGGAGGTCCCTATGATCACATTAAAATCTAAGCGATTGGAGATTGGCATAAACGAGGCCGGCGAGGGGAACAACCGGAAGTTCCGTTTCGACCGCTCGGCCTTCATCAGCTCCATAGTGCTGGATGGGAAGCACCAGTTCTGTGCCAGGGAGCCGGAGCAGCAACGTCAGCCCTCCACCGGGGGGGAAGGCCTCTGCAGCGAGATCCAATGCAACGAGATCGTCAGCGGCTTTGCCCTGGGCGAAAGGTACCCCAAGTTTGGGGTGGGCCTCATCCTAAAACAGGATGAAGAGGGTTATATTTTCCACCGGGAATATGACTGCCAGTTCTTTGATCTGGAAATCGAAGCAAAGGAATCTGAGGCGGTCTTACTCACCCGCCCGAGGACCTCGAGGGGCTATGCCCTGGAGGGAAAAAAAACCCTGAGCCTGGAGGACAACAAGCTCAGCATAGTCCACCATTATATAAACCGGGGCGACAAGGCCCTGGACCTGACGGAGTACAACCATAACTTTGTCAGCCTGGCAGGCGAAATGGCGGGGCCCCAGATGGAGATTAACTTCCCCCTGGCCGCCTCGTTGGAAGGCAAGGGACCCCGGCGGGAGGGCCAGATCCTCTGCGGCACCGAGAGGGGCTTTGGCTTTAGCGGCCAGTCGAGCCGGGCCTCGATGATCGATGCGGAGGCGGAAGAGATCGACCCCTCCAGGCCCTTTTCCTGGACCCTCAAAAGCAGCGCCTCGGGGCTGTGGATCAGCGAGGGGGTTTCTTTTAGGCCCGATAGAATGACCATCTGGACCATAGGGGACATCGTCAGCCCCGAGGTCTTTCACCGGTTTAGCCTAGCCAGCGGGGAAGAGATCACCTACTCCAGGGAATGGACCTTTGGGTCCTAGGGCAGTTCATCCAAGGGCCCCTATTCGAGGGGGCGCAGCTCCAGGTCTATGCCCCGGGGGGCCAGGACCCGGCAGAGAACCAGGCTGCCCAGTTCCAGGGGCTTGCCGCTTAGGATGAGGGAAGAACCGTCCACCTCCGGGGCCTGGCAGGGAAGCCGCCCCAGGTAGAGCCCCTCGTCGTCCCCCTCGATAAACTCCTCCACCAGGGCATCGTAGTCCCGGCCCGCAAAGGCCCTTACCCGGGCCTCGGTGATGGGCAGCTGCTCCTCTTCTAGAAGCAGCCTCCGGGAGCGGGCGATCTTTTTACTCACCCTCCCCTTCATCGTATAGGACGAGGTTCCCTCTTCGGGGGAGTATTCAAAAAAACCCACCCAGTCCAGCTGAGCGGCCCTCAAAAATTCCAGGAGCTCCTGGAAATATTCTTCGGTCTCCCCGGGGAAGCCCACCAGAAAGGTAGAGCGGACAACTGAATCATCGAAGCGGTTCCGGATGGTCCTGATCAGATCCAGATAGTTTTCGGCCCTCCCCCGGCGGTTCATAGCTTCCAGGATGCTCTGGGACCCATGTTGAAAGGGGATATCAAAGTAGGGGAGAAAGCGGGGGTCCTCCGCAATAAGGTCGAGAATTTCCAGGGGAAAATGGTCGGGGTGTATATAAAGGAGCCGGACCCAAAAATGACCCTCCAGCCGGGCCAGGGCCTCCAGGAGCCCGGCCAGGGACTGGCCTTCCAGATCCTTCCCATAGGACCCCGTATCCTGGCCTATGAGACAAAGTTCTTTTATACCTCTGCCCAGAAGGCTGCGGCATTCTTCTATTATATCTGCCGTACTCCGGCTCCTAAGGGGCCCCCGGATCAGGGGGATGGCACAGTAGGAACAGTTGTTGCTGCAGCCCTCGCTGACTTTAACATAGGCCAGGCCGGGGCTGGATAGGAGGGGCCGCTCGCCGCTTTTTAAAACCCGCCCGGGGAGCTGGCTTTTCCTGCCCACCAGGGCCTCGGCAGCGGCAAGGATGCCCCCCTCTTCGCCGAGGCCGCAGAAGCCATCGGCTTCCTGGAGTTCCTCCCCCAGGCTGTCTTTGTAACGCTGGGCCAGGCAGCCGGCCATGAGGATCTTCTTGGCAGGGTAGAGTTTCCGCCAGGCCAGGACCGCGTTAATCGATTCCTGTTTGGCACTCTCGATAAAGCCGCAGGAGTTGACGATGATTAGGTCCGCCTGGTCCGGGTCTTCTGCGGCGGCCCAACCTGCCTGGTTTAAGAGGGCCATCATGTGCTCCGCATCAACCTGGTTTTTGGCACAGCCATAGGGGTCGAGGTAATAGATCATGGAAAGGGAAACCTAATCCAGGGCGATAAGGACCAGGGCGAACTGGTTGGCCTCGTCCCGGACCCAGCGCAGGTCCGCGGCAACCACCTCCCCGGGGCCCCCCAGGTCGAAGGGGACCGTCCTGCCCCCCCCTATAACCTGAAGCCGCAGGGCCTGGGCGTTAGAGGTCCCCAGGCGTATGCCGTTTTGGGCGGTGATGTTTATCTCATCCCCCCGCTGATGAAACTGCTCGTTCCGGCCGGGCCGGTCAGCCTCAAAGAGGATCTCGTAACGGAAGAAGCAAAAGCCCTGGAAACTGGCCTGGAGGGTAAAGGGATAGGGATTGGGGGAAGTAAAGAGTACCACCGCCGGTTCCCTGGGGGTGACCAGGGCTTCCTGGGGGACCTCGAAGCTGACCACGGGCTGCAGGACTATCTCCTGCTCAAACCGCAAGAGGGCCCCGGAGCTGCTGTCATTTTTCACAAAGTCCGCCGCCACGATTCTGAGCCTGGTATAACCGTCGTTATCCAGGTCTATGGTCACCTCCTGGCCCAGATCCAGGATCACCGGCCCCCGGGGACTGGTAAGGGTAAGGACCTCTCCCAGGTTTGAAAAAATCATTCTATAGGAAGCGGCCCCCGAAGAAATCAGAACGGAGTCACCGGGGTATAATCTCCGTTCCAGAAAATCCATGCTGAGGGTGTGCTCCTGGGCCGGCCTCGTTTCGGGCAGCTGGGGCGGAACCCTCTCGGTCCGGTTGGATGCCAGATAATAGATCCCAAAGGCAATTCCCAGGGCGGCAATGACAATGCAGCATATGGTGATGATCCGGGGCAGGCGGGAGGGCCCCCTGAGGAGTTCCTCCACCGGTATGGGCTGCTCTTCGATCTTGAAGGAGCGGTAGAGGGACATGACCTCGTCTACGTTCAGACCCAGGAATTCACTGTAGTTTCGTAAAAAGCCCAGGGCATAGGGTTCCCCGGGGAAGGGGGAAAAGTCTTCCCGCTCCAGGGCTTCCAGGTAGCGCTGGGAAATATTTATTTCCCGGCTTATAAATTCATAATCCAGCCCCTGTTCTTCCCGGGCTGTTCTTAGTTTTTCGCCAAGCGATTCCACTGGGTTACCCTTTTAGTCCGAATCCCGGAACATAAAATTATGGTATAGGTTCGCCGTTGCCGGGGCATCAAAAATAAAACGCTGTTCGGGGATCTGCTGGTTTACCCTGACATTCTGAAAATCAAAGCGCACCAGGGCATCGGCGATGGTCCGGCCGTCTATTCTACGAATCAAGAGGGTGGCGGGATCTATACTGAGGATGATCTCCCGGAAGCCCTCGGAGGCCAGGCGCCGGGTCAGCCTAAGCTGCACCACCCGGTCGGGGTTCCGGTCGTCCAGGGCTACCGGCTCGGGGCCGCTTACAAAGGTGGCGATATAGCCCCGGCGGAGCAGAGCCAGGCCCTGGGCAGAAGCCAAGGCGGCCCCCCCGGCCCCGGTGGTCCTGCGAAGGGGGTTCACCGTCTGGGTCAGAACCACCCGGAGATCGGGAACAAAGATGGAGAGGAGATCGCCGTTAAAGACCATGACCTGATCGGCGGGGCGGGTAAAGTCTATGCGCAGGAGGTTGGGGTTAAGAAAACTTAAGTTTCCTGTCATTTCGGTGTTCCCCGAACGGATCATCACCTGGGCTTCGTAGTCCCTGATTTCGGCATAACGCTCCGACACGCTCTCGAGGAAGCGATCGGCGGTAACAATTTCCTGGCTTTGCCCCCAGGGAGCTATAATAAAAAGTAAAAGCGCCGCTATTACTCCATATTTAATGGGTTTATTCATAACTCATAGTATCTTATGGAAGGAATAATATACAATACCCCGCCCCCTGGAGGTTCCCTAAATGGTTTCCATGGCGTATGATGGGCCTTAGATGATTCACCGTATGTGGCGGGGCTTCTTTGCCCTCCTCTTCCTCCCCCTCTGGACCGTCTGCGGCCTGGGGAGGTCCGAAACCCAGGTCCTCGCTGCTCTCCCCATTCCCGCTCAGGAACTCCCCGATCCGGGGGAGGAAGAAGCCCCCACTATGAGCTGGCCAGAGACCATCATGCGGGCCCTGGCCCAGGCCTACCCGGATCGCATAGGCGAGGTGGCCTTTTACCAGGGGGACTGGACCATCACTGTCTACGGGGAGCGGTTCTTCTATGCCGAAGGCCGTATGCTGCCCGAGGCCCTGCGCTACCGCTACGAAGAGTATAACCCCCTGCCCTTTAATGCCTCCTACCCCCGGGAACTGCCCCCCTGGACCGCCCCCAGCGCCGAAGAGAGCGCCCGCCTTAGGGAGATGGACCCCCTGCGCCAGGCCTCCAGGGGGCAGACCCCGCGGCGGAGGCCCAACTATTTTTACGAGGCCCTCTGGAGGGCCCGGAACCAGAACGAGGCCTATGAGCGGGTAAAGACCATCCGTTTTTTGGGCCACCAGGTGATGGTCCACAACTCCATATTAACCCAGCTAAGCCTGGTGGAAGAGGAGATCCGCCGGGAGGCCCAGAACAGTGGGGCGGTGCGGACCTGGATTGCCAACCTCGGAAACCCCGAGGGCTGGTTCTGGCGGAACATCGCCGCCACCGAAAACCGGAGCTTCCATGCCTACGGGGCGGCCATAGACCTGATGCCCCGAAACCTGGGGAACCAGCAGGTCTACTGGCAGTGGACCGCCCAGCACACCCCCGACTGGTGGACCGTCCCCTACAACCGGCGCTACCATCCCCCCGATGTGGTGATCCGGGCCTTTGAGAAGTTTGGCTTTACCTGGGGGGGAAAGTGGCGTTTCTTTGATACCATGCACTTCGAGTACCGGCCGGAGATCCTGATCCTCAGCGGCATGGCCCCCATGGATTTAAGGGACCTGCGTTAGACCGAAGTGCCCTGGGCTATGAGTTCCCTAAATTCTTTTTCATCCAGGGTTTCTTTTTCCAATAACAGTTCAGCCAGGGAAACCAAAAGCTCCCCCCTGGATTTGAGCATTTCTTTCACTGCTCCATACTGGGTTTCTACGATCCGGGCTATTTCTTCATCCACATACTGCTGGGTAGCTTCCGAATACTCCCGGTGAAAGACCGGCTCCTGGCTGGAATTCCCCAGGATCCCCGTCCCCCGCTGGGTAAGGGCCACGTTCCTAAACCGTTCTGACATCCCATAGTCGGTGATCATCTTCCGGGCTATGTCGGTGGCCTTGGTTAAATCGTTGGCCGCCCCGGTGGAGATCTTCCCAAAGATGAGTTCCTCCGCCGCCCGGCCCCCCAAAAGGACATTTACCTTCCCCAGAAGTTCCTCTTCGGTCATAAGATAGCGGTCTTCCACGGGCATCTGGAGGACATAGCCCAGGGCCCCAAAGCCCCGGGGAATGATGGAGATCTTCTGCACCGGGTCGGACCCGGGGGTAAACTCCGCCACCAGGGCGTGGCCCGTTTCGTGGTAGGCCACGATGCGGCGCTCTTCTTCCTTAATGACCCGGGTCTTTTTCTGTAAGCCCGCCACGGTTTTTTCTATGGCCTCTTCAAAGTCCCTCTGGCTTACCAGGCTTCTTCCCCCCCGGACCGCCAAAAGGGCTGCCTCATTAACTATGTTGGCCAGGTCGGCCCCCACAAAGCCCGAGGTACTCCGGGCCACCCCCGCCAGGTCCACCTCGGGGGCCAGCTTTACCGGCTTGGCATGGATTCTAAGGATCGCCTCCCGGCCTATCAGATCCGGCCGGTCCACCAGGACCTGGCGGTCAAAGCGACCGGGCCTAAGGAGGGCTGGGTCCAGCACGTCGGGCCTATTGGTGGCCGCCAGGATGATCAGCCCCGAGGTGGCCACGAAGCCGTCCATCTCTACCAGAAGCTGATTTAGGGTCTGTTCCCTTTCATCGTTGCCTCCGGCTATGTTGTTGATCCTGCTCTTCCCTATGGCGTCCAGCTCATCGATAAAAATGATGCCCCCGCCCTTGTCCCGGGCCTGTTTAAAAAGGTCCCGGACCCGGGCGGCCCCGACCCCGACGAACATCTCGACGAATTCGGCCCCGGAGATCCTAAAGAAGGATACCCCCGCCTCACCGGCCACGGCCCGGGCCAGAAGGGTTTTCCCCGTCCCCGGGGGACCCACCAAAAGGACCCCCTTGGGGATCTTGCCCCCTATGTCGGTGTACTTCTTCGGGGCCTGTAAAAAGTCCACCACCTCCATGAGTTCTTCCTTGGCCTCGTCCACCCCCGCCACATCGGCAAAACGGGTGAGGATATCCCCCTCAGCAACGATGACCGCCTTGTTCTGGCCCACCGAAAGGACATTCCCCCCCATGGTACCTATGCGCTTGGTTAAGAAACGCCAGACAATCAAAAAGAAGACAATGGGCAGGACCCAGCTAAAAATCAAGTTTAAGATGGTGCTCCCCTCCCGGGAAACCGCATAGTAGGAGACCCCCATCTCGTCCATTAATTTGAGCAGCTCCGGATCGTTGAGGGGGACGGTCCTATAGACCGTTTCGGGGGTTCCAGGGAAGGCCCCCACCGGGCCGGTCTGGCGCTGCTGGGGAGCCGAACTGGTAAAGCCCACAAAGTAGGAATCGGACAGCTCGACCCGGCGGATCTCCCCCGAGGCAATCCGGGCCTTAAACTCAGAAAAGTCTATGGTGGGGGTCACCCTCTGCATGAAGACAAAGTTAAAGAGGCTCATGCCTATGACTAAAATGAAGATATAAATGAGGGTGAATTTCCAGTTTCCAAAGGGTTTAAAGTCCGGCAGACGGGGACCGCCCCCCCCAAAGGGAAACTGGGGGCCCTTGTTTTGATGCGGCTGCTTCCCCTCCTGGGGTTCCTCGGAATGATAATCACCCATGCCCTAACTATCCTTTATATCACCTAAACATGCAACCTTGCAGGGATGTAACATTTTTGATACCATCCTTGTTACTAGTGCGGGGGCGGTATGTAAAAAAGCAGGCCGCCGCCATAGGAGGCTGCGTGATAGAAGTCAACAATTTGGTTAGACGTTACGGACGCCATTTAGCGGTCAACCAAGTAAGCTTTAAAATCGAAAAGGGTGAAATTGTAGGGTTTCTGGGACCCAATGGGGCAGGAAAAACTACCACCATGAACATATTGACGGGCTATCTTTCATCTACCGAAGGGAACGTCAAGGTCGGGGGCATGGATATCCTCGAATACCCCAGGGAAATCAAATCGATCATCGGCTATCTCCCCGAAAATCCCCCCCTCTATGTGGATATGACGGTCCAGGAATTCCTTTCCTTCGTAGGGGACATAAAGAGGATCCCCCGGAAGGACAAAAAAGAACGCATCAATAAGATCATGGAGACCGTGGTTATCCAGGATCATGCCAAACGGCTCATTAAAAACCTGTCCAAGGGTTATAGGCAGCGGGTGGGCCTGGCCCAGGCCCTCATAGGGGATCCCCAGGTGCTCATCATGGATGAGCCCACCGCCGGGCTGGACCCCAAGCAGATCATCGAAATCCGGGACCTCATTAAAGAACTGGGGAAGGACCGGACGGTAATTTTGAGTTCCCACATCCTCCCGGAGGTAAGTGCGGTCTGTCAGCGGGTGCTGATCATCCACTTTGGCAAGATCGTCGCCGACGGCACCCCGGAGGTGCTGGCCCGCCGCCTCCTGGGGGGCAGGCATATACACCTGCGCCTGGATGCCAGCGAGGCAGAAATAAGCAGGGCCCTGGGGAAGGTGGGGGACATTACGGGGCTCCAGTTTAGGGAGTCCCAGGAAGAAGGAACCCTGGAAGTCATAGCCGAAGCCCAGGGGGACACGGACATAAGGCGGGACCTCTTTAGGGCCCTCTCTTCGGCGGATATACCAATTTTAATGATGAGATCCCTGGATATGAGCCTGGAAGATATCTTCCTTAACCTCACCACCAAGGAAAGGGAGGAATAAGCATGCTGGCTATTTTTTGGCGGGAATTAAAAACCTACTTCCAGACCCCCATAGGATACGTGTACATGGGGCTCTTTCTTCTATTATCTGGGGTATTTTTTGCCTTTAATAACCTCTTCCCCCAGAGTTCACAATTTACGGGCTTCCTGGGGAGCATCCTCTTCGTCTACCTCTTTGCGATTCCCCTATTAACCATGCGGCTCTTCTCGGAGGAAAAACGGCAAAGGACCGATCAGCTTCTCCTTACCAGCCCCGTGTCCATCACCGGCATAGTGGGGGGGAAATTCCTGGCCGCCTTGGCGGTCTACTGCGGAACCCTCCTGGTCACCGTAGCCTACGCGGTGGTGGTGGCGGTCTACGGGGACCTCTGGGTCTGGGAGACCGTGGGCTCCTACATAGGCTTTATCTTTCTGGGGGCCTGTTATATTTCGGTGGGCCTCTTTGTCTCGGCCAGCACCGAAAACCAGCTCACCGCCGGGATCGTAAGCTTCTTTGCCCTCTTCTTTATCTGGATGATAGACAACATCATTAACATGGTCCCCACGGACTCCCAGACGGGAGTCATTTCTGCCCTGGTACTTCTGGCGGTGGTGCTCCTCCTTCTCTTCTTAAACACCAAGAACTGGGTCATCGTCCTGGGAGCCGCCGTCATAGGGGGCCTCACCATAGGGGGCCTCTACCTCTTCCGGTGGAATGTATTTTTTGGCTTCCTCCACCGCTTCCTGGGCTGGTTTTCTTTAAACCGCCGCTACACCCCCTTTACCATAGGGCTTTTGACCTTCGATTCCCTTTTGTACTATATCTCTTTCTCGGGGCTGTTCCTATTTCTGACGGTCAGGCTCATCGAAAAACGGCGCTGGAACTAGGAGGGCCATGATGAAATTTCTTGAAGGCATAAAAAACTTAAAGGGCCTGGACAGCATAAAAGATTCTTTTAAGACCAAGCAGGTCCGCTACGGGGGCTATGCGGTCCTCATCTCCCTGGCGGTGGTGATAGTACTGATCCTCATAAACCTCATGGCCGGCCAGGCCCAGGTGCAGATAGACCTGACCCCCACGGGGATGTACACCCTTACCCAGGAAACCCTTGATGTCCTGGACCAGGTCACCACTCCGGTGCGCCTCTGGGGTCTCTGGCCCCCGGGGGGTGAACGGCAGGATGTAATGAGCATCCTGGGGCTCTACCTGGCCCAGAATCCCCATATAAGCTTTGATACCGTCGATCCCGACCGAAACCCGGGCTTTATCCAACGCTACGACCGGGAACGGAGGGGGATTTCCCGGGGCAGTATTATCGTAGAAGGGGAAACAGGGTTTCGGATCATCACCCCCTTCGACATGTACGACTTTACCCAGGACCAGAGGGGCCGGCAGATCATGACCGGGGTAGCCATTGAACGGCGGATTACCAGTGCCCTGGTCTACCTGGGGATGGGCGAAACCCCGGTAATTTACGAGATGATAGGCCACGATTCCTTCCCCCTGGCGGCCATGGGGATCAACACCTTCCTGGAAAGGGAGAATTTCCAGCTGGAATCGATCAACCTCTTGCTTAACAATGTCCCCAGCGATGCGGCGACCCTGATCCTCAACAACCCCCGGATGGACATAGCTCCCGAAGAGGTGGACCGTCTTTTGGACTACCTGGACGCGGGGGGCCGCTTTTTGGTGGTGGCGGATTACAACATCCAGAGCCTGCCCAACCTGAACACGGTCCTGGCCAGTTACGGCATAGGCTTTGATTTTGGCATCGTGGTTGAACAGGACCCCAATTACGTGGCCTTCCACCCCGGAACGGTCCTTCCGGATGTGCCCTGGGACCATCCCATTACCCTGGCCCTGACCGACAAGAGCCGGACCCCCATAGTCCTTCTTAACCCCATGCCCATAGAGATCCTGGAGGCCCGGCGGCGGACCATAGATATCACCCCCATCATGACCACTTCTCCCCGGGCCTTTTTACGGAAAGACCTGGATGAAATCTCCATAGAAAGAATAGCCGCCGACATTTCGGGGCCCTTCCATCTGGGGGCGGCGGTGATGGACCCGGTCTATCTGAGGGATCCGGGACCCCAAACCCGTATCGTCGCCATAGGGAGCGGTTCCCTCCTTAACCTGGCTAACCAGGGCTTCGAATTCAATAGGGATGTGTTCCTCAACAGCCTCATATGGCTCAATGACCGGCCCGAAACGATAAATGTCCGGTCCCGGAGCCTCTTTATCCTGCCCATGCGCCTTAATTTTACCCAGACCCTGATCTTTACGGGCCTCTTTATCGTGGTAATCCCCGTGGGCCTCTTTGCCACGGGCCTCATAACCTGGTTAAAACGGCGTCATTTGTGAGGTCCCATGACGAGTAAAAAAAGAAACCTGCTTATAGCCCTGGGGGTCATAGTCCTTTTGGCCCTCTCCTACCCGGCCCTGCTTCTTTATCAGCAGGCCCAGATCCAGGCGGAAGAACCATTTTGGGCCAGGGAGGAATCCTTTGTCCGGCTGGGAAACCTCTTCGCCCCCGACATTTTTAGGATAGAGGTCCCGGACCTCACCCTCCAGAGGGTTGATCGAAACACCTGGAGGATCTCTTCCTTAAACGGCCAGGTACCCGAAGAACACATCGATATAGACCAGGAAAAGGCGGAGGGAATTTCCTGGGCCCTGGCAGGTTTCTGGGCCGAGCGGGTAGTTGAGGAAGATCCGGATGATCTTTCAATTTACGGCCTCGACCAGCCCGATGTGCAGCTGACCGTAACGGCCATAGACGGCTCCAGCCTGGTATTTTACCGGGGGGACCTAAGCCCCTCCAGAACCGCCTACTATGTCATGCAGGAAGGGGACCCCCGGGTTTTCATGGTGACCGTCTCCACGGCGGAGCACATGACCATTACCCTGGAGGATCTTCAGCCCCTCTACCGGTTCCCCTATATTCCCGACTTTGAGGGTCTAAGCTACATGCAGCTGGGGACCTCCCTGGGGACCGTGGAAATAAGGCCCATGCCCAACGTATTGCCCACCCACCTGGGCACCACCTTTTCGGGTTTCATCCTTACCGCCCCTTACCAGCTGCACCGGGGGGTGGACAGCGAATTTTTACAGGAGGTGGTGGAATCCCTGACTAATCTATCTATCGAACAGGTCATCCACGATAATCCTCCCTCCCTGGCACCCTACGGCCTGGACAACCCCATCAGGCTGGCCCTGATAGTGGCGGGTGAAAGTCTGGCCCTCTATATAGGGAACCCGGTAGATGGGGCCCATTATGCCAAGCTGCCCTTCGAACCGGGGGTATTTACCGTTCGGGGCTTAAACCGGGTAGCCAGCGCCAGGCCCCTGGACTTCCTGGACAAGTTTATTCTGCTTATTGGGATAGACCGGGCAGATGCGGTCACCCTGGGAGGGGGCGGGTTCCCCGATGTTTCGGTAGGAATTCAAGGTCAGGGAAATAACGCCGCCTTTCATATTAACGGCCGAAGGGCCGAGGACCGCAGCTTTAGGACCTTCTACCAGCATGTCATAGGGCTCCTCATGGACGCGGAGGTTCCCCAACCGGCCCCGGTCTACACGGCGGCGGAACTGGCCTCGGAGGATAACTTCTTCATCGAGTTTCAGCTCAATGCCCCTCCGGATACGACCACAAGGATAACCCTGGTTCCCTATAACCGGGATTTCTACGCCCTCCACCAGGAGGGAACCGTGGAATTCCTGGTTTCCCGGCAGCAGGTCCGCCGGATTTTCGAAGCCCTCGACCAGGTCCGGTACCTGGACTAGGCCGGCCCCCCCAGGAAGGATCATGGAAAACAGCCAGATCATCTACATCCTCATCCGCCTCATCCTGGGGGCCGCGGTCTCTTTTTTGGCCATCATGGTCTGGTCCAAAACCAGGGATCTGGTCTGGCTCCTCTTTACCATAGCCAGCATTACCGCCTACGCCGAAGCGGTGGTTTCCATCGCCATGCTTTTGGGTTACGGGGCTGCCCCGGGCTCCCTGGCCCCCCTAAGCATGGTGCTGACAGCCCTGCCCCCCTGTTTTTTCATCGCCGCCCTTTCGGTCTTTCTTTTTAGGAGGCATTCATGAAGGCCCTCATCATAGGCATCACCGTCCTCTCTGTGGCGATCCTTTCGGTCCTGCCCATGGGGCTGGGCTGGTGGGGGGACCTCCTGGTCTTCCTCCGGGGAAGCTTACCGATCCTGGCCCTCTTTCTGGGGCTCCTCTTGGTATTTACAGGAATCACCGATATCAGGGATAAACTGGGGTCCAGAAAGAAAGATCCCCCCGCCTAGGGTCCCCAAAAACCCGGGGTATTATGCGGGGTACTATCCTATATAATAGAAAGATCCTCCTAAATAAACATATTTTAATGATTTTTTTTTGTTGACAGCCCCTAAATTTAGGTTTATGCTTTTTCAATAGTTAGCATGGAAGGATTATGGGCGCATATCTAATATGCAGATCCCATAAAATTTTCATGCCGCTTAATAGGAGGTTATAAATGGCTGATACCCCGATGATAATGGCAGACGCCCCGGGAAAGGGTGCTAAAGGGGGGCTTCGTTGGAAGCAAATGAAAAAAGATTTGAGGGCTAACTGGGAGCTCTATATATTCCTTTTACTCCCGCTAGTCTGGCTCATTATCTTTAGGTACGTCCCCATGTACGGCGTCCAGATTGCATTTAAGAACTTTTCATTCCGGTACGGAATCTGGGGCAGCCCCTGGGTCGGCTTTATGCAGTTCCAGCGCTTCTTTACTTCCCCCATCTTCTTTACCCTACTGCGGAATACCCTGGTCTTATCGCTCTACGGCCTTTTTGCGGTATTCCCCCTCCCCATCCTCTTGGCCCTGGCCTTAAACTCAATGAAGCACATCAAGTACAAGAAGTTTATCCAGATGGCCACCTACCTGCCCTACTTTATTTCGGTTGTCGTCCTTGTAGGTATGATGATGACCGTACTCCATCCGCGGGTTGGTCTCTATGGGGTACTGTATAACTTCTTCACCGGATCTTATCCAAGGGACCTAATCAGCTCCGCCACCACCTTCCCCCACCTCTATGTATGGTCCGGGGCCTGGCAGGGCGTAGGCTATAGTTCCATCATCTTCTTGGCCGCCCTCTCGGCGGTAGACCCGGAACTCCATGAGGCGGCCCTCATTGACGGCGCCAGCCGGTTCCAGCGGGTCTTCCACATCGACATTCCGGCCATCATTCCAACCATCACCATTCTGTTAATCCTGAGGGCCGGGCAGATCATGTCCATCGGCTTCGAAAAGGCCTTCTTAATGCAGAATGACCTTAACAGGATGACGTCAGAGATTATCTCCACCTATGTGTACCGGGTTGGTCTGGAAACAGGAACAGGGAACTTTTCTTTCGCTTCAGCCGTAGGCTTATTTGACTCCGTCATTAACCTCACGCTGCTGGTCATAGTGAACGGAATATCAAGAAAGTTCAACGAAACCAGTTTGTGGTAACCAATAAGACACGGAGGAGTCAACAATATGGCAAAGATTAAGAAGACGAAGATGAAAGATACTCTGGACGATAAAATATACTATGTTTTTGTATACAGCTTTCTAACCCTGCTCACAATCGTAGTATTGTATCCCCTAATTTACGTGGTCTCCGCCTCCTTTAGTGACGGCCAGGCCCTGCTTCAGGGAAGAGTATTCTTATGGCCCGTAGGGTTCTCCCTTTCGGGCTACGAGCTGGTGTTTAGTTACCACTTTATTCGAATTGGTTACGTAAACTCCTTTATTTACACCATCAGCGCTACGGCCCTGAGTGTGTTCTGGACCATGGTGGCGGGCTATGTATTTGCCCGGAGGAACCTTCCCTTTAAGGGCTTCTTTATGTTCCTCTTTACCTTCACCATGTTCTTCGGCGGGGGTATGATTCCAAACTTCCTCCTTATGAGGAACCTGGGGCTCTTAAACACCCGCATGGTCATGATTATCCCCGGGCTTATCTCGGTATATAACATGATCATCGCCAGAACCTTTATTCAGAGCAGTATCCCCCATGAGTTGCTGGAGGCCTCCCAGATCGACGGCTGCAGTAACACCAGGTACTTTTTCCAGATCATCCTGCCCCTTTCCAAGGCGGTTATGGCCGTTCTGGTCCTCTGGTACGGGGTTGGTAACTGGAACTCCTACTTTGGGGCCCTGCTCTATCTGACCGACCGGAACCTGTACCCGCTGCAGTTGTTCCTGCGCCAGATCCTTATCATGAACACCGTCAGCTTCCAGGACTTCACGGACCCGGACCTCTTCGAACAGATGAGGGGTACCATGGAGTTACTGCGCTTCGCGGTCATCGTCGTGGGTTCACTGCCGGTTATCGTTCTGTATCCCTTCATACAGAAGTACTTTGCCCAGGGCGTCATGATAGGCTCCATCAAGGGTTAATTTCCAAAAAACCATCCATACCGGCCGGGTTCATAGCCTGGCCGGTTTTTTTTACAAAAAATCCCAAAAATACAGCTTGTTTTAATTATTATATGGTGATAAAATTGTTCCATTGTGGTGTTACCACACTAAATCTTATGGAGGTTTTAAAGATGCATAAAACTAAGATCAAAGTCCTTGGTTTAGCCATCATCCTCGTATTAACAACCATTGTACTCATTGGTTGTAACCGGGGTGGCGGAAGAACGACAGGGGCACAGGTGACAAGGGATCCCAGTGAAGTGGTCAATCCTTTAAACCAGGAAACAACCATGCCCATCAGGGTCCTCCTTTTAAGGGGTCACACCCAATCAGGAAGCCGGCAGCAGCAATGGCTCGAAGAGCGTTACAACGTTAACTTTGAGCTTATCGTTCTGCCCGGGGCCGCGGATGCCAACGCCCGGACCTCGCTCATGATGGCCGACGACAGGGAAAGGCCCGACATCGTATGGTGGAACGACTCCATGGCTCCGGACTTTACCCGGTGGCGGAATGCCGGTCTTATGGTAGAACTTACCAGCTGGATCGACAAATACACCGTCATGAGGGATTACCTCAACAGCCAAGACCCCCGGTCCCTCTTCTTTGCCCAGGATGACGGCAGAATTTACCGTATCCCCGGCGATATTTCCGAACCGGGCTGCGAAACCATCTGGCTTCGCCAAGACTGGCTCGACACCCTGGGTCTTGCGATTCCCCGGACCCTGGCTGAACTGGAAAATGTCCTCTATGCCTTCACCCACAACGATCCTGACCGGAACGGTCAGAACGATACCTACGGCTGGGGCGCCGCAGGGGACGACCTTCGCTACTTCTGGCCCTGGATTCAGGGTTCCGGCGGCGGCTATGGTAACCATTATTACACCTTCAGTAGGCTCGCCGACGGCAGCTTCGTCTATTCCGCCGCCCATCCTGACACCAGGATCTGGGTAGAAAGGGTAGCCGACCTTTATCGCCGGGGCCTCATGACCCCCAACTCGGTGGTAAACGGTGTTAACTTCACCGAAGAAATGAACAGGGGATATTTTGGCGGCTGGCACCGCTGGGTAGCCACCAACAACCCCACCAGCCAAACCACCTATCTTTCATTGAACCCCGAAGCGGTCCTGGTCCCCGTAGACATGGTAGCCGGTGACAATGGCCGACCCCAGGAAAACCCTGGATTCTTGGCCGCCTGGTGCTTCTTCGGTATCACCCGGAACGCATCTGACCCCGAACGGCTCTTTGCCCTTTGGGACGATATGCAATCCCCCGGTTATGATGGTCCCTATGTCATGAAGCGCCATGGCGTCCAGGGCCTCGACTGGGACTGGCACCCCGATGGAACCTTTAACCGGATTATTTCCGCCACCGAAAACACCGAAATGAACTTTGGCGTCAACATCTTCGCCGATATGTTCAACCGGAAGGATCGCTGGAACATTTCCAACACCCCCGAAACTGTTGCTCTCTTCGAGAACAGGGGCATCAACAGCCGTGAGGCTTATGCCAGGGGCGTGGAACGGAAGGACGTAGTCTCCTACCCCGTATGGAACCGCCACGGTGCTGACCTCACCGACATCAGAGACGGCTGGATCTGGAGTGTTATTGCCGGTAACGAAAGCATTAACACCTGGGACGCCTACATCACCCGCTTGAACAACGCAGGGATGGCTGAAGTCATTGAAGAACTCACCGAAAGAATGGCTATCCAGGACAGGGACATGAGAGAATTCCTCTCCGCGAGGGGCTTCTTACACCTGATCCAGTAGTCTAAAACGACCTAACAAAAAAACCCCCCACTCCCGGGGGGTTTTTTATTGGCTTAATAATAACTGCCCAGGTTTGATCTCGCCACCTATATTAAACAACCACAAAAGGGGTGGGTGCCGCCATGGTCTAGGAATTGAGATGAACCCGCCTACGGAGCCCCCGGCACCCAGTTTCTTGTCTTAAGTTGCTGCGTTCAGCTTTCTTCGCACATACTGGATGCCGGAGATTCCTTCATTATCCTATTCTGCTTTTCTCGCGGTCTCCTTCCAGAGGGGAACCTCGGCTCCTACGCTCATAGAGCGTCCGAGCCTCGGTGGGGGTTCCAGCGGGGAATTCTGCGCATGTATGCGCCGATATTACCTAGCCCACAGCGACCCCCACCCCTCTCGTGTTAGGCCCCTTAGGCGGCGAGATCAAGCCAATATACAAGGCTTAACCTATCACCTCAGCCCATGGTGTCTGTCACCTTTGTCGAAAAACTTCGTTATTTATCTTCCCCCCGATCACACTTGGAGGATGGATAATTTAAGGCTCTTCTCAGTCTAATCGCTCAGTGCTTGCTCAGCTGGAGCAAAAAATGCTCCTGGCGACGACATTGGCAGGACAAAAGTGCTATACAACATAGACGATTATAGAAAAAAGGCTTCCCTGCCACAGGAGTCGCTAGGGGCATGTTTTTGTCCAGCGGTGAACTGCGCATGAGGTCTTAGACTTAAGGTGCCTATCTATCTCCTAGAATATCCCGTGATTCTCCGTCATCCTCGCTATCTGATTCACCGAGACTATCAGGATAAAGGCCACCACGGACTTGAAGAACCCGGCGGCGGTACTAAAGGCGTAATCGTTCCTGATTATCCCCATGCGGTAGACAAAGGTATCGATGATGTCGGCCACCTCGTAGACCGGGGGTGAATAGAGCATAAAGACCTGCTCAAAGCCGGCACTGAGGATGCCCCCGCAATTCAGGATGAGGAGGATCACTATGGTGGGCATAATGGAGGGAATAGTGATTCTGAACACCTGGGCGGTCCTTGAGGCCCCGTCTATGGTAGCTGCCTCGTAGAGTTCCTGATCAATCCCGCTCATGGCGGCGAAATAGATGATGGTTCCCCAGCCCATTTCCTTATAAATCCCCGTTATTACCAGAAGGGGCACAAAGGCTCTTCTATCTATGAGGATTAAGCGGGATTCGCCGGTAAAAAACCTAATCATCCCGGCTATGACGCCCCCAGCGGGGTCGAGCATATTGATAATAAGCCCCGTGAGTATTACCCAGGAGATAAAGTGGGGAAGGTATAAAACGGTCTGTATGGTCTTTTTATAGCGGAGGTTCCGCATCTCGTTCATCATCAGAGCCAGGATGATGGGGATGGGGAAGCCGCAGAAGAGCCGCAAAAGGCTAATTTTTAAGGTGTTCCAGAGGACCGGAAGAAAGGAATTCCGGGAAAAGAGCCTCATAAAGTTTTCCAAACCTATAAAGACGCTCTCGTCGGGGACAAACATGTTATAGTCCAGAAAGGCTATGCGCAGCCCCCACATGGGAAGGTATCTAAAAATAAAGAAGTAGATCAGCCCTGGCAATAAGAGTAAATAGAGCCAGCGGTTATTAAGAAAATCTTTAAGTCTGTACTTGGTAATTGCTAAAGCCACCCATTTTTCTCCTAAATGAATAAAAAACCGCCTGGCCCCAGAAGGAGCAGCCAGTGTTTCCACTCTGGCATGCCCATCCTGTAGTCAGGCGGTCTAAAACGGTCTGTACTTCAATCTTAGCCCTTGATGGACCCGATCATGACACCCTTTACAAAGTGCTTCTGGAGGAAGGGATAGACCACCAGAATGGGGACAGTGGCAACGACGATGGTACCGGCCCTTACAGAGGTCTCGGTAACCGCCTCAAGCTCGTTGTCCGCATTGGCAGCTATACCCGCCGCGGCCATGGCCGTGGCTGTATTGGTAATCATGTTCCGGAGGACCGCCATCATGGACCACTTGTTGCTGGAGTTAATATAAAGGACCGTACTAAAGAAGTCGTTCCAGTAACCAACCGCAATAAAGAGGCCTATGGTAGCTAAACTGGCCTTGGAAAGGGGGATGATAATCCGGGCAAAGATGTAGACATCATTGGCCCCGTCTATCTTGGCCGACTCTTCCAGTGATGAGGGAATGGTCCTAAAAAAGGTCCTCATAATGATTATATGGAAGGGACTGACCATACCAGGCAAGATAAGAGCCAGCCTATTGTCGATGAGGTTCAGGTTCCGGATCAGGAGGTAGTTAGGAATCATACCGCCGTTAAAAATCATCGTAAAGAGGATGGCCAGCATGATGACCGATACGAAGGGCAGGAACTGCTTCGAACAGGCATAGGCGGTCATGGCGGTAATTGCCAGGCCCCCAAAGGTCCCCAAAACCGTTACCATGATGGTGGTCTGGTACCCCGTATAGGTCTGGGGGTTCCTGAAGACACCGCGGTAGACGTTTACGTTAAAACCCCGGGGCCAAAGGAAAATACCGCCCCTGGAGGTTTCCGCAGCAGAAGAAAAACTGGTCATGATGATATGCCAGAAGGGATATATCATGGCCACTGCTAATATAAAGAAGAAAACATAATTGAAGGCCCCAAAGACCTTTTCGCCGGTGGTTTGTTTAATCATCTTAGCTTCCTCCTCTAGAATATACCTTGATTGTCCGTCAGCCTGGCGAGCTGGTTGACCGAGACAATCAGAATAAAGGCGACCACCGATTTAAAGAACCCTGCAGCGGTGCTAAAGGCATAATCGTTCCTGATTATCCCCATGCGGTAAACGAAGGTATCGATGATATCGGCCACCTCGTAGACCGGGGGTGAATACAACATAAAGACCTGCTCAAACCCTGCGTTAAGGATACCTCCGCAGTTGAGGATGAACAGTATGATAATGGTGGGCATGATGGAGGGGATGGTAATCCTGAACACCTGGGTAAGGCGGGAGGCCCCGTCTATGGTGGCCGCCTCGTACTGCTCCGAATCGATGCCGCTGATGGCAGCGAAGTAGATGATGGTACCCCAGCCCATTTCTTTGTAAATCCCCGATGCGACCAGCATGGGAACGAACATTCTTCTGTTGGTTAAGACCATGGGGGTCTCACCGGTGAAAAACCGGATGATGCCGGCAATAACTCCCCCTGAGGGGTCAAAGAGGTTAATCATGAGCCCCGCCATGATTACCCAGGAGATAAAGTGGGGCAGGTACAATACGGTCTGGATCGTCCTTTTGTACATAAGGCTCCGCATCTCGTTCATCATCAGGGCGAGGATGATAGGAATGGGGAACCCTGCAAAGAGACGCAAGAGACTGATCCTGATGGTATTCCACAAGACCGGAACGAAGGTATTCCGGGAAAAGAGCCTCATGAAATTTTCCATCCCAATAAAGGTGCTTTCGGAGGGATTAAACATGTTGTAATCCATAAAAGCAATACGAAGACCCCACATGGGGATGTATCGGAAAATGAAGAAATAGGTCAAACCCGGCAGTAACAGCAAATAGAACCAGCGGTTATTAAGGAAATCCTTTAGCCGGTACTTTGGCAATGAAATCTGCATTTTTGCCTCCTTAGAATACTATATTGTAGACCCGGATCCGAGAAAGGTCAATAAAAAAAAGTGTTTGTTGACAACCCCCATGGGCCATGGTATCCTGATTCTGGAGGTGACCATGTACAAATCATTAAACGCTGGCCTTGTAAATATCGCCAGCTGGCGGGACCCGGAGAACCCCCGGAACCGCAAGGGCTTGGATTTTGCTTCGACCGTCAAATTGGCGAAAAAACACGGTTTTAACGCCATAGAATACAGCCCTGCCAGTATAATGGAAGAAGGTTTAAGCGTAAATCAGGTCCAGGATGTCCTCGGCCAAGAGGGCATGCACATTTCAAACTTTGGAATCCCCATCCAAATGATGGGAAAGGAGAGGTTTCAGGAAACCTTCCCCAAACTTGAGCCCGTCGCCGCCCTGGCCGCCAAGTTCGGCATCCATCGCTGCCTTACCTGGATCCCCGCCTCCTCCAACGACCTGGAGTTTGCCGAGAATTTCAAGCTCCACACCTGGATGATGCGCCTTATCTGCACGGTGCTCAAAGACTACGACATCTCCATAGGCCTGGAATTCCTGGGTCCCAAGGGAGCCTGGACCAGGGGGACCTACCCCTTTATCCACACCATGCCGGGGATGCTGGAACTCTGCGATGCCGTGGGCACCGGGAACATAGGGGTCCTTCTGGACGCCCACCATGCCTTCTGTTCGGGCCTTAAGGGGGACGATTTTGTCCAGTATGTCCGGGAAGAAAAGGACATCGTCATCGTTCACCTTAACCAGGACAAGCTGGATACCCCGGTGGACGAAATCACCGACTCCCCCCGGTACTACCCCGGAGAAGAAGGGGGCGGCGCCAATGACCTAAAGGCCTTCATGAAGGGCCTGGTAAAAGTGGGCTATACGGGGCCTGTGATTGCAGAACCCAATAGCGCCACCATCAATGCAATGACCGACAACGATGCCATTGCAAAAATTATTTCTGAAAGTACAGATTCGGTCTGGCCTAACTAGGGTCCGCAAAATCTGACTAAAATTATAAGGAGAAAGAATACATGGATTTTAAACCTGTAAAAATTGGGCTCATAGGAAGCGGAAACATCAGCTACACCTATCTCAACACCTTTACCAGCGGGCTCCAGAGCGTCGAAGTAGTGGGCTGTTCGGACCTGATCCCCGAAAAAAGCAAGGCCAGGGCGGAACTCTTCGGCATCAAGCAGATGACCAACGAAGAAATCCTCTCGGATCCGGAGATCGAAATCGTGGTAAACACCACCCAGCTGTGGAACCACAATGCGGTCACCAAGACCATCCTTGATGCGGGCAAGCATGCCTATTCCGAAAAGGCCATGGGCCACGAACTGGCAGGGGCCAAGGCCAACTACGACCTGGCCAAGAGCAAGGGCCTCCACGTCGGTGCCGCCCCGGACTGCTACATGGGCTCTGCCTGGCAGACCGCCCGCAAGCTGGTCGACGACGGCATGATCGGCATCCCCCTGGTAGCCTACTCCCAGTGTATGCGGGGCTACGGCTCCAACGAGCGGGGCGGAGCATTGCCCCCTGGCTTCGTCCGGGACCCCATGATGGGCGCTCACGGGACCACCATCACCTACGACATGGCCGGCTACTACCTCAACGTTCTCTTTAATCTCTTTGGCCCCGTCAAGAAGGTCTCTGGGTTCTCCAAAACCTTTAACGGCGACCGGGTCTACATCAACACCGCCAGCCCCGACTACCGCAAGCCCTTCGATGCATCCGGGGGCGAAACGGTCATGATGGGCTCCATGGAGTTCGAAAACGGCGTGTATGGCTGTCTGGTCCTCTGTTCCGAGGGCTTCAACCCCGAAGTACCCCGGGTAGACATCTATGGCACCGAAGGCCACCTGACCCTGCCGGATCCCAACTACTTCGGCGGCTGGGGAGCCAATGTCCTCCTGACCCGGAAGGGCAACCCCGGTAAGGTCTACGAGATTCCCTTTACCCACGGCTTCAGCGACACGGACCCCAACGTTCCCCCCAAGAGCGGGAAGCGGGAACCCTGTCACAACAGCTGGCGGGGCATCGCCGTGGCCGACATGGCCTTCGCCATCAGGCGGAAAAGGGCCCCCCGGAGCGGTTCGGACCTGGCCCTGCACACAGTGGAAATCCTGGACGCCATTGACAAGTCCAACGTGGACAAAAAAGTCTACGAAATGGAAACCAAACCGGCTAAGCCGCCCATGCTAACCCCTGGGCGCTACGGTCAAGTTTCGGTGATGGAATCTTCCATCGACAATATTTAGTTCCCTCATAACCTTAGCTCCGCAGGAATAACTTTCTGCGGAGCTAAGGTTTTTAAAGGCAGTTCCTTGAAGATCAAGCACAAAATACTGGTTATCTTTGCCGTCCTGGCCCTTATTATTGGGGCCTACCAGGGACATCGTATCTTCCTCCGCATAAGACTCCTCCAGGAGGGGGAGCAATTACTGCGCCAGATAATGGAAGCAGAAATAGAAGCCGGCATCCCCGGCTACATGCCCGGTGTAGATTCCCACAACATACAAAGACTGGTGCTCCATAATTCGGGGCTCACCCTGGAAAGGATACAGGGGATCTGGCATATTACGGCCCCCGAAACCCTCACCCACCATAGGCTGGATCAAAATGTGATCCAAATGGCGGCCCTTACCCTGGCGACTATCTGGTATGACCGGGGCCTCGAAGTGGAGCCCGCAGACCTATCGGTCTTTGGACTCGATGAACCTTCGGCCATGATAGAGATTTCAGATTATAGGGGAAACCATGCGGTCATCATCGCCGGGGATTTAAGCCCCTCCCTGACCAGTATCTATATGCAAACCCTGGGGGACCCCATGGTCTACCTGGTTCCCCTCCAGTCCGGAAACAGCATGCATCTGGATCTAAACGCCATCAGGGATAAAACCCTCTTTTCAAGCTTCGAAATGCTGGACATCCAGTACTTTATGCTCGAGACCGCCAACCACACCATAGAGATCATCCCCAAACCCGATGACATGTACGGTGTTACGGTCTTTACTATCCATGCCATGCTCCAGCCCTATGCCATCCCCCGGGGGGTAGATTCGGAGCGCTTCATGGAAGTGACAGACACCCTTTTAAACCTCATGATAGACGATTACATCGACTACAGCCCCCTTTCTTACGCCCCCTATGGCCTGGAAAACCCCGCCCGGCTCTACCTGGAGACCCACAGGGGCCGCCTTAACCTGCTTATAGGGGACGAGGTGGAAAGAAACGTCTACTATGTTAAAACCCCCGATCACCCCGAGGTCTTTACGGTCTACGGACTCAGAGACCTCCTTACCATACGGCCCTTCGAGCTGGCCGATCATTTTGCCATCATCCTCAACATAGACGGCATCGAGGGCTTTCGGGTCGAAGGGGCCGGCAGGGTCATCGACGTAAACATCTTCGGAGCCGGCAATGATGCCATCTTCATGGTAAACGGTACCCAGGCGGAGGACCAAAGCTTTAGGGATTTTTATCGAACCGTCATCGGATTGATGATGGATGCCGAGTTCCCCCCCCAGATAAATTTCCAGCCCAGCGACAGCGAAGAAAACATCTTTATAGAATATACCCTCATGGAACCGGCGGGCTTTAAAATGTCCTTCGAACTGCTCCCCTACAATAGGGACTTTTACGCCATGAGAGAGGGGGGCCGCATACAGCCCGATTTCCTCGTGGCCCGGCGGCAGGTCCAGACCCTCTTCGATTTTTTTGATTCCCTCGGCTTTTACTCATTTTAGCCAAATCTGGTACTTACTAGGGTCATCTTCCTCTATATAAATCTGTGAAACCCTTTTTTAGTTGACAGCTGAATTTTTAGGGGGTAGAATGATCATACTGTTCTACACCTCGTGTAGAAGCATCCCAAAAAAGGCAGGCGTAGGCCTGTTACATTCTTTTTGCTTTATAAATGGAGGAGTTTAATGAAGCGAAAAATCCTATTAACCATGGTGGTATTCCTCATGGTTTTCTCGTTCCTG
The DNA here is from genome assembly GCA_009777335.1 of Treponema sp. Classification (GTDB taxonomy): domain Bacteria; phylum Spirochaetota; class Spirochaetia; order Treponematales; family Breznakiellaceae; genus WRKT01. Next base: position 151,944 of record WRMC01000002.1, on the reverse strand, counting down.
GCATGTGATAGAGATAATCCGTCAGGAAGAGCAGCAACAGGGGCTTACCAGGTAAGGGATCCTAACCTAACCCCTCCGGGGACCTTCCCTATCGTCAGGGAACCCATAACTCTCAGCGTAGGGCTTCCGGTCCACATCCAGGTCTCGGACTACTATGACAACATGCTCACCAAGTACTTTGAAAACCTCTTGGGGATCAACCTGGAATTTGCCTTTTACGATCCCGGAAACGACGGTCTGACAAGGCTTAACCTACAGGTAGCATCAGGCGAACCCCTCCCGGACCTCCTTTATTTTAAGGGACCCCTGGGGAACCAGGCCAGGCGCGAAGCCTTTGGCCGGGCCGGTGCCATTATCCCCCTGAACGATCTCATCGAACACCAGGGTGTGCATACCCGGCGGGCCATTGCTCAGATTCAATCCTTCGACTACATGGGGATAGACCCCTGGTTCTGGGGCATGGACTCTGAAGGGGTCATCTGGGGTTACATGCTCTACGAGCAGCAGTTCTCCAACGCCAACTCGGCCCGGGCGGTCTATAACACCGAATTTGCCGCAGCTCTGGGGATGGATGAATCCCAATGGCAGGGCGGCGCCAGCGCCGGTCACCGGGGCCGTATACCCCACTGGGACTGGTTCCTGGCCTATTTAAGGGGCATCCGGGACAACGACGTCAACGGCAACGGCATCATGAACGACGAGGTCCCCCTGGCGGGATCCACCGGCTGGCATGCCCATCTTCTGGGCTGGCTCCAAAAGCTGCACATTTACAGCGATTATACCTCCACCTATTCCTTCTGGATGGTGCAGAACGATCAGCTGCAGTACACCTATGACAAACCGGAATACCGGGACGCTCTGAGGACCATGAACATGCTCTACCGGGAAAGGCTCTGGGACGAATCATCCCTTACCCAGGGTAACCTGACGGCCCTTAACGGCGGCGAATGGCCCGTCATCGGCGTCGGTACCGGCGGCGGCGGCGCGGGAAGGCCCTTCCCCGGAAGCTTGACCTACATGCCCATGGGGGTAGTCGAAGGTCCCACCGGTGTGGCCCTTAACTCCTACTGGCTCCATACCCCGGTATTCCCCTGGGTAATTTCATCCAACTCCCAGTATCCTGAGGCGGCCTTCCGCTTCCTCGATGCCCAGGGCTATGACGATGACTTTGCCATCTATCCCCGCTTCGGCTTTGAGGGGCACCACTGGCGCCGCTCCCTGCCCCACGAACCTGGTCTGTATGGCACCATGGGCCCCAACATTGGCCCGGTCCATCCCTACATGACCGAAGTTGTGGTCACCTGGGGTGATAACCAGAACGTCCACTGGCGGGATGAGTTCGGTATCGACTTCCTCAACCGCAAGGCCTCCATGGCCTGGGACGGGGACGAGGCCAATGGTGAATACCGCCTGGGCCTGAACGTACAGCAGATCTTCCCCTTTACCCCCGCGGAATTCCCCATCCACGTGGTCTATACCTCCGCCGAGAACGAGCGCTGGGACCAGACCCGGGTTGAGGTTCTTAACTACGTCACCCAGAGCCGGGCCCTCTTTGCCACCGGCCAGATGGATGTAGAAAGGGAATGGGATTCCTATCTGGACACCCTGCGCAGAATGGGCGCCAACGACCTCCTGGCCGTTGATCAGGCCGCCTATGCAAGGCTTAGGGCCGCCACCACCAGAATGTGGGGACCCCCTCCTTCGGCCGGAGACAGATAAGAACCGGAACGAAGAGCTAAGCTAATCTAACCGGTCTGGGGCCCCAGGGTCCTGGACCGGTTTTTTTTACCTTGATTTTAACCTTCCATTCTATATATAAACCCCATAAAAACCCTTTTTTGGTTGACAAGGCCCAAATTAATCGTTAAAATTGGACTATCTATAAAAATTTGGGGTCCTATACCCAAATTTGAAAATAATGGACGTATGTCCATTAACATTTTTTTTGTTTCATGATTGGAGGAGTTTCAATGAAGCGAAAGACTATTATTACCATGGCGATTATTCTCCTGGTACTCTTTGTCTCCGCCTGTAACAGGGATGGCCCTCGGCAAGGCGCCGGCAGGGCAGGGGGGGCCTATACTATACAGGATCCCAACCTTACCCCTCCGGGCACTTTCCCCATAGTCAGGGAGCCGGTAACCATTTCCTGGGGTCTACAGATCTTTATCCAGGTAGCGGACTACTATAACAATGACTTAACCAGGTGGTTTGAAGACCTTACTGGGGTCAGGCTGGAATTCGTATTTTACGATCCCGGTGCCGACGGCCAGACCAGGTTAAACCTGCAGGTAGCTTCTGGCGAACCCCTTCCGGACGTCATCTTCAAGATCGGTCTGGGCAACAAGGCCCGCCGCGAAGCTTTTGGCCGGGGCGGAGCCATACTCCCCCTGAACGACTACATCGAACACCTGGGTTACTTCACCAACCAGGCCGTGCAGGGCATGACCGTGTTTAACAACATGGGTATGGATCCCTGGTACTACGGTATGGACGATGACGGAACCATCTGGGGCTACATGTTCTACGAACAGCAGTTCTCCAACGCCAACTCGGGCCGGGCCTGGTACAATGCGGAATTTGCCGCAGCACTGGGCATGGATGAATCCCAGTGGCGGGGCGGTGCCAACGCTGGCCAGCCCGGCCGGGTTCCCCACTTTGACTGGTGGATGAGCTACCTTCGGGGTGTCCGGGACAACGACGTCAACGGCAATGGCATCATGAACGACGAAATCCCCCTTACCGGTACCACCGGCTGGCGGGGTAACCTGCTCCCCTGGATCACCAGGATGTTCCTCTTCAGTGACTATTCTTCCACCGAGCAGTTCTGGTATGTCGAAAACGACCAGCTCTACTATCAGTACGATCAGCCCCTCTACCGGGATGCTATCCGCCTGATGTATCAAATGTACCAGGAAAGAATCTGGGACGAATCAGCTATCACCCAGAGCAGCCTTTCTGCTGTCGCCAACCAGGAATTCCCCCTTATCGGCTTTGCCGTTGGTGGATCCGGCGCCAGCTATCCCCGGAGTCTTACCTACCTGCCCTCCAGCGTAGTTGAAGGCCCCAACGGCTATGCCGCCAACACCTACTGGATGCACGTACCCCAGTTCCCAATTGCAATTTCTTCCAATGCCAGGCACCCCGAAGTGGCCTTCCGCCTCCTCGATGCCCAGGCCTCGGATCCTGACTTTGCAATTATGCCCCGCTACGGCACCAGGGATGTTCACTGGCGTCTGTCTCTTCCCCACGAGCCTGGGCTCTATGCAACCCAGGGCCCCAACATTGGGCCGGTACTCCCCTACATGACCGAAGTAGTCGGCACCTGGGGCGACAACCAGACCGCCCACTGGCGGGATGAATTTGGTATTGACTGGCTTAACCGCAAGTCTGCCATGGCCTGGGACGGCGACGAAGGGGGCGGTGAGTACCGTCTCGGCTTAGCCATCCAGCAGATGTTCCCCATGACCCCCAACGAATGGCCCATCAACCTGGTCTACACCACCGCTGAACTTGATCAGTGGGATCAGACCAGAATTGACGTCTTACAGTACGTAAGGCAGAGCCTGGCCCTCTTCGCCACCGGTCAGATGAACATCGAAAGGGACTGGGATTCCTATCTTGATACCCTCAGGAGAATGGGTTACCAAAACCTCCTGGAACTTGATAGAAGGGCCTATGCAAGGCTCCGCAGCCAAATGGCGCATCCCCCCCGGCCTCCTGTACCTGCCAGATAATTCTGTAGGATAGGAAGCTACGTAAAGGTACTGAGTTAACATAACGGGTTTGGGGTTCATCCCTAAACCCGTTTTTTTTTATCATGATTTTAAAGGAAGACCTAATGAAAAGAAGAATCTTAATCGCCCTTGTACTATCCCTCCTTGCCATCCTGGTGCTGGGATGTAACCGGGGTGCCGGGCCCCAGGGCAGTACCCGGGCTGGGGGAACCTATGTGGTTCAAGATCCCAACCTTACCCCCGCCGGGACCTTTCCCATAGTCAGGGAGCCCATCACCCTCTCCTTTGGCCTTCAGATCTTCTTACAGGTCGCAGACTACTACAACAATGATCTTACCCGCTACCTGGAAGACCTTAACGGCATCAAGATGGAATTTGTGTTCTACGATCCCGGGGCAGACGGACAAACCCGTCTTAACCTGCAAGTCGCCTCCGGCGAGGCCCTGCCGGACATCATCTTTAAGATAGGCTTAGGCGACGCAGCCCGGCGAGAAGCTTACGGCCGGGCGGGGGCCATTATCCCCCTGAACGACTACATCGAACACCTGGGCTACCACACCCAAAACGCCGTGGCCCAGATGCACATCTTCCATGATATGGGCATAGACCCCTGGTACTACGGCATGGACGACGAGGGGATCATCTGGGCCCAGATGTCCTACGGTGCGGTCTTCGCCAATGCCAACTCCGGCCGGGCCTGGTATAACACCGAGTTCGCCGCCGCCCTGGGGATGAGCGAAGACCAGTGGAGGGGCGGTGCCGCCCAGGGTCACCCCGGACGGATCCCCCATTATGACTGGTTTATTTCCTACCTGCGGGGCATACGGGACAATGATGTGAACGGAAACGGCATCATGAACGACGAAATCCCCCTGACGGGCCACACGGACTGGAGGGGAAACCTGCTTAACTGGTTTACCCGGATGTTCCTCTACAGCGATTACTCTACCACCGAGCAGTTCTGGATAGTCGAAAACGGGGTCCTCGATGTTCAATACGACAAGCCCATGTACCGGGAAGCCCTGCGGCAGATGAACAACCTCTTTAATGAGCGGCTCTGGGACGAATCGGCCCTGACCCAACGGAACATCTCTGCCATCTCCAACCAGGAATATCCCCTTATAGGGGTCACCATAGGCGGCTGGGGGGCCTCTTATCCCCGGCTCCTGGACTACATGCCCTTTGGGGTGGTCGAAGGCCCCCACGGCTATGCGGCCAACTCTTTCCACCTGGCAGCCCCGGCCTTTAACATTGGCATTTCTTCTTCGGCCCGGCATCCCGAAGCGGCCTTCCGCTTTATCGACTCCTTCGCCGCGGACCCGGATTTTGCCATCATCCCCCGTTATGGCATGAAGGATGTCCATTGGCGGCTCTCCCTGCCCCACGAGCAGGGTCTTTATGCCACCATGGGCCCCAACATAGGTCCCGCGGACCCCTACTTTGTAGAGCTGGTGGGCACCTGGGGTGATAACAACACCGCCCATTGGCGGGACGAGTTCGGCATAGACTTTATGAACCGCAAGTCCGCCATGGCCTGGGACGGCGACGAAGCCAACGGTGAATACCGGCTGGGTCTGGCTATCCAGCAGATGTTCCCCTTTACCCCCAATGAATGGCCCATCCCCTTAAAATGGACCTCCAGGGAGTTAGAGGAATGGAACGAAACTCGCATCAACATCCGGGACTATGTACGCCAGTGCATGGCCCTCTTTTCCACCGGGCAGATGGACATAGAGAGGGACTGGGACGGCTACATTGATACCCTGCAAAGGATGGGCTATAGGCAGCTTCTGGAAGTTGACCGGGCTGCCCATTCCAGGCTGACCCAAAGAATGGGAAGGTAGTGAGCCTTTAATTAAAAAGAACCGGCCTGGGCTGCCTGGGCCGGTTTTTTTTGACCTGGAAATAATTTCAAGATGAGAAGCCGGTGAACCCAAAAATCAGACTCCTTAAAAGAAACGCCAGGGCCAACTGGGAGTTATACCTCTTTTTATTGATCCCCACGGTCTGGCTCATCATCTTTAGGTATGTCCCCATGTACGGGGTGCAGATCGCCTTTAGGGATTACACCTTCCGGGACGGCATCTGGGGCAGCCCCTGGGTGGGGTTCTACCAGTTTACCCGGTTTTTTCATTCCCCTGTTTTTTGGCGGGTCTTCCGAAACACCCTCACCCTTTCGCTCTACAACCTCTTTGCGGTCTTCCCCATCCCCATCATCCTGGCTTTGACCCTCAACACCATGCGCTTCCCCTCCTATAAAAGGTTTATCCAAATGGTTACCTACCTGCCCTTTTTTATCTCCGAGGTGGTTCTGGTAGGGATGCTCATGATAGTCCTCCACCCCCGGGTGGGTCTCTACGCCAATGTCTATAACTACTTTACCGGAGAGTATCCGCGGAACATCTTCGCCAGCGCTGCGGCCTTTCCTCATCTCTATGTCTGGTCCGGGGCCTGGCAGATCGTGGGCTTTAGCTCCATCATCTTCCTGGCGGCCCTTTCGGCGGTGGACCCGGAGCTCCACGAAGCGGCCATAGTCGATGGGGCCACCCGGGTCCAAAGGGTCCGCTACATCGACATCCCGGCCATCCTCCCGACGATTACGATCCTCCTTATCCTCAGGGCCGGGAGCATCATGTCCGTGGGCTTTGAAAAAGCCTTCCTCATGCAGAATGACCTTAACCGCCTGACCTCGGAAATAATTTCTACCTATGTATACCGGGTTGGCCTGGTGTCGGGGACCGGGAATTTTTCTTTCGCTTCAGCGGTGGGGCTCTTTGATTCGGTGATCAACCTTACCCTGTTAATCCTGGTAAACGGAATTTCCAGGAAGCTAAATGAGACCAGTTTGTGGTAACATGGAGCCAAGATGGAGCATGAGCACATGGAAGCAGGAAAGGTTAAAAAAGAATCCGCCTGGACCCGGCAAATAAATATTTACAAGGGCTACAAAAGGGATATGATCGCCAACTGGGAGCTCTATGTCTTTCTCTTGGTCCCCACGGTTTGGCTCCTCGTTTTCAGATACATGCCCATGTACGGAGTCCAGATTGCCTTTAAGGACTACACCATAGAACTGGGCATCTGGGGCAGCCCCTGGATAGGCCTGGGCCAGTTTACCCGCTTCTTTAACTCCCCCATTTTTTGGCGGCTTATCCGGAACACCCTGGTCCTTTCCTTATATAACCTCTTTGCGGTCTTCCCCATCCCCATCATCCTGGCCCTGGCGCTCCATTCCGCCCGGTTTTACCCCTATAAAAAATTCGTCCAAATGTCTACCTACCTGCCCTACTTTATCTCTGAAATTGTCCTGGTGGGGATGCTCCTGGTGGCCCTGCACCCCCGGGTGGGATTCTACGGGGTCGTTTATAATCAAATCACCGGCAACTACCCCAGGGATCTCATGTCCAGCGCCTCGGCCTTTCCCCATCTCTTTGTCTGGTCCGGGGCCTGGCAGACCATAGGCTTCAATTCCATCATCTTCCTGGCGGCCCTTTCGGCGGTGGACCCGGAACTCCACGAGGCGGCGGTGGTAGACGGAGCCACCCGGTTCCAGCGGATCAAGAACATCGACATCCCCGCCATCATACCCACGGTGATCATCCTGTTGATCCTGCGGGTGGGGCACATCATGTCCATAGGCTTCGAGAAGGCCTTCCTTATGCAGAACGATCTCAACCGCATGACCTCGGAAATAATTTCTACCTATGTCTACCAGATAGGCCTGGTAACGGGAGTGGGGAACTTCTCCTTCGCTGCGGCCATAGGTTTTTTTGATTCCATCATAAACCTGATCCTATTGGTTCTGGTCAACGAAATAGCCCGGAAGGTAAGCGACACGAGTTTGTGGTGATGCTATACTAGGCCTATTATGAATATACGACCCTCTAGGCCCCGGGCCCTTCCCCTCTGCCTTCTTATAGTTTTTTCCCTCGTTCTAAGCGCCTGTGCGGGTTCCGCCCGGGCCATCTCGTCCAGCGGTCTGGGAAGAGCCGGGGACCCCATCCCCATGATGCCCCAGGTACGGATGGGCCGGCTCCCCTCGGGGATGCGCTACTACCTCCTGGAAAATTCCTACCCCGAGGGGCGGGCCTTCTTAACCCTGGCGGTCCACGCCGGGTCCATCCTGGAAGAAGAGGACGAGCAGGGTCTGGCCCACTTTGTAGAGCACATGGCCTTTAACGGCACCGCCAGGTTCCCCCAAACCGAGCTTATCAATTACCTTCGTTCATTGGGCATGAGGTTCGGCCCCGATATAAACGCCTACACCTCCTTCGAAGAGACGGTCTACGGCATAGAGGTGCCGGTCCAGACCGAAGCCGGGGGCCGAAGGGTAATCCCCGGCATGGCCCTGGCGGTCATAGACGACTGGTCCCACAGCATTACCTTTAACCCCGATGAGGTTGAAAACGAGCGGCTCGTTATTATGGAAGAATACCGGTTCCGCACCGGGGCAGGGCAGAGGGTAAGCCGGGAGCTCCTCCAGGCCATCATGCGGGGTTCCCCTTACGCCCAGCGGCTCCCCATAGGGCTCCTGGAGGTCATCGAAACCGCCCCGGCCCAAAGGCTCGAAGACTTTTACCGCCGCTGGTACAGGCCCGAAAACATGGCCCTGATCATCGTCGGGGATTTTGACGCCGCCTATCTTGAAAGCACCCTGGACGAACACTTCTCCCTGCCAGAGGCCCGGGAAGACTCAAGCCCCTTTAGGCGGCCCCGGCATGACCTTCCCCCTCCCCGGCGGGGGAGCCTTGAAACCCTGGTGATCACCGACAGCGAGCTTGCCCGGTCCAGGGTGGACCTTTACTGGAAGCTAAGCCCCCGGGCCCCCCAAAATGATATCGCCTCTTACCGGGAAAGCATTATTGAATACCTCCTCTTTACCATGCTCTCATTACGCTTCCAGGAGGAAGAGGCCAAGCTGGAAACCCCCTATGTCTGGGCCGGGGGGGGCAGCAGCAGCTACGGCTATTCGGGGCGCTTCTTCATCCTCGCCGCCCAGGCCAAGACGGCCCAGACCAAGGAGACCCTGGAGGCCCTCTTTTTAACCCAGGAGGCCCTGTCCCGCTACGGCTTTATTCAAGAGGAGGTCAACGAGGCCAAGGCCTCCCTTCTGGCTTTTATGGAACAGCAGGCCTCGGAACGGGATAACCAATCCTCCAATTTTTTTGTCCGATCCTTTACGCGGCACTTTCTGCGGGGGGACGTGATTGCCGATGTGGACTGGGAGCTTGATGCGGTCCAGCGCCTTCTTCCGGGGATCACCATAAACGAAATTAACCAGGCCGCCCGAAGACTCTTTGCCTCTGATGACCTGACGGTGATCATCAGCGCCCCCGAGGCAGAAGCTCCCAGCCTCCCCGAAGACAGCGAGATTAGGGCCATCAGAGCCGCCGCCCGAAGGGCAACTATAAGTCCCCCGGCAACGAGGGCCCTGCAGGGTGATCTGCTCCCGGAGCTCCCCGCTCCGGGCCGCATCCTCGCAGAGACCCTAGACCAGGACACCGGAGCCCTGAGGATGATCCTCAGTAACGGAGCGGAGGTCATCCTACAGGAGACCCAGAACCGGACCGCCGAGCTCAGCTTCTACGCCCAGGCCCGGGGGGGTACCTTTAGTGCGCCCCCCTCTACGGCGGTTTCCGCAGACCTGGCCGCCGAGATGCTCAACGCCTCGGGCCTGGGTTCCTTTAACCGGAGCGAGCTTACAAGACTGCTCCTGGACAAGCAGGTCTCCCTTTCCTTCTGGACCCAGAGCCACCTGCGGGGCTTTCAGGGAACCTCATCGGTCCGGGATCTTTCGGTCCTCTTTGAGATGCTCTACCTTAACTTCACCCAGATTCGTTTAGACAGCCAGGCAATCGAAGTCCTCCTTGATCAGAGGAGATCTTCCATGGCCTTTCAGGAAAATGATCCCACCTTCGTCTTTAATAGGGAGATCACCCGAACCATCTACGGCAACCGGCGCTACCACCCCCTTACTATTGAAGATCTGGACCAGGCTGATATGGACCAGGCCCTGGACTTTTTGATGGGCCTCTTTAATCCCGCCGACTATGTCTTTGTCTTTACGGGAAACATAGACCTGGCCCAGATCCGCCCCCTCATCGAAACCTACCTGGCCTCTATCCCCCCGGGGCCGGAGTTTAACCAGTGGGATCCCACGGACCCCCAGCGGCCCAGGGGAACCACCTTTCGGGAAATCCACCGGGGCCAGGATGAAAGGAGCGCAGTCTACATGGGCTGGTTCCTTCCCTACCCCTATTCGGAGACCATGGCCGCCGCCGTTTCGGTCCTGGATGAATACCTGAACATCCGGCTGACCGACCAGATCCGGGAGAACCTGGGGGGGGTCTATACGATTTCATCCTGGGCTTCGATCAGCCCCATCCCCAGGGATGAGCTTTCCGGGGGGGTCTACTTTATCTGCGACCCCCAACGGGCCCTGGAACTAAGCGATGCGGTCTACCAGGAATTTGTCCGGATTAGGGAGGGGGACATAGACCCAGAAACTCTGGAGAAGGCCAGGGAAGCCCTCATCCAGGGCCACGAGCAGGCCATACAGCGGAACCTCCACCTGGCCCAGAGCTATGCCAACTCGGCCCAGATCTTCCGGTCCCCCCTGTCCCGCCTTAATGAGCGCCCCGGCCTCCACCGACAGGTGGGCCCCTCGCAGCTCCAGGAAGCTGCTGCCCTGCTCCTGGGGGGTTCCCAGGCCCATTTTGTCCTCTACCCCCAATAAGGCGGTCTGGGTTCCTGCCTATGCCCATTGAGTAATCCAGGGCTTCGGGTTACTATGAATCTGTCTCTGTCAGGAACCATGCGAGGAGCTGCCGCCCAACTCCGCCAGGTCCGGAAGGAAGCAACGGCAAGCAGTTAGCCCCTGCGCCGTGGTCCCCCTGGCAGGGGCTTTTGTAGAATTAATTATGCCACTACAGTTCAATCTAAGACCAAGACCTCATGCGCAGTCCACCGCTGGACAAAAACATGCCCCTAGCGGCTCCGGTGGCAGGAAAGTCCTATAGCTGTATTCCAGTAATTAGCACTTTTTTCCTGCCAATGTCGCCGCCAGGAGCATTTTTTGCTCCAGCTGAGCAAGCACCGAGCGGTTGGACTGAGAAGAGCCTCTAATAATCAATCCTACAAATGTTATCGTGGGGGAAGAGTGATGAAGCGTGTAGGCATAAAGTCGATCTTGCCACCTAAGTAAACAAACACAGGGAGGGGTGGGGGTCGCTTGGGGCTAGGAATATCTGGGAATTCTCCGCCGGAGGAGACCGCGAGTTATGCAGAATAGGATAATGAAGTAAGCTCCGGTACCCAGTATGTGCGAGGGAAGCTGAACGCAATGATAGAATATGAGAAACTGGGTGCCGGGGGCTCCGTAGGCGGGTTCATCTCAATTCCTAGACCTGAGCGGCCCCCACCCCTCTTGCAGATTGTTTCCTGTCCAGCGGGGAACTGCACCTGAGGTCTTTTGATCGAATGTGTCATTTTAATTCCTACCCTTTCATCATCTTAACAAACCCGCTATACTCTACCCATGGCCTATGAAGTTACCGCTACCCGGCGGAGACCTAAAACCTTTGACGAACTGGCGGGCCAGGAGTTTGTGGTGGCGACCCTCAAGAACTCCCTGGAATATGCCCATATCGCCCACGCCTACCTTTTCTCGGGGCCCCGGGGCTGCGGAAAAACCAGTGCCGCCCGGCTCTTGGCCAAGGCCCTGCGCTGTGAGACCGCCGCGTCCTCGGAGGCCCACATCACCGCCAGCCCCTGCGGGGTCTGTTCCCAGTGCCTGGAGATAGCCCGGGGCATGAGTATGGATGTCCTCGAAATAGACGGGGCCTCCAACACCGGGGTCAACGATGTACGGCAAATAAAAGAAGAGGTCCTCTTTCCCCCCAACACGGGGCGCTACAAGATCTATATCATCGACGAAGTCCACATGCTCTCCAACAGCGCCTTTAACGCCCTCCTCAAAACCATAGAAGAACCCCCTCCCAACGTGGTCTTCATCTTTGCCACCACGGAATTACAAAAGGTCCCGGCCACCATCCGCAGCCGCTGCCAGCAGTTTAATTTCAGGCTCGTCTCCACCGAGACCATCACCGCCCTCCTCTACCAGGCCTGTGCCGAGATGGGGATCAACGCCGAAGAAGAGGCCCTCTCCTGGATAGCCCGGGAATCCACCGGCAGCTGCCGGGATGCCTACACCCTCTTTGATCAGGTAGTCTCCTTCTCTGAGGGCCATATCAGGACCGCCCTCATAAAAGAAAAACTGGGCCTGGTGGGCCTGGACGAGTATAACGAATTTGCCGAAGCCTGCGCCGCCGGGGACTTCTCCCTGGCCTACTCGCTGATAGAAAAGCTCCTGGGTTCGGGGGTGGCGGTCGAGACCTTCATCAGCGGCCTGGCGGACTACTTTCACAGCTTGCTCCTTATCAAGGCCCAGGTCACAAGGGAATCCATCCTGGGTTATAACCAGGACCGCTACTCAAAGCAGGTCCTGGAACGCTACGACAGCCTGCGGCTCGAGCGGGCCGAGGAACTCCTCTACCAGCTCTACCGGGACATCCGCTATTCCCTCTCCCCCCGGTTCGAACTGGAAACCCTGGTCTCCAAACTCTGCTGGCTGGAAAAATGGGTTTCCCCCGGGGAACTCTACGAGGCGGTGGAGAGGGCCCAGGGGCTCCTGGGAGCGTCCCGCCCTTTAGCACCAGGGGCTTCGGAGAGCAAGACCGAAGCCCGGCCCAGAACCTAGGGGCAGCGGGGACCGGCTCCCCAGAACAGGAAGCGCCCAGTAGCAATGCAGGCCCCTCTGGTCACAAGGAGACCCCCTCTATGGTCGAGGCCTTCCAGCGACGCATGGCCGAAAAAAACAACGCCGATTCTCTTCCTCCCCGTGAAGAGGCCCCCCAGGTAGATCCGGGGGTAAAACAGGTCCTCTCGATTTTTAGAGGAACCATCATAGAGGAGAAAAAAAATGAACATTAATCCCTTTGACATATTAAAGAACGCCCAGAAGCTCCAGGAAGAGATGGGTTCCTTCCAGGAGAAGCTCTCGGCCATCAGCGTTACTGGTTCCGCCGGAGGGGGGATGACCGAAATCGACATGAACGGCAAGATGGAGGTCCTGGCGGTCCGCATAGCCGAAGAGGTGGCGGGGGAAGAAGACACGGAGATGCTCCAGGATCTTATCGCCGCGGCCTTCAACAACGCCATGGAGAAGATCCGGGAGGCCATAGCCCAGGAGATGGGGGGCATGATCCCCGGGGGCCTCCAGGGTCTGGCGGGCTTTCCCGGAGGCTTTCCCCAGGGCGGCTCCCGATGAGCAGTAAAAGGAGCCCTAACTCCTTCAGCACCCTGGACAAATTGGTGGTCCTTCTCTCCCGCCTCCCCGGGGTGGGAAAAAAGAGTGCCAGTCGCCTGGTCTACCATATCCTGGAGGGAGATCCCTCCTACGCCCAGTCCCTGGCCCTGGAACTTTCGGGCCTCCACGAAAGGATCATCCGCTGCTCTACTTGCGGCAGCTTCACCGAACATGACCCCTGCCCCATCTGCACCGACCCCAGCCGGGACCGGAGCCTCCTCTGCGTGGTCGAACGGGCCCAGGATGTGCGGGTCATCGACGAATCCCAGGAGTTTGGCGGGGTCTTCCATGTTCTGGGGGGTCTTATTGCCCCCCTGGAAGGAATCAACCCCGGCGACCTGGCCATCCCGGCCCTCATGGACCGGATCAGGCAGGGGGAGGTCAAGGAGGTGATCCTGGCCCTCAATCCCACCATAGAGGGGGACACCACCTCCCTTTTCATCCAGAAATACCTGAACGAAAAGCTCCCAGCCCTGGAACTCTCCATTAGCCGCCTGGCCTCGGGGCTCCCGGTGGGGGGAGACCTGGAATACGCCGACAGACTCACCCTTTCCCGAAGTTTTCGAGGCCGGGTAAAAATGTAGAAAACCCTCCGGTGATCCGATACTCATAAGTATACAGGAGTCACCATGCGCACATTTTCCTTTGGCTGTCTTTTAATCACCCTCATGACGGGAACCCTCGCGGGGGACCCCATCTTTGGGGACGGCCTCTTTGCCCGAATTTCCACCCCCCGGGGTGATATAGTCCTTCGCCTGGAATACGAGAAGGCCCCCCTTACCGTAACCAGCTTTGTGGCCCTCGCCGAGGGCCGCATGAACGCCGCCGGGGGCAGACCCTATTACGACGGCCTCAACTTTCACCGGGTGGTGAACAATTTTATGATCCAGGGGGGCTGCCCTCTGGGAACCGGCACCGGCGGCCCGGGTTATCAGTTCCCCGACGAGATCCATCCGGACCTTAAGCATGACGGCCCGGGGGTCCTCTCCATGGCCAATGCGGGGCCGGGGACCAACGGCTCCCAGTTCTTTATCACCCACACCGCCACCCCCCACCTGGACGGAAGACACACGGTCTTTGGCCGGGTGGTCCTGGGACAGAACGTGGTAAACAACATTCGCCAGGGAGACCGGATCACCCGGATCACCATCATCCGCAACGGAGCGGCGGCCAATGCCTTCCGGGCCGATCAGGCGGCCTTCGATAATTTGTTACGGCAGCAGAGGGCCCAGTCTTCGATTAGGACCAGGGCCCAGCGGGATGCGGATCTGGCCCTGATCAGCGAAAGATTCCCCTCTGCCCAGGTGGGAAGCTCGGGGCTCCGCTGGGTGATCGAGAGGACCGGCACAGGAACCAAACCCTCGGAGGGGAGCACCGCGGTGGTCAACTTAAGGGGGAGCCTCCTTTCCGGGGAGGCCTTTGCCAACACGGACCTTTCGGGCGGTGCCCAGGAGATCCCCGTGGGCCAGCGGAGGATCATTCCAGGGCTGGACGAGGCCATCATGGACATGAGCCCCGGAGAGAAGCGGATAGCCATCCTGCCCCCAGAGCTGGCCTACGGAGAACAGGGCCTCGAGGACCTGATCCCCCCCAATAGCTTTCTCATCTTCGAGATCGAGCTTATAAGATTCCAGTAGGATTACTCCGCCAGGCGGTACTCCCCGGCTATCAGCTCAAATTCCACATCCTGGGCCTCCCCAACCAGACGCAGGGTTTCATCGTCAAAGACAAAGATCCCAAGGGCCCCTTCAGAGCGGGCAATAAGGGCCCTCCCCTCCTCCCAGCCCAGGACGAAGGCGGCGGTGGCCAGGGCATCGGCCTCTATGCCGGACCGGCTGATCACCGTCACTGACATAAGGCCATTTTCCACCGGGTAGCCGGTAAACGGTGAAAGGAGGTGGTGGTAACGCCGCCCCTCAATCTCAAAGTAGCGCTGATAGGTCCCCGAGGTAGCTATGCTTGCATCCTGGGCATTGATAATCCCCAGGTAACCCCCCAGGCCCTCCCGGGGGTCCTGGAGCCCCACCCGCCAGGGGTCTCCCGAGGGCCTGGCCCCATGGACATAGACATCCCCCCCCAGGTCCAGGATGGCCCGGTCAATCTCCTCTTCTATAAGGATCTTCCTTAGTTCATCCAGAGCATAGCCCTTAACGATAGCTCCCAGGTCCAGGGCCATGCCCCTCCGGAGCAGCATTGCCTGGGGGTATATCTCCAACTCCCGGTAATTGCTTAACTCCAGGGCCTCCTCAATTTCGAAGATTGAAGGAATCCGGGCCTCCCCCCCTATGTCCCAGAGCTTTATCAGGGGCCCCAGGGCGGGGTTAAAGGCCCCTCCGCTTAGCTCCGCATAGTCCAGTGCTTTATCGAGGACGTATATAAAGGAAGAACTCAGCTCCACGGGCTCAAGACCGGCCCCCAGATTAAGCCGCGCCGTGTCGGAGCCCTCCAGGTGGGGGCTAAAGATCCCCTCAATCTCAGAAAGACGCCCAAAAAGGCGGCGGTAAAGCTCCTCGGAGCCCTGGTCAAAGAGGTTGATGGTGCAGATGGTCCCCAGGGCCTCCTCGGTCCGGGGGCTCATGGCCGTCCCCGGGGCCCTGCAGGAGGTCATGAATATAATTACCAGGACCCCCCAAAAGGGAGCATGTTTCGGTACTGGAACAAGAGCCATAGTTTCATTATAATGGCTTATGGCTGGGAATGATAACTTAAATACCCTGGGAAGGAAAATTTTCTTCCTCCACCCCTCGGCGCTTATCCAGAACCAAATTGTGGCGGAACTCGCTCAGGAAGAGTACGAAGTCTACATTTTAAGAGATGAATCAAAGCTCCGGCACATCCTGGGCAAGTACCCCGATTCCATCGTCTTCGCCAATATTAGCGATGGAATGAAAGAAAGCGCCTGGGAGGCCTGGATCCGGGGGATCATGGGGAACCAGGAGACCAGCCAGGTCGATGTGGGGGTCTTAAGCTCCACCCAGGATGATACCCTAAGGGAAAAATACACCGAACAGCTCAAGGTAAGCTGCGGCTACACGGTGGTAAAGTCCGACATCCTTTCGGCCATCCGGCAGGTCACCGCGAACCTGACCAACGTAAATGCCAAGGGCCGGCGAAAATACATCCGGGCCCTCATGGACGGCGAGACCGTCACCACCGTAAACATCCCCGTGGACGGCAACTTTGTCAACGGGACCATCAAGGACATCAGCGTGGTGGGCTTTTCCTGCACCTTCGATGAGGACCCCCAGCTGACCAAGAACAGACTCTTTGCGGACATCCAAATCCGCCTGCAGACCCAGCTCCTCAAAGTGGAGGGCATAGCCTTTGGATCCCGCCAGGACGGGAGCAGCAAGGTCTACGTGATCCTCTTTACCCAGCGGATAGACCCGGATGTGCGGACCCGGATACGCAAATATATTCAAACTACCTTACAAAACCGTATGGATCATGAATTCCGTTAAAACATTAGAATCCATCGCCCTGGATCTTCGTTACGATGTGCTGGAAATGATCGGGATCAACAATCCCGGACACCTGGGGGGCTCCTTCTCCCTGGCAGAAACCATGGCGGTCCTCTACTTTCACCGCCTGGGCCTATCAAAAGAAAATTTAAAATCCCCCCACCGGAACCGGCTCATCCTCTCCAAGGGTCATGCGGCCCTGGTGCAGTACGCCGCCCTCTCCCGGCTGGGCCTTTTCCCCCGGGAAGAACTCAAACGGGTAAAGACCCTCAAGGGCCTCCTCCAGGGCCACCCTGACTTAAGCATCCCCGGCATAGAGGCCGTCACGGGCTCCTTGGGCCAGGGGCTCTCCATAGGGCTCGGCATGGCCCTGGCCCTGCGAATGGACAAGAGCCCCGCCCGGGTCTTCGTGATCATGGGAGATGGGGAGCAGGCCGAGGGGCAGCTCTGGGAGGCCTCCATGGCCGCGGCGGCCTACGGGCTGGACAACATGACCGCCTTCATAGACTGGAACAAAGTCCAGGGCATGGCCCCCACCGAAGAGATCCTCCCCATCCCCAACCTGGAAGAAAAATGGAGGGCCTTTGGCTGGGAGGTTTTTACCGCCGGGGGCCACAATATAGAAGACATCATCGCCGCCATAAAAAGAGCCGATGCCGTCAGGGGGAAGCCCTCCCTCATCATCCTGGACACCGTCAAGGGAAAGGGCCTCTCCTTCGCCGAGGGGAATGCGGCCTTTCATAACGGCATCCTGGATGAAGGGACCTACAAAAAAGCTATCCAGGAACTGGACGCCCTAAAGGGAGGAACCAGATGAGCAGCTCGAGCCTCCGCCGGGCCTATGGGGAAGCCCTCATCGAGGCCGGGAAGCTCCACCCCAACCTGGTGGTCCTGGAAGCGGACCTCGGCAAGTCCACCATGTCCTACATGTTCAAGGAGGTCTTCCCGGAGCGCTTTTTTGAGATGGGCATCGCCGAACAGAACATGACTTCCGCCGCCGCTGGTTTTGCCCTGGCGGGGAAGATTCCCTTTACCGGCACCTTTGCAGTCTTTGCCGCCGGCCGGGCCTACGACCAGATCCGCTGCTCCATCGCCGTCCCCCGGGCCAACGTAAAAATCGTGGGCTCCAGCTGCGGCCTCTCGGACTTTGGGGACGGCAAGACCCACCAGTCGGTGGAGGACGCCAACATCATCCGGGCCATCCCCCACATGGTGGTCCTTAACCCCGCCGATGCAGCTGAGGTAAAGCGAATGATCCCCGCGATCATAGCCTACCAGGGGCCCGTCTATCTTCGAATCAACCGGAACGATCTCCCCGACCTTCCCGCCCCCAAGGGGTCCTATAAGATAGGAAAAATCTATCCCCTTAGTCAGGGAGAGGACGCGGCCATCTTTGCCACCGGGGTCATGGTGAGTAAGGCCCTGGAGGCCGCAGAAAAGCTCCGTGGCCAGGGCATAGGCGCCCAGGTCCTCAACGTAAGCACCCTCAAGCCCCTAAACAAAAGGGAACTTCTCTCCTACGCCGCGGGGAAGCGGGCGGTCATCGTGGCCGAAGAGGCGGTGGAGACCGGGGGGCTGGGCCAGGCCATCATCTCGGCCCTGGCGGGAGAGGCCCCCTGCCGCTTTGCCCAGGTGGCCATCCAGGACAGCTTCGGCACCTCGGCCCTGAACTATCAGGAGCTGCTCGATGCCTACGGCCTCAGCTCCACCCATGTGTACAAGGCGGTGCTCAAGGCACTGAAATAAAAAAGTTTGATAGGAGTTATTCATGGCAATCATAGGATTCATAGGACTGGGAATCATGGGCCGGCCCATGGCAAAAAATTTAATCAACGGAGGCCACAAGCTGGTGGTCTACGACAAGTTCGCTAAATTCGATGACCTGGTTTCTTTGGGAGCCGAGGGGGCGGCCTCCAGCAAGGAAGTGGCCTCCAAGAGCGACATCATCATTACCATGCTCCCTAATTCACCCCATGTAAAGGAAGCCATCCTGGGGGCCGGGGGGGTCCTGGAGGGCCTTAAGTCGGGGAGCATAGTCATCGACATGAGCTCCATCGCCCCGGCGGTGGCCCAGGAAGTGGGGGCCGCGGTAATGGCCAAGAACGGCGCTTTTTTGGATGCCCCGGTTTCGGGAGGGGAGCCCAAGGCCATAGACGGCACCCTGGCCATCATGGTAGGGGGAGACAAAAAAACCTTCGAGAAGGTAAAACCCATCCTCGATAAGATGGGGTCCTCGGTGGTCCTGGTGGGGGACATAGGAGCCGGCAACGTGACCAAACTGGCCAACCAGATCATCGTGGCCCTGAACATCGCCGGCCTGAGCGAAGCCTTTGTCCTGGCCACCAAGGCGGGAGTCAACCCCGAGGCGGTCTTTGATGCCATCAAGGGGGGCTTGGCAGGCTCGGCGGCCATGAACGCCAAGATCCCCATGATCCTGGAGGGGAACTTTAAGCCCGGCTTCCGGGTGGAACTCCACATCAAGGATCTGCAGAACGCCCTGGACACGGCCCACAACCTTTCGGTCCCCATCCCCCTGACCGCCCAGATTATGGAAAGCTTCCAGGCCCTGAGGGTGGACGGCATGGACACCAACGACCATTGCTCCCTTATCAGGCATTATGAAAAACTCGCCAAGGTAGAGGTCCGCAAATAGTGAGGCTCGAGGGAAAGACCGCCCTCATCACCGGGGCAGCCCAGGGCCTGGGAGCCGCCATGGCCCAGCGTTTCGCCCTGGAGGGAGCCCAGGTCTCCATCGCCGACCTCCCCTCCCAAAGGGAACATGCGGAGCGCCTTATCGAAGAGATTCGCTCCCAGGGAGGGGATGCCCGCTTCTTCCCCCTGGATGTTGTTATAGATGAAGATTGGATTTCTGCCCTGGGGGCCCATATCGAATGGGTGGGGAAACTGGACATCCTGGTAAACAACGCGGGGATAAATATCCGGGAACCCATAGAAGAGATGAGCAGCGATAGCCTGGACGCCATGCTGGGGGTAAACGTGAAGGGCCCCTTCCTGGGCTGCAAGCATGCCATCCCCCTCCTTAGAAAAAACGGCGGGGGCTCTATCATAAACATGTCTTCGATCTGCGGCCTCGTGGGCCACCGCTACACCACCGAAGCCTATACGGTCACCAAGGGAGCCCTTACCCTCTTAACCAAAAGCATCGCTGTCCGTTATGGGAAAGAAAACATCCGTTGCAACAGCCTCCACCCCAGTACCGCCGCCACCGCCCTGACCGAAATCCTCTTTCAAGACCCCCAAAAAAAATCCGAACGCCTCGCCGAAGTCCCCCTGGGCCGCCTGGCCACCCCCCAAGACATCGCCTCCGCCGCCCTCTTCCTCGCCTCCGACGAAGGCTCCTTTCTAAACGGCGTAGCCCTCCCGGTAGATGGGGGCCTGACCGCAGGGTGATGAAGCAGGTGGACATGGGTGTTATTTATAACCTATCGACAAGGTAAGAAAAAGGGCATATGCTTAGAGCATGACCATTACCCAAACCGTAGATATACCAGAAAACCGCCGCCTTGTTATTGACCTTCCCCATGAAGTACCCGCTGGGAGGATGGATGTGATAATTAATTTTCCTGAACAGGATAAAATACAACCGATTGCCTCAGAAAGAACAGAAACAATCATTCCACTGGATACACCAACACCCATATCGGACTCCCTTGTTGGATTTCTTTCAGATATGGGAGATATTGATCTTGAAGAACTCCGTATGGAACGATTGGCCAAGCATCTAAAATGAAGATACTTGTTGACACCAATATCGTTTTAGATGTTTTACTAAAAAACACTGCTTTTTTAACTCATTCTAAAATTATTTTTGACTATGTAGAACGAAAGCAAATTTCTGGTTTCATATCTGCTTCTTCAATAACCGACATATATTTTATAGCCAGAAAAAGACATGGAAAAGAAGCCACTAAGGAGGCATTAAAAAAAATCCTGTCTGTCTTTAAACCGGCAACAGTGACCGATAGCCATATTTATCAGGCCCTGGATCTTGATTGGTCTGACTTTGAAGACTCAGTCCAGTATGTCGTTGGTGAAAGTTTATCTGTCAATTATATCATTACCCGCAATACTAAAGATTTCGCTTCCAGCTCAATTCCCGTTGTAACCCCAGAACAGTTTCTGGAAGCCATTACTGAAAATGAGACTTAATCATGCAGAAAAAAGTATGGGGTTATTTAAAATCCCCTCTAAGTGTGCGGACAGTTTCCAGCATTAAGCTATAGCGATCGGGGCTGACATAATCGGGGATGGAGTTACCGCTGCCAATGGCAGCTCCCCCTTTCTTTGCTTCACAGAGACGGTAAATATTTGTTGTATAAGAATGTACATCTACGGAGCTAGAATCACAGAGTGCATCCGTATCCAGGCCGCCGAAATTACCAATCCTGTCGCCATATTCATCGATCCACCGGGAATATGGAGAAATAACATCTTCATTTGAATGTTTTGCGTTAATCCCGGCCTCGTTAATAATATCATCCATAACGTTAAAGATACAGCCGCATGAATGGAGAAGAAAAGGTTTGCCATGGGCATGAACCCGATCTACAATACGCCGGTACTGGGGAATTATCAGCTTTTTGATATCTTCGGTACTAAGCAGGGTGCTTGACTTATAACCCAAATCATCTCCAAAGCGGCAGACACAGTATAGATCCGCAAACTCTTCTAAAAAGCGGTCCCATATTTTTTCTATAATTTCTCCCACTTTTGCAAAAAGATCATTATAAAGATCTTCATCATCGGCTTTTATATAACAGAGTTCTTGAAAGCCCACGATATCCTGGACGCACTCAAAAACACCGTTACCAACCCCTCCTATCCCCTTCATCCCTGGAGGCATGACTTCATCCAGGGCACGGAAATAATCCCCGTACATCTCAAAGTAAAAATCCGGAACGTAAGCCCAAGGGTAGGCTTCAAAATCCTTACGGGTCTTTATAACCCCTTCCTTTTGCCTTCCCAAGGCACCGCTCCCGGGCATTGCCGGGCCGATACAACATTCATAACTAACAGTGTCGTAACCGGATTCTTTAAAAAAAGCACTGTAATGGCGAAAAAATTCCAATTTATCCTGATAGGTACCATTGTAGAGATCTGAGAATCTTACTCCTCGCATGGTCTCCATGATTTTATGAGAAACAGTATGTTCATAAAGAGGGATACGCTCAGGTTTCTTATTCTCTGCAGCCTTTACTATGTTGTTGTAATCAGGGTTAAACAAGGTTTCTCCTTCTGGTTTTTCCAAATTAAACCAAAAAAACGGCAGAGGTACCTGCCCCCTGCCGTTATGTTATTATCAAACTCCTAGTGCTTTTTTAAAGTTCTCCACCACCTGGTCTACGGGGGGGCGGGCGTCTACGTCAACCATGATACCCTGAGCCCGGTAGAAGTCGATGAGGGGGGCGGTTTGGGCCCGGTAGACTTCAAGGCGTTTTTGGATGGCCTCGGCCTTATCGTCATCCCTGGTGTAGACCTCTCCGCCGCAGTGGTCGCAGACCCCTTCGGTCTTGGGTTTATCGAAGATCACGTGGAAGTTATGACCGCACTTGCGGCAGACCCGGCGGCCCCCAAGGCGCTCCAGGACTGTCTCATCGGGGATGTCAAAGTTCACCACCTTCTGGACCTTTGAGAAGGCCGCCAGGGCCTCCGCCTGGGGGATGGTCCGGGGAAAGCCATCGAGAATATAGCCCCCCCCTACGTCATCCTGAGCCAGCCTGTCTTTCACAAGCCCTATGGTGGTCTCGTCGTCCACCAGCTGCCCCGCCTCCATGATGGCCTTGGCCTTGAGCCCCAGGGGGGTCCCCTCGGCCATGGCAGCCCGGAAGATGGCCCCGGTACTTATATGGGGAAGCTTCAATATGTCTACAGCCTTGGCTGCCAGGGTACCCTTACCAGCCCCAGGGGGCCCTAAAAAGATTAGATTCATGTGTGACTCCTTAGTTTAGATGGGTATATGATAATAGATATAGGAAGATAAATAAAGGTGGGATTATATAGCCACTAAGACCTGCCAGCACATCTAGCTAGCGCTAAACAGTAAACAATCCGTGATGATGTATCTATTATGAAGACAGACCATATCCCCCATCGCTGGTCAGCAAACAATCCCCTGCGGCTCCTAGCGGCCTGCATCCCATACTCCCATTCTAGTATGTATAGATCAATTCAGCAGCCGAAGTCGCCGCCGGAGATTTTTGCTGCACCAGCACAGTACAATACGGGTGGTTCGATAGAAGATGATCATCGAGAACCATCTGCATGGTATAACCAATGTAACACCATGGAAGATATCACCACACGCGGTACATCATCTCTATCCCCTCCCCATACATGGGTAAGAGATGATTAACTGTGTATGATGATACCCCAGGGTACTGATGGCCCCACTAAACCCCTAGGGGTTCCGCCCTCAGAAATATGACACCTATGTCTGCCTTTTTCATCACTCTTCCCCACCTACCTCGCTTGGAGGAGGATTGATTAAAGGCTCTTCTCAGTCCAACCGCTCAGTGCTTGCTCAGCTGGAGCAAAAAATGGTCCCTGCGGCGATTTTGGCTTGACTACACAATTAATTTTACACTGCCAATATGCAAACTGTGTAGTCATGCCACTGGAGCCGCGGGGGCCATGTTTTTGTCCAGCGGTGAAGGAGTATAGAGGTCTTGGGCTTGATGGAACAATAATTTTTAACCTTTGGAATAATTTCATCCAATTAAGTCTACACATGTATACTCATCTACTTGATCTTTCCCCCTTCGGTGCTATACTACCCCCATGAAAACTCTACTACACCCTTCAAAGAATCGCTCTCATGGATCCCCCTCTTCTCTTGCCCCGGGGCGTTTACATCGGCACCTCCTAGGTATCATCATGAACCTCGATAACTCGATCCTGAACCTGGGTCTCTGCCTGGTGAGGATCAGGGATGAGAAGCTCTACCTGCGCCTAGGGCTCCCCCACATGAGTGCCTATGTCATGGCCCTGGCGGAAGAAACCAAGAAGAATCGGAGTAGTATCTATAAATGGCTTGCTATAGGGGAAATCTTCCTAAAATACGAAGAAAAGCTGCGTTCCATAGGCTTTGGGCCCCTCAACAGCCCATCAAAGCTGCCCTACCTGGAGCGGGCCCTGGCCAGGGGGCCGGAAGATCTGGTCTATTCCTACCTAATGGAGATGAACCAGAGGGATTTTGCCCACTATGCAAAAACCGGGAAGACCAAGGGACCGGCGGTTCTGGACCAAAAGATGGATGAACTCCTCCCAGAGCCAAGCAGCCTTATGAAGGAAGTATCGGGAAAAGAGGAATTCACCATCTACTACCAGGAAACCTGGGCGGTGAAGGTAAATAAGGCCCTGACCAAAAATGTCATCAAATGGATCCGCATGGCCATACAGCTGGCCTTCAATGCCCTGGACAGGAAGGGCTCTGTCACGGCGGTTCATCTGGATTCCATACGGGAGTTAATACGCTTCAATGTCATCGCCGCTGAGGCCCGGGAGAAGATGCAGGCGGAGATGAGGAGGGGGAAAAAGAAACCCCTCTCGAACTGATATTATTAAAAAAAGCATGATATACTTGATTCTAATATATAGACCCATGCAGATAAGGAGGACCCTATGACAAACACGAACACTGTTAGCTTATTTTCCCGGTACAATGAAAAGGCCAATGAGGGGTTGTGCAAGGTGGTGAGCACCCTCACCGATGAAGAGTGGAACAGGGAGTTCCAGGGTTTTTTTAAGACGGTCCGGTCTATCTGTTCCCACAATTACACCGTGGATATCATGTACTGTAACCGGTTTAAGAATTTTCGGGCTTTTAAGGCTTTGGAGGATCCGTTCTTTGGGGAGTCCTACGATTTTAGGACCGTTTATTTCGAAGACAAAAATGAGTACCTGGCTAAACGGCCGGTCCTGGATAAGCTTATGAACGACTTCATCGCCGAGGTGACCGAAGAGGATCTTGCGGGGGTCGTCAAGTTCGAAGGCAGAAACGGCACGGTCGAGCGGAACTTTGGGGCCTGGCTTTTGCAATTGTTCAGCCACAGCGCCCACCATAGGGGCATGGTGTCAGTCTACCTGGAACTGTTGGGCAAGGAAAATGACTTTAACTCCCTGACCCAGGCCCTGACCTAATCCAGGATTTCTTCCAGTTCCATGATCAGCTCGTGGATCCTGGTGTTCTGGGGGTGGCCTATGAGGGCAGCTCTGAAGTAGCCAAGGGCTTCTTGGTATTGATCTAAAAAATAGTAATTTAATCCCTGGGCATAGAAGGCGTTAAAGGTAAGCAAGGATTCCCTTTCATAATAGATGGACATGGCCAGGTTAATAAACTCGATTGACACTTCATAAAGTCCGGCCATTTGGTAGACCATGCCTATGCCAAAATAGGGTTCCGGATCCTGGGGGTCCAGATCCCGGGCCCTCAGGTAGATCAGCCGGGCATCTTCTAACATGCCCTGAAAGCGGTACAGCACCCCCAGGTTAAGGTAGGGGACTATATTGTCGGGGTTGGTTTCTATGGATCGGAGGTACCAATATTCGGCTTCATCGTAGCGATTCAAATTTCTATACACCAGGCCCAGATGATCCATGGCATCCACATAATTACTGTCCAGTTCGATGGCCTTCAATAAATAGGGTTCAGCTTCGGTAAAGGAATTCTGCCTGTATAGTTCGGTGCCCCTGTTATAGGCTTCCATGGCTTCTAAATTTTCGGTCGGGGAAGCCATGTCCCTGGTGATCCTGGTGGCTCCCTCGGTAAAAGTTACATCCTGGGCGGAAAGGATGGTTCCGAAGAACAGGAGTAAACAAACAATATATACCTTCATGGTGTTACCAGGGTGAATGCTATGCGGGTTAACTGTTCATCTTCATATGCAAAATTTATCTGGGGATAATCAAAGCCGAAGAAAAACGTAACTGCGGTGACGACATTAAAACGATTTCTGGAGATCCTGTAAAAATCCGGAAATATTCCGGTTATATCTTGAGGGCTGCTGTTTTTATTGATCTGATGCTGCAGCAACTCATCACCTAGTTCTATGGTAACTCGATATATATAGACCCTGTCTTCTTTGGCCAGGTACAAGGCCCATATCGAATAATAGCCAAAGTCCATGTGGCGGGCATTATTGTCGGGATCTTCTTCAAGCTGATCCAGGCCCTTAATAATTTCGTATTCTGACAAAGGTTGCCCCAGATGCAGGTACAGTTCTTCATAATGTTCATATCCCCCTAAATTGGGATAAGCAATGCGGGAATTAACAAAGGGTTGTTCCATGAACAACATGATTTTGGCCCGGGTGTCTGTTTCGTTAATTATGGGATCATGAGAAGAAGGGATGGCACCGACTGGGTCAGCTATTAAGAGGGGCGGAATGAACATGCAAATCACCATAAAAAGGCCAAATTTCACTATGTTTCCCCCTATTCTACAATATTCACAAAATTGAAAAAAAACAACATTTTTTTCCTAAAAAGCATTGACAGGGCTGCGAAAATGTTATACATTAGAGTTACGACAGGATCCTTCCTAGGGGCGATTCCTGGCCGTCATATAATAGTCCGGTTCTCGGACATCTAATATATATAATACATATATAATATCCATTTATATAATACACATATATTACCCATATAATATAGGGTGTGGTGTCCCAAAAGCTAAAGAAGCTCGAGGGGCACCCTCCATTTTCAAGCGGCGGGAGATCCTTTTACTCCCGGCGAGTACATGTTATGGAGGTAAGAGTATGTCAGATTTTTTTGGTGAGTCCGATGATGCCAGGAACGCTAACATTGAGATTTTCAGGAAAGCCCAGAACGGTTTGGATGCCTGGGGGAGGCCCTTTCCCATGGAGGATGATGATGACGACTGGGACGATTGGGATGAGGATGACTAGGATTTAATCTATAATAATCTATATACAGTAGGGTAATTCGAAAACTTCAGTTTTCGAAGAGCAATTATAGTATTAGCAATATAATAGTTTGTTGTGGGGGTATCCAAGCTTGGGAACCTGGTGCCCCCATGGCGAGCACAATAAAGGGTGTTTCACCTCCCATATATAATATTCCCCCCTGGGGATACTACATTTTGGAGGTTGCTATGAATCGTTATGTTTTTAACACAAAACGCATTGGTGCGGAGCTTATAAATATTATTCATTATTGGGGTTATAATACCTTCTCAAATATTTCTGACTATTCAAACTCGGTCTACATAAAAATACTTGCCGGCACCCGGGCACATCCCCGAGCCATTCACATTAGGGTAGCAGACCACGGGTCAAATGGGGGCTCGTCGATGTTTAACTATGATGTGGCGGCGTCTTTTTCACGGAATGGGGCCATTACCTACCCTAAACTGATACACCGTCTGGCTGCTTATCTGGGAAAGCCTATCCCTCGAAGGTATTGCAAACTGCTCGAACAGGACAGCTATAAGGCTTATGCGATAAGGCTGCAGGAGAATAGGAGGAGGGTAAGGAGGTAGGTTTGATCTCGCCACTTATTTTTTCTAACCACATGAGGGGTGGGTGTCGCTCAGGTCTAGGAATTGAGATGAACCCGCCTACGGAGCCCCCGGCACCCAGTTTCTCATATTCTATCATTGCGTTCAGCTTCCCTCGCACATACTGGATGCCGGAGATTTTCTCATTATATCCTATTCTGCTTCGTCCGAGGTCTCCTCCGGCGGAGAATTCCCAGATATTCCTAGCCCCAAGCAACTCCCACCCCTCCCAGTGTTTGCCCACTCGTGTGGCGAGATCAAACCTAATTACCTGGTGGTAAAGCATATTTACTCTACACCTATGGGTAAGAGATGATTACTGCGTATGGTGATAGCCCAGGATGATGATCACTTCACTGGAGCTCTATAGAGCCCAGCACAGAGTGACTGACACTCTGGTCATGTATCTATCAAAATTTCTCTTCCCCCATCACACTTGGAAGATTGATTATTAAAGGCTCTTCTAAGTCCAACCGCGCATTACTTGCTCAGCTGGAGCAAAAAATGCTCCTGGCGGCGATTTCGGTCTGACTACTCAATCAATAGAGAAAGATTTGGTTCATTAGATTACAGGATTGAGTAGTCAGAGCCGCTGGAGCCGCTAGGGGCATGTTTTTGTCCAGCGGTGAAGGAATAATGAGGTCTTGGATTAAGGAGCCATTATCAAACCTACAAATTTACCCTACACCTCTATCCTCCGATTCCTCGCTGCTATGTCCCAATACTCTATCTGCCTGCCGGGGGCCTCGCTTACTACCAGGGCCTGGGGGTAGAGGGCCACGGTGGGGCAGATGTGTCCGGGGATGATGTAGACGACGGTCCCCAGGGGCGGGAGGGGGCCCTGGTCTAGCTGCCAGACCCAGTGTTCTTCGCTGTGGAGGATGGGGATGGCCTGGGGCAGGCTGGGAAGGAAGCCCCGGGTAGGAAGGGGGGAGTCGGCCCCTAGGGCCTTGTGGCCTGCATCGAGGGTGAAGGTTTTCCCGGTGGGGTGGGAGATTACCCGGCTTAGGACGGCAGCGGCGGGGGGAAAGTCCAGGTCCTTGAACTTCCGGCTGTAGTTATAATCGTTCACAAAGAGGGTCCCGGGGGAAAGGTATACCCCCCTGTGCTCTGCGTGGAGGGGGAAACTGGGGCTGCCTCCCATGATAAGAAGGGGTTCTTCCTCCCCAGCGTTTTTAAGGTCTTCTTTTTTAAGGTCTTCTATAATAGAAAGAAGTTTTTCCAGGGGGGAAGAGAGGGCCCTTCGTCTTTCATCCTGGTTTTCTATGCCCAGGTGGCCGTCATAACAATGAAAGCCCCGGACCCTAAGGCCCGGTATGGTACGAGCCTGGGTGTAAAATTCTGCCAGGCTATCCAGGGCTACCCCGGTGCGGTCCATGCCCATGTTGACATCGATGCAGAGGGGGAGCGGGTCCCCGGGGGTTTTTGCGAGGGCCTGGGAGAGGAGCTGCAACTGGCCCAGGTCGTCCCCTATGGCCCAGAAGCAGGTCTGGGGGTAGTTCTGTCTTAGGGCGGCAAAGCGGCCAAGGGCGGGGCCCACCAGTGGATAGGCCATCATCACATGGGGGGCTCCGGTGCGGGCGCAGAGTTCGGCTTCGGCTATGGTGGCGCACTTAAACCGGCTTATGCCCTTCTCCATCTGCATGAGGAGAATTTCCCTGGTCTTGTGGGTCTTTACGTGGGGCCAGAGGCGTTCGGGATTCCCCGCCAGGGCTATGACCCCATCGGTATTCCTCTCAATCTGATCCCTATAAAAGACGAGGGCCGGCGAGGGGATCTCTTCTTCGCCATCAAAATGATAATTCATATACCCATCCTAGCATAGTTTATGCTACCCTAGCTCATGGAAGAACTGGAAAAGCGTTACGATGGTCAATCAATAGAAAGAAAGATGCAGGAGTTCTGGGCCGCCGAGGGGATCTATTCCTTTGACCCTTTGGACCCCCGGCCCCTCTACTCCATAGACACCCCGCCTCCTACGGTAAGCGGCAGTCTCCACATGGGGCATATTTTTAGCTACACCCAGGCGGAGATGATCGCCCGGTACCGCCGCATGCGGGGCTACAATGTATTCTATCCCTTCGGCTTCGATGACAACGGCCTTCCCTCGGAGCGGCTGGTGGAAAAGGAGCTGGGGATCCGGGCGGGGGACCTTTCCCGAAAGGAGTTCTGGGAGCACTGCATCAGCATCACCGGGCGCTACGAAGAAGAGTTCATGGCCCTCTGGAAGTCCATGGGTTTCTCCTGCGACTGGAAGCTCCTTTACTCTACGATTAGCCCCAATACCCAAAAGCTCTCCCAGGCTTCGTTCATCCGTCTGGCCCAGGGGGGGCATGCCTACCTAAAGGAATCGCCGGTCCTCTGGTGCACCGAGTGCGGCACCTCCATAGCCCAGGCGGAGCTGGATTCAAAAGAAACCGAGACCTTCTTTCATTACATCCCCTTTAGCATCCAGGGGCGGCCCCTGGAAATTGCCACCACCAGGCCCGAGCTGCTTCCGGCGGTGGTCTGTGTCTTTGTCCATCCCGAAGACGGGCGCTACCGGGAGCTCCTGGGCAGCATGGTGAAGGTGCCCCTCTTCAATTTTGAAGTGCCCCTCCTGGCAGACGAAAAGGTCGACATGGCCAAGGGAACCGGGGCGGTCATGTGTGCCACCTACGGAGACCTGACCGACGTGGAATGGGGGGAACTCCACCAGCTTCCCTACAAGAAGGTGATCCTCAGCGGGGGCACCATGGCAGAAGAGCTGCCCCTTATCGGGGGGCTGAGTGTTAAGGCGGCCCGAAAGGAGGTGGTGGCTCTGCTGGAAAGGGAGGGGCTCCTGAACCGCTCGGAGGAGCTAAGCCATGTGGTGGGGGTCCACGAAAGGTGCGGCACCGAGGTGGAGATAATTCCCTCTCCCCAGTGGTATATCCGGGTGCTCAACAAGAAGGAAGATCTCTTAAAGGCCGGAGACAGGATCAAGTGGCACCCCGAATACATGAAGGCCCGCTTTGTGAACTGGGTGGAGGGCCTTAAATGGGACTGGTGTATCTCCCGGCAGCGTTTCTTTGGGGTGCCCATCCCGGTCTGGTATTGCCGCTCTTGCGGGAAGGCCCGCTATGCCGCCCCGGAGGAGCTTCCGGTGAACCCCATGGAAAACAGCCCCAGCGGGGACTGCGAATGCGGCGCCCGGGACTTTGAGGGGGACCGGGCGGTCCTGGACACCTGGGCCACTTCTTCCATCACCCCCCTCATCAACCTGGATACCCTGAAGGGCCTTAAGGGAGAGGGGGATTCATTCCTCCCCATGGGGATGCGGACCCAGGCCCACGAGATCATCCGCACCTGGGCCTTCTATACCATGGTGATGGATCTCTATCACCGGGGGGATATTCCCTGGAAGGACATCATGATCTGCGGCTTTGTCCTGGCCAAGCCGGGCGAGAAGATCAGCAAGTCCAAGTCCAACTCGGACCTAAGCCCCCAGGATCTGATCGGGGAGTACTCGGCCGATGCGATTCGATACTGGGCGGCCAATGCCCGGCTGGGGACCGACATGTACTTTGACCTTAAGGCCATAGAGGAGGGTTCGAAGCGCTTTATGACCAAGCTGTGGAACTCGGCCCGCTTCGTCCTGGGGCACCTTCAAGACTTCGATCCCTCCTATGTACCCCCTGCTCTGATGCCGGCGGACCGCTGGATCATGGAGCGGACCCGGGAGTGCCTCCTGGAAGCGGTGCGGCACCTGGATGAGTACGAGGTGGGGCTGGCC
This sequence comes from Treponema sp., assembly GCA_009777335.1. Taxonomy (GTDB): domain Bacteria; phylum Spirochaetota; class Spirochaetia; order Treponematales; family Breznakiellaceae; genus WRKT01. The sequence continues at coordinate 121,088 of WRMC01000002.1, read as the reverse complement.
CGAAAGACGGCGGACGAGCTTTTCTGGCGGGACCTCTGCGACTACTACATCGAAATCGTGAAGGACCGGCTCTACAAACCGGAACTCCATGGGGAAGAGGGGCGCCGGTCGGGGCAGTATGCCATCTACCATTGTCTTCTTTCTATATTACAGATCTATGCCATCTATATACCCCACCAGGCTGAGTACATTTACCAGCGGGGCTTTAAGGCCCATGTGGGGGCCCCCTCGATCCACCTGACCCAATGGGATATTCCCCAGGGGGGCCTGGATAGGGAGATCCTCGAGTTTGGGGAGGCCCTGCAGGGGGCCATCGCCGAGGTCCGGCGCTATAAAACCGAGCATAGCCTGTCCATCAGCGCCGAGCTGCCCCTGGGCCGGATCAAAACGAAGGAGGCCTTTCTTGCCTGGTTTAAAGAGAGCGAGGGGGATTTTAAGGCCTGCACCAGGGTTGCAGATATAAACTACGAGTTAATCGACCCTTAAACCGGCGGGGTGATCAGGGGCAGGAGACCCATAGACCTAGCAAATTTCGAAAATTCACCCTATAATCGGTTCATTACGGAGCTTTGCTTATGGACGCGGATCTTATCATCATAGGGGCCGGCCCGGGGGGTCTTACGGCGGCCCAGTACGGTGCCCGATCGAACCTTTCGGTCCTGGTCTTGGAACAGCTTGCCCACGGCGGCCAGGCCCTGCTGATCGACGCCCTGGAGAACTACCCCGGCATAGCTCCGGGAAAAACGGGCTTCCAGTTCGCCGACGACCTGCATAGGCAGGCGGTGGATTTCGGCGCCAGGTTCCTTTCCGAAGCGGCCCTGGGTCTATCCAAAGAGGGGGATGCCTTTACGGTCACCCTGGGGAACGGGGAGACCAGGCAGGCCCCGGCGATCATCATGGCCACCGGGGCCAAGCACCGGAAGCTGGGGATCCCGGGGGAAGAAGAATTCTACGGCCGGGGGGTTTCGTATTGCGCAACCTGCGACGGCCCCTTTTTTAAGAACAAGAAAATCTTCGTGGTGGGGGGCGGCGACTCGGCCTGTGTGGAGGCCCTCTTTCTTTCAAGGCTCAGCGATAAAATAGTCCACATCCACCGGCGGGACCGCTTTAGGGCCCAGAAGTCCCTGGCCGATCAGGTCTTAAAGAACCCCCACATCCAGGTCCGGTTTAACCTGACCATGAAGGAGATCCTGGGCCAGGGGGGAAAGCTCCAGTCGGTGATCCTGAGGGCTACCAACAATAAAGGGGAGGAAGAGGGGCCCCCCCTGGACGCCGAAGATGCGGATGGGGTGTTCATCTTTACCGGGACCATCCCCCAGAGCAGTCTGGTCAACGGGGAGGGCCCCCTTAAGGCAGAGCTGGACGAGGGGGGTTATATCATCACCGACGAGAAGATGGCCAGCTCCATTCCGGGGCTCTATGCGGTGGGGGATGTGCGGACCACCCCCTTCCGGCAGGTAGTAACCGCCGCCGCCGATGGAGCTGTGGCGGCCCACTGGGCTGCGGCCTATATAGACGAACTAAGAGGGGAGGCCTACTAGGGGCCATGAGAGTTCCAGGGACCCGGCGAAGTTTACTCATCCTCCTTCTCTCAATCTTTGCTGTCTTTGTGAGCGTCCTGGCCTTCTCTTCCCGGGAGGAAGATGAGGGGCCGAACATCTCCTGGGCTCCCCCCTACCCTGCCCTCTCGTATGCCCCGGAAGCCCCCTCTGCCCGGGACCTGGCTGTCTACCTGACCAATCAAATGAGCGACGAAGAGGCCCTGGCCCAGACCTTTATGCTGGGCTGGGTGGGAGCCGAACCTTCCCCCCTCATCATGGACTGGATAAAAGAGCGGGGCATAGGGGGGGTGAAGATCTTCGGCTGGAATACCGACGATACCCGGCGGCTGGCCGAAACGGTGGGGGAACTGCAGCGGGCGGCCCTGGACTCGGGGCATGGGATTCCCCTTTTAGTGGCCACCGATCAGGAGGGGGGACTGGTGCGGCACGTGAAGGGGGCCACCAGCGAGACCCCGGGGAACATGGCCATAGGGGCTTCGGGGCGGCCCGCCGATGCCTACTGGGCCGGGTACTACATCGCCCAGGAAATCGCCCTTTTGGGGGTGAACATGAACTTTGCCCCCACGGTGGATCTCTTCACCGACCGGAACTCGGTTTTGATAGGCCCCCGCTCCTTTGGGGATGATCCCCTTCAGGCGGGAATCCTGGGGGCCGCCTTTATGCGGGGGCAGCAAGAGACGGGGATGATTCCCACGGCCAAGCACTTTCCGGGCCACGGAGCCACCGCCCTGGACTCCCATGGGGTCCTGCCCATCATCGATGCGGATCTGGATCTGTTGTGGGAGCGGGAGCTGGTTCCCTACAGGCACCTGGTGGCCGAGGGGGTCCCGGTGATCATGTCGGGCCATTTGGCCTTTCCCAATACCCCCGGGGGCCGGACCCCCGCCTCCCTCTCCCGCTGGTTCTTGACGGAGCTCCTGAGGGGCCAGATGGGTTACGAGGGGCTCATTATTACCGACGACCTCATGATGATAGGGGCCACGGTCTATACGGGCAGTCTTTCCCGGGCGGCCAAGCAGGCCATAGAGGCGGGGAACGATATCATCATGTTCTCCCAGACCCCCCATTTAAACGATGCCATCTGGACCTTCCTTCTGGCCTCCATGCAGAGCGAGGAGGATTTTAGGGAGCGGGTCCGGGATGCCTGCCGCCGAATCCTGACCCTCAAACTGGAACAGCTTCAGGGGGATGGGGTACCCCTGATCCCCGACCTGGCCCGGGTGGACCAGGGCTTGCTGGACCCCCAGGGCTCGGCCTTCTTTTTAAGCCTCGCCGCCCGGAGCGTCACGGTCACCCATAACGAAGGGGGCCTTATTCCCCTGCAGGGCGAAGAGGCGGGGCGGATCCTCCTGGTGGGAAACTTCACTGACTTTATCAACTACGGAAGGAGGGCCTTTCCCGGGGCCGCATCCTACTGGTACGGGACCACTGCCTCTGGCCCATCGGCGGCCCTTTTAAACCAGGCCCGGAACGCCGACACCATCATCGTCTCGGTCTCGGGCCCCGGGGGCCTGCGGATCCTCGAAGGGCTTCGGCCCCTGGGGAAAAAGGTCATCGTCTTCTCGGTCTTAAGTCCCGTTTTTCTGGAGGACCTGGACTGGGTGGACGGGGCCCTGGCGGTCTACAGCTACGCCCCGGAATCCTTCATCGCCGGGTTTTCGGTGCTCCTGGGGCGGATAGAGTCCCAGGGGAGGCTCCCCTTTAGCGTCCAGGGGCTCTAGGATGAAGTGGCGGAAACTGCCGGAGGAGCTCCGAAAAGAGGGGGAGGCCTTTCTGAGGGCCCGGGAGCGGTTCTGCGTCACCGCCTATGCCCGGTTCCTCCGCCACGAAAAGCAGGGCCACACCTGGTTCCTGAACAACCCGGAGGGGGGAATCAGGGCCCTTTTGCTCCATACGGGCCAATCCCTCTTCCCGGTCTTCAATAAAAGCTCCGATATTCCCTCCCCCCGCTTTCTTAACCGGTTTTTGGGAAAGGTGCCTATCCACGCCATCCAGGCCCTTAAGGAGGATGCGGAGGTCTTGGAGACCCTCATGGAGGCCCAGGGCTACTATGCGGCGGAACGGATCAACTACGATCTGATGAACCTGGAAGCCTCGCCCAGCCAGAGGGCCCTGGAGGCAGGTCCGCCGGAGCTGATTATCCGATCCCCCGTCAGGGAGGATGAAAGGGCCCTCTACGAACTCCATTCGGCCTACGAGATCGAAGAGGTCCTGCCCCAGGGAGCGGTCCATAGCCCCGCTTCCAGCCAGCATAACCTGAGCCGCATCCTGTCGGGCCAGCGTATCCTGGTGGCAGAACTGGAGGGCCGCTTGGTGGGCAAAATAAACACCAATGCCCAGTCCCAGAACTACTTCCAGATAGGAGGGGTCTATGTCCGGCCCGACCTCAGGAGCCGGGGCATAGCCACCAGGATGTGTGCGGTCTTTCTGCAGACCCTCATGACCACCGGAAGGAGTATCAGCCTCTTTGTTAAAAAGCGGAATACCCCGGCCCGGATGGTCTACGAGAAGATAGGCTTTAGCATCCTGGGAGATTATAGGATTAACTATTATTGACATCCTCTGGATAAGGTTGTATCATTTTAAACGGTAGATAATTTATATTTTGTCACAACAAGGAGAAAATGATGAGAAAACTATTATTAGTGTTCTGCGCACTTATCCTGATTACGGGCCTTGGCTTTGCTCAGGATGAACAACCGGCTGCTGGTGCTGCCGCTGAACCCCGCTTCGAACGGTTCAACATGGAATTCAGCATGGGCTTCCCCATCCACTGGTCCAATGGCTTCGATGACGGCGAACTCTACTGGTGGAATAACCCCACCGACAACGGCCTTAACAACCGCAGGCCTGACAAGACCGTCACCGCTTCGACCTCCTTTGGGGTAGCCTTCGTTACCAACTTTAACCGAACCTTTGGTGTAACCGTCGATGCGGACATCTTTTATGGGACCAGACTCCAGGGTTTTGCCACCCCCACCTCTGACTATGTCTCCATGTTCGGCTTTAACGCCTTTTTAGGGCCCATTATTAATATCTTTAATAATGACCTCCTAAAAGTACCCCTGGGAATCGGCGGCCACCTCTACTACTTCAGCGATGAAGTCTGGGCCCCCATCCTTGGTGTTACCAGCGGAACCCCACCGGCATCAGCCGGCGAATGGCTCAAGAGGAAGGATCTACAGTTTGGCCCCGCGGTCAGCCTGGGTGTCCAGTTCCACTTTGACAGGACCATCTACCTCTTCAGCCGCACCATGGTAGCATTGGATCTCTACCGGATCATCACCCTGGAAGGCTTTAACGACCTGGATAATGACAGCGTCCCGGAATATTCCAAGATCACCGGCAGGGGCGTAGAGATGAACTGGCTCGTGAAGCCCTCTATTGGCCTTGGTATTAAGTGGTAAGAAACTAGCGTAAGCACAACCTGACCGCCTAAGGGTGGTCAGGTTTTTTTTTGCCCCCAGCTATGCTACCATGGCCCCATGGCAGATATACAGGAACTCTTAAAACAATCGGGTGCCCTTTTAGAGGGGCATTTTCTCTTTTCATCGGGCCGCCATGGGGACCGCTACTTTCAATGCGCCAAGCTTTTGGAGGACCCACGGCGGGCAGAGGCGGCCCTTTCAGACCTGGCAGCGGCCCTAAAGGCCGACCTGGCCCTGGGGAAGATCCAGGCCGATGCGGTGGTGGGCCCCGCCATAGGGGGCATCATCGTGGCCTACGAGCTGGCCCGCCAGCTTGGGCTGCCGGTTTTTTTCACCGAAAGGGATGATTCTGGTACCATGTCTTTACGGCGGGGCTTTGAAGTCCGGCCGGGGCAGAGGCTTATCATCGCCGAGGATGTGGTGACCACCGCCAAATCCAGCGGCGAATGTGCCAAGGCCTTGGAGGATCTGGGGGGCCAGGTGACAGCCCTGGCCTGCATCGTCGACCGGCGGGCCCCGGACCTGAAAGACCCTTGGCCCTTTTACAGCGCATGCCGCATGGAGGCCCAGAGCTGGCTGCCTGAGGAATGCCCCCTATGCAAGCAGGGCCTGCCCCTGGTAAAACCGGGCTCCCGGAGGATCTAGAGACATTCCCCTACCCCGCCAAGGGTGACTAATATCCTCAAAATTGCTATACTGGAAGAGACAAATCCGCACTGCCGGGAGCCCAGGCTCAATCGGGGCGCATCAAATTTAAGGAACATACAGTGTCTGATTCGGGAATTTTGGAAGGAACAGCTCCCAGCGGCAGGGTTATTCCCATCGCCATAGAAGATGAAGTAAAGAACGACTTTCTTACCTACGCCATGTCGGTCATCGTGTCCCGGGCCCTGCCGGACGTGCGGGACGGCCTTAAGCCGGTGCACCGGCGGCTCATGTACTCCATGGGGGAGCTGAGTCTTCGCTCAAATCAAGCTACGAAAAAATGCGCCCGCATCGTCGGGGACACCATGGGAAAGTACCACCCCCACGGAGACCTGGCCCTTTATGATGCCCTGGTCCGGATGGCCCAGGATTTTTCCCTCCGCTACCCCCTCATCGAGGGCCAGGGCAACTTTGGCTCCCTGGCTCCCGACGGGGCGGCGGCCATGCGTTACACCGAGGCCAGGCTTTCCCGCTTTGGCGAAGAAATGCTCCAGGATCTGGGTAAAGAAACCGTCGATTTTACCCCCAATTTTTCTGAAGAAGAGGATGAGCCCACGGTCCTGCCGGCGGTGGTTCCCAACTTGCTTGTTAATGGCTCGAGCGGCATCGCCGTGGGGATGGCCACCAACATGGCTCCCCACAACCTGGTAGAGGTCTGCGATGCGGTCTGCGCCATGATCGACAATCCCGATATCAGCATCGATGATCTTATGAAGTATATCCAGGGCCCCGACTTTCCCACTGGGGGCCTGATTTTTGGGCGCCGGGGCATCCGCGAGGCCTATAGGACGGGCCGGGGGAAAATCCTCGTCAGGGGCCGCTTTACCGTAGAGACCGCCAAGGGGGGGAAAGAAACCATCGTCTTCAACGAGATCCCCTACGGCACCTATATCAAGCCCCTTTTGGAGCGCATAGGCGCCCTGGTGAGGGACAAGGTCATAGACGGCATCGCCAGCTTTAACGATGAATCGGGCAAGGATGAGCCGGTACGGCTGGTCTTCGAGCTAAAGAAGGGGGCCATCTTAAAGGTGGTATTAAACCAGCTTTTTTCGAACACCCAGCTGCAGTCCACCTTTGGGATCATCAACCTGGCCCTGGTGGGGGGGCGGCCCCAGCACCTCAACTTAAGGGATCTGATTCATTACTTTATCGAGCACCGGGTGGAAGTCGTAACCCGGCGGACCCAGTACGATTTACGAAAGGCTGAAGAGCGGGCCCATATCCTGGAGGGGCTCATCATCGCCCTGGCTAACATAGACGAAGTGGTGGCCCTGATCAGGGCATCCAAGGATGTGGCCGAGGCCCGGGAAAAGCTCCAGCAGAGGTTCCTTTTAAGCGAGGCCCAGTCCAGGGCCATCGTCGAAATGCAGCTGGGCCGCCTGACGAGCCTGGAGGTAGAAAAGATAGAGCAGGAACTGTCTGAACTTAAAGTGCAGATAGCCTACTACAAGGAGCTTTTGGCGGACGAGCATAAGCTTCGGGGCGTCATAAAAGATGAGACCAAGGCAGTGTCGGACAAGTACGGGGACCCCCGGCGGACCGAAATTGTGGCCGGCGAAGTAGAAAGCATCAACATCGAAGATCTGATCAAAAAAGAAGAGATGATCATCCTTATCTCCAACCTGGGCTATGTAAAACGGGTCCCCGTTTCGAGCTACAAAAACCAGGGCCGGGGGGGCAAGGGCATGCAAAGCGCCAAGCTCACCGAGGACGATTTTGTGGACCAGCTCTTTGTGGCTTCCACCCACGATTACATCATGTTTATCACCAGCGAGGGCAAGGCCTACTGGATGAAGGTCCACGAGCTCCCCGAGGGAAGCCGGACCAGCAAGGGGAGCCACATCAAGAGCCTCCTCATGGTTTCGCCTAACGAAGATATCACCGCCATCGTGGCCTTTAAGGATTTCAGCAACGCCGATAACGAAGGCCCCTACCTGCTTATGGGAACCGCCCGGGGGGTGGTCAAGAAGGCCCGGGTAAGCGAGTTTGCCAATGCCCGGACCAGGGGCATCATCGCCATCCGCCTGGATGAGGGGGACCGCCTGGTAAGCGCCCTTTTGACCGAGGGCCAGGACGAGGTGGTGCTTATCTCCCGCAAGGGCCGGGCCTTAAGGACCCACGAGGAGCATATCCGGGCCATGGGCCGGTCGTCCCGGGGGGTCACGGGGATGCGGCTCGGGGGCGACGACGAACTGGCGGGGCTCCTTCGGGTAAGCCAGACCGAAAAGATGCTTATCATCTCGGAGTACGGTTTTGGGAAGAGGGTCGATTACAGCGAGTTTAGCTCCCATGGCCGGGGTACCGGGGGCCAGAGGATCTACACGGTGACCGAAAAAACCGGAGAGATCGTGGGCTGCGTAAGCACCCAGGATGACGAAGAAATCATGTGCATTACCAGCCAGGGAAAATCGATAAAGCTAAAAGTGTCCTCTATCCGGGTCATGGGCCGCAGTGCCCAGGGGGTAAGGATCTTGAGCATAGAAAAACCCGACTTTGTCATCGGCCTGGACAGGATCGTAAAAGAAGAAGAATCCTAGACAGCCAGTTTCTCCAGGGCCGCAAGCTTGGCGGCCGTACAGAAGACCTCCATGGCTCCCTTTAATTCCTCCAGAGGAGGAAAGCTGGGGGCTATCCGTACATAGCGATCTTCCGGGTCTATACCATAGGGGTGGGTGGCCCCCGCATCGGTCAAGACGACCCCTGCCTCTTTGCAGAGGGCCACGATGCGCTTGGCACAGCCCGGGGGGGCCACGAAGGTGATAAAATAGCCCCCCTCAGGCTTAATCCATTCCCCGGCACCCAGGCCCCTTAGTTGGGTTTCCAGGGTATTAAGGACCGCATCAAACTTGGGCCGCAGGATGGCGGCATGCTTTTCCATCTGGGCCCTGATTCCCGCCATATCCTTTAAGAACCTTACATGCCGGAGCATGTTTATCTTGTCCCAGCCTATGGCCTGCATGGAAAGCTGTTTGGCCGTAAAGGCGATATTTTCCTTCGAAGCCCCCATGAAGGCGACTCCTGCCCCGGGAAAGGTGATCTTATTGGTGGAGCCAAAGAGATAGAGCATGTGGGGGTTCCCCCCCTCCTTGCAGGCATCCAGGGGGTTAAGGAGGTCCTGATCCCGGTAGACCAGGTGCATGGCGTAGGCGTTGTCGCAGAAGATGCGAAAGTCCTTGGCCGCGGGCCTTAGGGCCCCCAGACGACGGATGACCCTATCTGAGTAACTGAGCCCCGTAGGGTTAGAGTACTTAGGCACGCACCACATGCCCTTAATCAGGGGGTCGGCGGCGCTGAGCTCTTCGACCAGATCCATGTCAGGGCCCTCGGCGTCCATGGGGACGTTTATCATCTCTATGCCCAGAAACTGGCAGATGGAAAAATGCCGGTCGTAGCCGGGGACGGGGCAGAGGAACTTGACCTTTTCTTCCTGAACCCAGGGCCGCGGGGAACCCAGGACCCCCGTGAGCATGGCCCGGGCAAGGCAGTCGTACATCATATTGAGAGAAGAAGAACCGCCGACGATGATATCATCCGCGGGGACCCCCAGGTACTGGGCGAAAAGTTTTTTCGCCTCCCCCAGGCCCGTAAGCTCCCCGTAGTTTCGGGTGTCTATGTTCCCCTCTGCCAGGAAGCCCTGGGAGGCGTTCACCGTTTCCAAAAGGCCCATGGAGAGGTCCAGTTGATCTTCCCCGGGTTTCCCCCGGGCCATGTTTAGAGCTAGACCCCTGGAGGCATAGGATTTCATGAGATCTTGGAGGGTCTCTTTTTCTTTAGCTCGATCTGCCGAGGAGAGCTCATCGTATGGCTTCATGGTGATCCTCTCATTAATTTATTATGGAACCCCCTGGGTGAAAATGCAACTATTCAAAACCCCAGGTTTATCTATATACTCTACATGCCATGGCAAAGAGCCCAGGAACAAATCCAGAAGAACAATACCAAACCCTTAGAATAGGAGCCATTAACGAACACCGGGACCGGGAAAGGGGACTCTTGGTCTACCCGGTCTACTCAAGACGTTCGGGGGGCCTTTCGGTGGGGGTTAACCTTTTCCCGGACCGCAAAGTTTGCAATTTTAACTGCCCCTACTGTGAGGTCTTTCCCTTCTCGAATAAAAATAAATTTTCCCTCCCCCAGATGAAAGAAGATCTTGTTTCTACCATAAGGAAAGCTCTCCAAGAAAGGGTTCCCGTCCGGGATATCTGCTTTTCCGGGAACGGGGAACCTACCCTCTCGCCCTTTTTTTTTGAGGCCCTGGAAGAAGCGGCCAGGTTGAGGGATGAACTGGCCCCCAAGGCCCATCTGGTGCTTATCACCAATGGGAGCAGCCTGGGGGATAAAAACATGAGGCAGCAGCTCCATGAAGCTGCCGCGGGGCCTTGGGCCCTTCGGATCTGGCTAAAGCTGGATGCGGGGACCCCTTCCTGGTATGAAAAAATAAACAGGTCTACAATCCCCTACGAAAAGCTGATATCGGGGATCAGGGAGTTCAGCTCCTATAGTCCCCTAAGCTTTCAAACCATGATCTGCGGCATAGAAGGCGGGCCGCCCCCGGAGGAAGAAGAGCGGGCCTGGGAAAAACTCCTCATAGATCTGGTTGGAAGGGCCGGGGGTACCTGGCGAAGGCAGGCAAACCGCCCCGGCGGAAGGGGGATCCGCAGTATCATGATCTACGGCAAGGCCCGGCCCGCTCCGGATGATCCCCTTGCGGCGGCCCTGCCGGATGAGTACCTGGAAAAGAGGGCCGCATCCCTCAGGGCCGCCATGGGAGCTGTTTATTTTACCGGGGCCCCGCCGGTGGAGGTCTATAAATAATATGCCCAATACGCCCTGGTGGAAAGAGAGGGTGGCCTACCAGATCTACCCGAGGAGCTTTCAGGACTCTTCGGCCACCGGGACCCCCGACGACGGCATAGGTGACATCCCGGGGATCATCTCCCGGCTGGATGAGATCCAGGACCTGGGGGCGGGAATAATCTGGCTCTCCCCGGTCTACCGCTCCCCCGATGCGGACAATGGCTACGATATCAGCGATTACTATGCCATAGACCCCAGGTACGGCACCATGGAGGACATGGAGCGGCTCTTTGCCGAGGCCGCCAAGCGGGACATTAAAATCATCATGGACCTGGTGATCAACCATACTTCCGACGAACACCATTGGTTTCAAGAGAGCCGGGACCCCCTTAGCCCCTACCGGGATTACTATATCTGGCGCAAACCCAGGATAGACCGCCGGGGCCGGAAGGCTCCCCCCAACAACTGGACAGGCTTTTTCATGGGCGATGTCTGGGAATACGATGAACAGAGCGACGAATACTACCTGCACCTTTTTGACAAAAAACAACCGGACCTCAATTACCAGAACCCCCGGGTCATCGAAGAGGTGAAGAAGATCCTCCAGTTTTGGCTTGATAAGGGGGCCGGGGGCTTTCGCTGCGATGTGATCAACATCATTTACAAGGAGAGCCTGGAGGACGGAAAACAGGACCTCCTTTCCCGGCTGGTGCCGGTGGTCCGGGGGCTGGAACACTACAAGGGCCGGGAGGGGAACCACGCCATCCTTAGGGAACTCCGTGCTGAGGTCCTGGATCGCTACGACTGCTTTACTGTCGGCGAGACCGTGATGGTGGACCTGGAAGATGCGAAACTCCTCTGTGACCAAAAACGGCGGGAGCTGAACATGCTCTTTTACTTCGAGCACCTGGAGGTGGATCGCCGCATTGCCCGATTCATTCCCAAAAGGTTCCGGGCTGCGAAGCTCCTGTCGGTATTATCAAAGTGGCAGAGGGGCCTGGAATGGAATGCGGTGTATCTGGAAAACCACGACCAGAGCCGCATCGTCTCCCACTTTGGGGCCGCCCGGGGAAAGCTTCTTAAACGGGCTTACCCCTGGACAGCGGAAGATACCCTGGCCTGGGAGCGGAGTGCCAAGATGCTGGCCCTGCTGCAGATGACCCTTAAGGGGACCCCCTTTGTCTACCAGGGCCAGGAGATAGGGATGACCAACTTCGACTATGAAGGCCTGGATGAAGTAAAGGATGTGGAGAGCCAGGGGCTTAATAAACTCATGAAGAGCATGGGGGTCCCCCGTTTTTTGCGCTGGAAATGGATCAGGGCCAGCTCCCGGGACAATGGCAGGACCCCCATGCAGTGGGACGGGACCGAGAACGCCGGCTTTAGCAAGGGGAGGCCCTGGCTGGGGCTGAACAGCAATTTCAAGCATATCAATTATGAGGCCCAAAGGGATGATCCCCGGTCGGTCTTGAGTTTCTATAAGGCCCTCATAACCCTGCGAAAAAACAATCCCTGCCTGCGGGAGGGAGACTTTATCCCCCTTTACGGGGATAGGCGGCTCATGGTGTACCGGCGCAGGAATGCCAAGGGGGAAAGCTATACCCTGGGGTTAAATTTTTCGGGGAAGGAAACCAAAATACCCCGGAAGGTAAGGGCCCACTTGCAAGGAAAAGTTCTGGTTTCTAACACGGACCGGAAAGAAGCCCCCAGGGGAAGCCTACTCCCCTGGGAAGGTATATTAATAAGGATGGAGGACGGGGAATGAAAAATTTAAACGAAAAGGCCAGTGCGGCCAGGTTTCTTTTAGGGGGCATAGGGACCGGGAACATCTCCCTGGACCAGAATGCCCGGCTCTGCGACATCGAGATCTGGAGTGTCCCCAACAAGGGCTTCCGCAGTCCCTATAGTTTCTTTGCCGTCCGGGCAGAGGAACCCAGCGGCGCTGTTCATGCCAAGGCCCTGGAATCCTGGTTACAACCCCCCTATAAGCACCCCCACGGGGCTCCCTTTAGGCTCATGGAGGGCTTTTCGCGGTTTAAGCATTCCCAGATGAGCGGGGATGTCTCTTTTGTGAACTATACCCTCAGCGACGAAGGGATCCCCCTTACGGCGGAGCTTGAGGCCTTTAGCCCCTTCATCCCCCTTAACACCGACGATTCTTCCCTTCCCGCAGGGGTCCTGCGTTACTCCATCACCAACAATGCCAAGGCAGCCCTCAAGGTAAGTGTGGCCGGTTCCTTTTGCAACTTAAGTGGTCTAACCGATAAGACCACCGACTGGACCCATCAGATAGGGTTTGGGCCCAGCAAGAATAGCTTTGTAAAGTCCGATACCCTGCAGGGGATCCATTTTACCCCTCTGGAAAAACCCGAGGATGATCTAGATTATTTAGAGATGGCCCTGCTCACCACTGAGAAAGAAAAGGTCAGCTACCTGGACTTATGGTACCAGGGGGCCTGGCTGGACGGTCTTCAGGATTTCTGGAATGACTTTACCTCCGACGGGGAACTGAGCCCCGGACGGACCCTGGACCTGATCGGCAACAAGGATGTGAATGTTACCTGCCCGGTGGGTTCGGTATGCATAAAAAAAGAAATAGCTCCAGGGGAAAAGAAGACCTTCGAATTTATTATCACCTGGTATAAGCCCAACCGGATCAACTCCTGGCATCCAAACTGGTATACCCGAAAGGGCAGCACAGGTTCGGTTAAAAACTATTACACCAAATTCGGGAAGCCCCTGGAAACGGCGGAGTACCTGGTTAAAAACATGGAACGCCTGGAGGGGGACTCAAGGAAATTTGTTAAGGCCCTTAACACCGGGGTGCTTCCGGAAGAGGTGATCTCCGCCCTCATGGCCACCTCCACGGTGATAAAGAGCAACACCTGCTTTAGGGTTGAGGACGGCACCTTCTTTGCCTGGGAGGGCTGCAACGACACCTCAGGGAGCTGTGACGGTAACTGCACCCACGTGTGGAACTATACCCAGTCCCTGGCCTTTTTATTCCCCGACCTGGAACGGTCCATGCGGCGGACCGAGTTTCTTACAGAAACCGAAGAGGACGGGAAGCAGAACTTCCGGGCCCGGAAATACTTTAATGACCCGGACCACAACATGCACCCCGCAGCGGACGGACAGCTAGGAACGGTGATCCGCCTGTACCGGGACTGGAAGCTCTGCGGGGACCATGCCTTTATTACGGAACTATGGCCCCAGGCCAAGAAGGCCCTGGAATACGCCTTTACCTATTGGGACAAGGACGGGGACGGGGTCATGGAGGGCCAACAGCACAACACCTACGATATCGAGTTTTACGGTGTCACCAGCATGCTTAACTCGATTTTCTATGCCGCCCTGAGGGCCGGCGAAGAGATCAGCCTTTACCTGGGGGATGAGGCATCGGCCCAAAAGTATAAGGCCCTGAGGGAGAAGGGGAAGGAAAAAATTGACGCCCTCTGTTTTAACGGGGAGTACTACGAACAGAAGCTCGATGATATCCAAAAGTACAAGTATCAATTTGGTTCGGGCTGTCTTTCGGATCAGCTTTTGGGCCAGCAGCTGGCCCATGTTTCGGGGCTGGGCTATATCCTGGACGAAAAAAACGTAAAGACCGCCGTAAAGAGTATCTTTACCCACTGCTTTAGGGAGAACCTGGAGCAGTACACCAACACCCAGCGCACCTATGCCCTCAATGATGAGGGGGGGCTCCTTTTATGCAGCTGGCCCCGGGGCGGGAGGCCCGAGATTCCCTTTGTCTACAGCGACGAGGTCTGGTCGGGCATTGAGTACCAGGTGGCCTCCCACCTTATCTACGAGGGCTTTGTGGAAGAGGGCCTAAAGATCGTCGCTGCCTGCCGGGCCCGGCATGACGGAATAAAGCGGAGCCCCTGGAACGAGGTTGAATGCGGCCACCACTATGCCCGTTCCCTGGCAAGTTACGGGGTCCTATTAGCCCTAACAGGGTTCCGCTGCGATGCCCAAAACAAGACCCTCTATTTTAAGCCCGCAATTAAAGAAGAAAACTTTACGGGGTTTTTCTGCTGCAACGACGGCTGGGGCCTTTACCATCAGAAGAAGGGCCCCGATGGCCTTAGGGGAGAAATCGAAACCTTCTATGGAAACCTGGAGGACTACAAGGTACTTAGCTGCTAGGACTACCCGGATTCTGACCCCTCTCGATGAAATCCTCCAGGGGGAAGTCGGGGGGGAGGTGCAGCTTAAAGTGGGCAAAGAACCTCACCGGATAGCCGTCTACCGCAAATGGCATGTTGTTGATAACCCGTATATAGGGCTGGGCCATCTCTATGATAACGAACACTTCCCCGTAATCATTTAGATAGGGGAAGATATCGTCGGGGGAATCAAAGAAGTAGTAAACCTGCTCTTTATTAAAGTAGGGAACCAGGTCGGCATACCTCCAGAGGGAGCGGTTCATGATCAAAACAGGTATATCAGGCTCATCGATAAAAATGTAATTGTCGCCCTTGGTTAGATAGAGATGCTCTACTTTACTCTGATCCCTTAGGGGGAGCAAAAACCCGAAGCACAAAACAGCAATGGCAGCTATGGTAAATAATTTTTTCCTGCCCTGAAGCTCCAGAGATTCCAGAAAGCAAAGGGGAATAAGGATGAGGAAGGGGAACATAGGCATGGCATAACGGAGCAGCTTATAGGGAGCACTTAGCATGGCCAGAGAAATATAAATGAGGCTTATAAGCAAAACCACCCCTGGCAATCCAAAGGAGAATTTTTTATAAAGGAAGCGGTTGCTGCAAAAAAGGACAACACAGAGGAGGATGCCAGGGAGGGCGAAATAATGCCGATGCATCATCCAGGAAAGTTCCATAAAAGAAACCAGGGTGTTATCAATAAAAAACTGGAAGAGGGTCCGGGGAATCTCCGTGGCCCGGTAGGAGAAGAAGCCCTGGATATAACGCAGGTACAGAACCTGGGCAATGACCAGGCTTATGCCAAAAATAACTGCATAAAATTTTATTCTTTCCTGGGTCCCTTCTTTTATGGAATCGATGATGAGATAAATGCCAAAGAGGACCACCAGGATGATGGCATAGTAGCCGGACAAAAGGGTTAAGGCGGTAATAAGGGAGAGGGGGAAAATGAGGGGGGGCAGCTTTTCTGCCCGCATCAACTTGACTGCACAAAAGATAAAAATTATGAACAGGGCCTCTTGCAGCTGGTAGGGCCGCAGAAAGAGGGTATTGGAAATACCGGCGGTAGAAAGGAAGGCACAGAAAAGGCCGGCATATTGAAAAAGCTTGGATTGGGGAAAAACATGGCGCAGAAACAGGAAAAAGAAAATAAAGGAGAGGGTGAAAAAGATGAGGTTTAAGCGGGTGCCCCGCAGAATTGCTTCCTGCATATCAAAGGAAGGAAAATTAATAAAGGCCAGCCTAAGGAAGGAATAATAGAGGTTAGTATGGGGCGGGTCCCGGCTGTCACGCCAGAGACGGCCTATGTCCTGGAAGGCACTGGAGACAGAAATGTCGCTGGGTATAAGGGAAAGATCCTGGGCTTCCTGCCCCGTATAGGGCTGGTTGCTTTCAAAGTTTTGGTCCCAGAAATATTCCCTGTAACTCGACAGGGCCATGGAGATCCCTTCATCTTCATGGAGGCCCGCTTTTTGGTTTATCCAATAGACCCGGGCTCCAAAAGCCAGGGCATAAATGGCTAAAAAAAGGAAGATCTGCAGAGATATTTTGAAAATCCGGTTCAACGGTTCCCCCTTAGCTCAAGTCCCCCTTAAGAACCAGAAGGTACCTGAGCTGCTACCAGTTTATCACCCTGTTCCCGTAAAAGATACTTCTGTATCTTGCCGCTGGCGGTAAGGGGAAAGGAATCTACGAAAAACACATACCGGGGGATCTTGTACCGGGCTATCTTACCCCGGCAATAGTCCTTAACATCCTCTTCGCTTATGGCTGTTTCGGGGTGGAGGATAATAAAGGCCCCCGCCTCTTCGCCGTAGCGTTTATCGCTGATGCCCACCACCTGGACATCCTTAACCCCCGGCATGGTGTATAGAAAATCTTCGATCTCCTTGGGGTAGATGTTTTCTCCCCCCCGGATGATCATGTCCTTGATCCTGCCGGTAACCCTAAAAAGGCCCTTATCGTTCCGGACCCCCAGGTCCCCCGAATGGAGCCAGCCATCCTTATCGATGCACTGGGCGGTGGCCTCGGGCATTTTATAATAGCCCTTCATGCTGTTATAACCCCGGCAGCAGAACTCCCCATGTACCCCGTCGGGACATTCCTCTCCGGTTTCGGGATCCCTAATGCTCACCTCTACCCCAGGCATGGCCCGGCCCACGGTTTCAACCTTGGTTTCGATATCATCGTCGTAGCTGGTCTGGGTCATCACCGGAGAAGACTCGGTAAGGCCGTAGCAGATGGTCACTTCCTTCATGTGCATAAGGTCGATGACCTGCCGCATGGTTTCTATGGGACAGGGCGAGCCAGCCATAATCCCCGTACGGAGACTCGAGAGGTCAAACATGTTAAACATGGGGTGATTAAGCTCGGCGATGAACATGGTGGGAACCCCGTAGAGGGCGGTGCATTTTTCCTTTTGTACCGTGGCCAGGACCAGGAGGGGATCAAACCACTCCACCAGGGCCGCGGCGGACCCATGGGTAAGGACCGCCATCATTCCAAGGACCAGCCCAAAACAGTGAAAGAGCGGTACCGGGAGGCAGACTATATCGTGCTCGGTGAGCCGCTGGTTGTCCCCTATCCCCAGACCATTATTGAGGATGTTCCGGTGGGTGAGCATGACCCCCTTGGGAAAACCTGTGGTGCCGCTGGTGTACTGCATGTTCACCACATCGTTGGTATCTATAGAAGCTTCTATCGTTTCTAATTCCTCATTGCTCCCATGCTGGCCCAAGAGGAGAACCTCACTCATGGAATACATTCCCCGGTGCTTCTGCTGCCCCACATAGATCACATGCTTAAGGGAAGGAAACTTTTCGGAAACCAGGTGTCCCCGGGCATTGGTTTTTAACTCAGGGACCAGCTCGTTTACCATGGCCACATAATCAGAATCCCTGTAGCCGTCTATGACACAGATGCAGGCCAGGTCCGATTGCTTCATCACGTATTCGAGCTCATGGGTCTTGTAGCTGGTGTTCACCGTAACAGATACTATCCCCAGCCGGGCACAGGCAAAGAGGATGGTGTTCCAGTCGGGGACATTGGTAGCCCAGATACCCAGGTGATCACCTTTTTTTAAACCCATGGCCAGAAAGCCCCTGGCCAGGTCATCGACCCGCTTGTCGAATTCTCCATAGGTGAACCGGAGATCCCGGTCTGCATAAATAATAAAATCCCGATCCGGTTGGGTCTTGGCCCTGTCCCTGAGCATATGCCCCAGGGTAGTTTCTAGGTATTGCATAGATATATCCTTTAGCGGCCCAGATGCCGCAAATCAAAGTGGAGTGTAGATTACCGCCAGAATCTTCACCGTTTTGCCATCGGCGGAAAACAAACGGTGAGGAACGATAGAATCATAATAAACCGAATCTCCCTCTTTAAGGGTATGGGACTCGGTGCCGTATTCCAGGGTAAAGCTGCCGGAAATTACAAAGATGAATTCCTCACCCTCATGGGCGGACAGCTTCTGTTCCGCATTGGGCTCTATGTCTACGATAAAAGGCTCCATGTGGCGGCCGCTCTTGTCAGATGCCAGAGCCCTAAAGCTGAGTCCCTGCCTGTCCCCCCCTGCCGCTCCAGCCTCGGGCAGACCGGTGATAAACCGGGCCGCGTCTTCGGCGGTACCGGATCTGGTAATGACAGGGCCCAATTTTTCATGGTCATCCAAAAGGGTGCCAAGCCTAACCCCCAGGGCCCGGGCAATTTTAACCAGGGGCGCTAGATCGGGGATGTGATCTTCGAGCTCAATTCGGCGGATAAGGTCTATGGATAAACCGCTCCGCTCAGCAAGAGCTTCGGCGGTAAGGTTATAGGTTTTGCATAATTCTGAAATACGTTTACCCAAAGAGTTCTTGGAAGCCATAAAAATTTTCTCCTTCATGTTTCTGCGATTCGGTAGAAGTATATAGAAAAATGAAGGATGTAGCAATGATGGAAATAAACAGGCCAGCTATTGTCCCTGGGGGATAATCTCTTTATACTGGCCGGACATGGCTTTGCAAAATATAGAACTGGTGGCGCCCGCTCTTTCCCCTGAGATGCTTGATGCAGCGATAGGCGAAGGGGCCGATGGGGTCTACATGGGTCTTACTAACTTTACCTTTCCCCAATGTGAGGGGGCCCTGCGCTCCCTTCATCGCATGGGCCGGAAGCTCTATATAAAAACCGACCGGGTCTTTGAACAGAGGGAAGCGGACCGGATGTACCAGCTCTTAAAATATCTCCATAGCCTGGGGCCCGATGGAGTCATGGTGCAAGACCTTGGCATGGCCGCCATGGCCAGGGAAGAGTTCCCGGCCCTTAAGCTTCAGGCATCGGTCCAGATGAATGCCGCCTCTGCCAGGGGGGTAAACCTCCTTTCACGGCAGGGTTTTTCCAGGGTAATCCTGGCCAGGCAGCTCTCTTTAAAGGAAATCGGCGATATACGGGCCCTCACCAACATGGACCTGGGGGTGTATGTCCAGGGAGCTACCTGCATAAGCGCCTCGGGGCTCTGTCTGTTTTCCAGCTTCCTCGGGGGGAAATCGGCCAACCGGGGGATCTGCACCCAGGCCTGCCGGAGGCACTACATAGCCCATGCCGAAAACGAAGGGGACGAAGGTTATGCGGTCCAGGAGAGGGGGGACTCCTATTTTTACCCCGGAGATCAACAGCTGATCGATGATGCGGCTGCCCTGGCCCAGACAGGGGTTAATGCCCTCTTGATAGACGGCAGAATGAGGGGGGCCGATTATGTGGGAGCCGCAGTTTCCGCGTACCGGCTGGTCTTGGACAGTTTAGAGGAAGATGAGGAGGATCTCCAAAGGGCCATAGCGCATGGCCGGGAAATTCTGCAGGGGGCCGCCAAGAAGGCCCTTGAGGGCAGAACCCGGAGCCGGCGCTATAACAGGGTCATGCCCCAGAACCTTAGCAGCTTTAAACGGGTCCCTGGAAAAGACAAGGCCCCTCCCCTGGTGGTACATGAGAAAAAAGGCGAGGCCCCGAGCATTAAGGCCAAGGCCGGGAAGAAGGACTCTAAAAAACAGGGGGCTTCCCTGGAACTGCCCGATGGTATCTACACCATGGTTTCCAAGATCGAAGATCTCTATATTTTACAGTCGGCCCGGCCAGCCAAAGCAATTTTACCCCTAAACCGTAAACTGAGGGCCCAGCTTCTGGAGGCCCGGGGTCTCCCCTTCCCGCCCAGGGATATCATCCTTTTTCTTGATCCCTTTTTCGCCCAGGAAGAAGCCGAAGAACTGGAAGAAGACATTTCGGCCCTGATGGCAAAATCTTATACCAGCTATATCATCAATAACCTGGGCCATGTATCCCTCTTCCGCCGGGGAATGGATCCCCAGGCCAGGGCCCTCCTCATTGCCGGCCCCTGGCTCTATGCCTTTAACGGCTGGGCCTGGAACTTCCTTTCCGGTTCGGGGCTCCATTATTGCATCTCCCCCCTGGAGAATAACCGCCAGAACCTGGAAAAAACCTTCCCTGGGAGTATGCAAAGGAGCACCCACGGGCGCAACCAGGTCCTGGTCCCTGTCTTTGCCCGGCCCAGCCTCTTCCGCATCCCCAGGGCTCAGGATGACCGTTGGGATTTTCAATACTTCTCGGACAGCCAGGAAGGGGTCTTCAGATTAACCCCCAGCCCAGAGGGCTACCTGGTCTACCCCCAGCTTACCTTTTCCATCCTGGACAAGATCCCCTTCTTAACGAAGGCCGGGTTTACCAAGTTTTTTATGGATTTTTCTGACCTGCCCTTAAAAAAGGCGGAGTACAGGGAAATAATGGAAGCGGTAAAAATTTCTGCCCCCCTAAGGGGAGTGAGCCGCTTCAACTGGAAAAACGGCTTTTATAATCAGGAAGAAAAAACCCAGAGGCAGGAGCCGGGGTCCCCTGCCCTAGGTCTTAGGCCCGAGTCTTAAAAAGCCAGGGCCTCCATTTCTTCGGCTTCGGTAATATCATCCGCATAACCATCATCTTCTTCTTCGAGGGCCGTTTCTGCCTGGGAAGCCGCATCCAGCTCAGTTTCCTTGCCCTTTTTGAATTCCGTCCGGTACTCCACATGTTCTGCCACGATAGAAACCTTGGAACGGTTTTTCCCCTCCTGATCGGTCCAGCGATCCTGCTTGAGCCGGCCTACGACCCTTACCCCCCTCCCCTTTCGGCCCCTGGATCCGCAGGACTCGGCCAAACGCCCCCAGGCCTCCACATCAAAAAAGCCCACTTCCTGTTCCATGTTGGAATCATGCCGGTAAAACCGGTTGGAGGCGATGGAAAAATTGCACACCGCCGTTCCCTTTTGAGTTTGCTTTAGCATGGGGTCCCTGACCATGTTTCCTTCTATAAGGACACTATTAAGACTATTCATATATACCTCCGTATATACACCAACTCTGTTGGTAAAATTCCAGCGGCCCCGGGTCCGCCGGGCCTGGCATTCATTGATTAGCCTGGCACTACTATACGGCCCCAGGATGCAAAATACTTCGATTTTTCGGGAGAAAAAGTAAAAAAAGATGAAAAAAGTGTCATTTTAAGCTATTATTTCCATATGAACCTTCGATCATTGGCTCCATTGGCCTCTGGGTTTATTGTGCTATGCCTCTGCCTCCTGGGCAGTCCCCTCTACTCCCAGGCCCCCCAGACCGAATGGTTTGTGTCCGCCAATGGAGACGATCAGCTTGATGGCACCTGGGGCCAGGATCTTGCCTCGGTCCAGCGGGCCCTAAGTTTGATCCGGAGGGCCTATCTGGAGCAGCCCTTTGATACCGCCCATATCATCATAGACGGCATGGTGAGCACCTACGGAGCAGATGCGACCATCTTTGCCATGGCGGCAATCCGGGGGAACGACTTCCCTGCCATACATTTTCGGGGTGCCGGGCCCGGCTCGGGCCTCGATGCAGGGGGAAGACTGCGGGTCCTCTATATAGAAAACACCCAGCCTGTCCGGGTGGATGATTTAATCCTTACCGGAGGAAGTGCCAGCACCGGCGGGGGGGTCTATGTTATCGAAAGCCAATTTACCCTGGGACCCGGGGGAGTCATTGAAGAAAACAACGGTGGTTTTGGGGGCGGCTTGGCCCTGGAAGGAGGCAGTATAGTAATTGAAGGGTCCGTGCGGCATAACCATGCGGAGAATGGAGGCGGCATGACCCTTAGGGACGGCAGCCACCTAGACCTAAGAGGAGAAGTGAGGGATAACTTCGCTGCGGTTTCTGGGGGCGGCATTGTACTTGATGCCAGCACAGCAGAATTTAATTCCGCCATCGTAAATAATAATATTGCAGAATCAAATTTTGGGGGAGCTGTGATCCTAATCGGAGAGGGAGCTTCCCTGGTGGTTCACAACGCAGAAATAAAAAACAACCAGGCTCCCCAGCGAGCAGGGGGAGGAATCGCCGTGGTGAACGGCTCCTCGGTAGAAATATTGGATGCCATGATCGAAGGTAACTCCTCTAGAGAAGGGGGAGCTTTTCTTGTCCTTTCCAGCGATCTTACAATCCATGGCGGTCTTATAATTTCTAATACCGCTTCTATTGTAGGGGGTGCCATAGCCATGGGCGGAGCCCAGGAAAGGCCCAGTACTTTTACCATGACCGGCGGTATCATAGAAGGAAACAGCACCGAGGGCTCCGGCGGGGGCCTCTTCATGAACGGCGGAACCACTCAATTGTTACAAAAGGCCCTCATTAGGCGCAACACCGCCTCGGATTTAAACTACCCCAGGGGAGGCGGCGGTATTTTCCTGGCCAATGGATTACTGGTTATGGATGATGAAGCCCTGCTGGAAGATAATCAGGCCGGCCACGGGGGGAATCTTTATATTACCGGAGGGGGATCTTCCTTCCAATTACACAGAGGTAGCATAAGGGGAGGAAGGGCCCAAAACCATGGGGGCGGAATCTTTGTAGATAATGCTTATATAAGCCTGGGTGAGCATGCACGGATTCATAATAACGAAGCGCGCCAATCTGGAGGCGGCTTCTTTATGATGAACATGAACCTTGTATTGGGCACAGGGGTGATCGTAGAACAAAATACCGCAGGGAACGGCGGCGGTGGAGTGTATGTAAACCAGAGCGGTACCCTTATTATGGAAGAAGGCAGCATAGTACGGGAAAATTCCGCCGACAACGGCGGGGGGATCTATGTCCTTGGAGGAAATGGCGCAAGTTTAGAGATGAACGGCGGAATGGTGACCGATAATACCGCACACCGCACCGGCGGAGGAATTTTTTTATTAAGTTATGCCCAGGCAGGTCTGCGTGGTAATAGCGTTATCCATGGAAACAGCGCCCTTAACGGCGGGGGCCTGTATGTCGGCATAGATTCCACCCTTACCATAGAAAACGAAAGCCGTGTGAGCGAAAACACCGCAGACTTTGGCGGGGGAATTTATGCAGCAAACACCAGGAACATGATCACCCTCAATGGCGGAGCAATAATCGATAACGTAGCAGACCGCTCCGGAGGTGGTGCCTACCTGGACGCCAGCTCTCTTACCCTTAGCGGCGGAGCTATCGTAAGCGGGAACAAGGCGGTGCAGTTCCAGGGCGGGGGCCTATATATAAGCCAGAGCTCTACCTTTATTATGGAAGAAGGCACCATCATCAGTAACAATTACGCCGGAGGTACCGCAGGGGGCCTAACCATACGCAGAAGCACCGCGGTCATCCGCAGGGGAATAATCGAAAACAACGACGCCGACTTTGCCGCGGGCCTTGATGTTCGGGATCTTGGCACCCTGCACACCGAACCGGGCCTTATTATCCGTAACAACAGTGCCCGCACCAACGGCGGGGGCTTTATTGTCACTAATGCAACAGCGTTTTTCGAAGGACTATTGGTGCTAAACAATACCGCCAACGCTGGGGCTGGGGGTTTAATCGGAGGTAATGCCGAAGTAACCATGAGCGAAAACACTATCATCGGTCATAACACCGGAAGCACCAATGGAGGCGGCATAAGCCTAGGTTCTGGCGGGGTTCTTCGATTGATCGACAGTATCATCGAGCATAACACAGGAAACAATGGCGGAGGAATCAATTTAAATACGCAAGCTAATTTATTCATGGAAGGAAATAGTTATATAAGGAATAACACCGCTCACCGTGATGGCGGGGGATTGCAAATTGTCGGTAGTACAGTTACCCTAAATAACGGGGTGATAGAAAATAATACGGCCAACAATGGCGGTGGTATTGCTGTTTTTACTAATGGGAACCTTACATTAGGCGGAGGAATGGTATTCAGGAATAACACTGCCAACACTTATGGGGGAGCCTTGCATGTATCAGGTTCTACTCTTAACCTACTAGGTAATACAATAGAAAACAACACAGCAAATCATGGCGGTGGAATTAGAGTAATTGCGGGGAGCATTATAGCTATAAGCGGAAATACCATTTTCAGAAATAATATTTCTATTGAAACTGGCGGGGCGATTAGTATATTCAACAGCTCAATGAACATTAGAGGTGGAATCTTCGAAAATAATGTCGCAAGACGGGGTGGCGGGATTTTAATACTAGAAAGCACAGTGACCATGAGTGATAATGTAATCCTTAAGGGTAATCAAGCCAGAGGATGGGGGGGAGGATTAAATATTAGTAATTCTACTGTAACTATGCATGGTGGTATTATTGAAGAAAATACTGCCGAACAAAGTGGTGGCGGAGTATATATAATAGTCCAGGGACAATTCATCCAAGAGGAGGTAATAATCCGAGACAACAGACCTGATGATATCGATGATAGGGTAGACCAGGACCCTTAGCTTAGGTCCCGGTAAAAATTTTCATGGGAGCTAAGATCAACAAAAGTTAAAAAAATATCATTGTTTCTTTCTATAGAATAACCAAGGAGTGTAAGCTTTCCTAGAAGACTAAATTTATGAACCCGAAGCCAGGATAGATTTCCTCTTTTTCGTTCTCCTATCTCTGGATTACTTATTACTTTCTTTATCGCATCATCAACTTCCGGTAGTTGATTCGCATGAAGCTTTTTATATGCTTTTTTAAACCGGTTGGTTTGTAATACCTGCATTATTTTTCTCTGAACTCAAACACAGATACCTCGCCATTTTCCATTTCACTTTTTGCCTCTAGAACGCCCTTAATAAAATCATAGGGGAGATCAGGGTTTTCTTCAGCAATTCTGCCTATTTTAACCCAGTGTTCAATTTGCTTGGGGACCGAACGTGAGTTAACCGGCGCATAGGTAATTGCGGCTTGTATTATTTCGTCAGAGAGCCTAATGGCATTTTTGGTCATATCTTACTCCTATGATGCATTATATAGCATTTTACTGCAAAATGCAACACCTTCTCGTAAAAAAAATTCCTTGGAAATAAGGAAATATAATGTATTATAAGTATATGAACAATCGATCATCCTCCTTATCGACTTATACTTATATCATTTTATGCCTCTGCCTCCTGAGCGGTCCCCTCTACTCCCAGGCTCCCCAGACCGAATGGTTTGTGTCTGCCACCGGAGACGATCAGCTTGATGGCACCTGGGGCCTGGATCTTGCCTCGGTCCAGCGGGCCATAAGTCTGATCCGGAGGGCCTATGCAGCCCAGCCCTTTGATACCGCCACCATCAACATTCACGGCATGATAAGGAACTATGGACCCGACGCCACGGACATCGCCATGGTGACCCTTCGGGGCGGCGGCCTCCCGGCCATTATTTTTCGGGGAGAAAGCACCGGGTCGGGTCTCGATGCGGGGGGCAGGCTAATGGTCCTTTACATAGAAAACACCCGGCATGTTACTGTAGAAAACCTCATCATCACCGGAGGTTATGCCAACATCGGTGGGGGTGCCATGATAATAAGCAATAGTTTTACCCTGGGCCCCGGTGGGGTCATCGAAGGGAACACAGCTACCAGCTTTGGAGGGGGTCTATCAGTATGGGTTGGAGACCTTACCATTAGCGGCGGTACCCGAATAGCGAATAATACTGCCGCCAATGGAGGAGGCCTGGGAATAGCAGAATCCCAGGCTCGTATACATGGGGATGCCATAATCGAAGGAAACACTGCGAATGAAAATGGCGGGGGCATACAGATCCAGAATAGCAACCGCCTTACTATTGAAGATGGGGCCATCATAAGAGGAAATATCGCTGGAATATCGGGGGGAGGAATTATTTCTATTAGAAGTCCAATTGTTATTAACGGTGCCCGCATCGAAGGCAATAGAGCCCTCCGCGGTGGCGGTATTTTAATAGACAGATTGGCAAATTTGAACCAAGAGGGGGGAGTTATTACCGGTAATACACCCAGCGATGTGGAAGAAGGAACATAGATGACAAAAAAAGGTATATAGTATTTTCTGAAAAACACTTCACGTAGCCTCCCCTAGGCTTCGGGCTTTTCCTTGGAAATATCCCACAAGTATAGACTCGCCACAGAGGCGTAGGGGGAGTAAAGGGTTCTGTATTTTTCGAATAGTTTGGGGGTAATGGTTTTTCGTTTATAGAGGATTCGCATGCCCCGCTGTATGGCCAGATCACCCCAGCTTAGAATGTTTTTTCGCTGCATGGAAAAGATCATGAGCATTTCTGCAGTCCATATGCCGATTCCCTTTAGCTGAACCAGGGTCTTGCACACCTCCTCGTCGGGCAGTTTTGCCAGGCCCGGTAAGTCCAGGCGGCCCTCAACCACCGCCTCGGCGATGCCCTTAATGTACAGGGCCTTTCGCATGGATATCCCGTAGGATTGCAATTCCTCGGCACTTAAGGCGTTTATCGTCAGGGGCTCAAGGGGATCTATGCCCTCCCTCATGCGGGCCCAGACGGTGGCATGGGCCCTGGAGGAAATTTGCTGGCCCACGATGGAGTTAATCAGGGCAGAAAAAAGGTCGGGCGTAACTTCCCGGCGTATATGGCCTATGCGATTAATCGCCTCTCCCAGAACCCTGTCCTGACCAGCCAGCCATTCCTTCTCCTTCTTGCCATACCGAAAGTAGACTGGTCTCTCCATTATCAGCTTAGCTGCCAAAAAGAGTCGCCGCGGCCTTCATGTTTTCGATAATGGGCACCGAAAAGGGGCAGCGTTTTTCGCAGCTCCCACAGGCGGTGCAGGCGGAGCCCCGGTTTTTGAGGTCACCATAGGCCTTATGCACCCCAGTGGGTATATTCCCTTCGTCCAGCCGGGCTATGTCGAGGTTCTTCATCACCTGGGCAATGTCGATCTCCACCGGGCAGGGCTGGCAGTGGCTGCAGTAGACACAGCTTCCCTTCATGCTGCCCTGGAAATCACTGACGATATCGCTGTAGTCTTTTTCTTCGGCGGTGGCAGAAAGGTAGGAGAGGGCCTCCTCCACATGCTTGACTTCGGAACATCCCAGAAGGGCGCTGACCACCGCGGGCCGGGTAAGGGCGTAGTGGATGCATTGAACCACTGAGAGGGGCCGGGAAAAGGGGCTAAACTCGGTGGAAAGCAGCTTTGCCGCCCCCAGGGTCTTCATCACCGTAAGGGCCACATCCTTCTGCTCGCAGAGCCGGTAGAACTCCTGTCTAAAGGGGTCCAGGTTCTTTTCGTACTTCCCCTTCATAAGATCTGCTTCGTTATCAAAAATATAATCGTTTGCCGAGACCATGTCGAATGCGGGGTTAATGCTGAACATCAAAATATCGATAAGCCCGGTCTCTACTATTTTTTTGGCGATCACCGGATTGTGGGAACTGGCCCCCAATGCCCGGACCTGCCCCTTCTCTTTTAGTTCCAGGGCGTAGGGAAGGGCATCCCCATTAAAGACATCATCAAAGTTTTTTTCCGAATCAATAAAAAAGAGCATCCCAAAATCAATGTAATCGGTGTTCAGGCGAAACAGAAGGTTCTCGAAATATTTTTGAATGGTCGGCCTATCCCGGGAAATATCATACTGCTGTTTTATGTCGGTGGCGCAGATATGCCCCTGGATCAGCACCTTGTCCCGCCGGCCCTTAAGGGCCCTGCCTATCTGTTCCCGCACGATGTCGCCAGGCATAAAGAGATCGATTATGTTGATCCCCCCATCCAGGGAGGCATGGATCACCGATTCCACCGTCTCGTAGGGCTTTTTATCCAAATACTCCGCTCCCAGCCCTATGATGCTGGCGGACATCCCGGTTTTTCCAATTGGTCTATATATCATATCGTTACTCATACTGACATTGTAGCATGCCTTGGGCCACAGGGGAACAAAGATCCGCGCTAATGCCCCCCTACTCGCAGAGCACCACTCTTACCACCCCATTTTCAGGATAAACCCATATGCCATGGTCACATTCGTCTCCGGTGCGGATCCGGCTGGTCTGCCACTCTCCGGAGGCGTCAAAGCGGCCCTCTTCTACCGAAAGGTAGGGCATGTGGTAGGTAAGTCTGTCCTCGGAGTAGAAAATATCATCTTTTTGGGCAAAGAAGACCGTAAAATCGCTGCCCAAGAGGAAAAACTCCATGGGGCTGGCCTGGATGATGAGCCCCCGGCCCCGGGAAGGCTCGCTTTCCAGGGCCCGGTGGATAAAATTGCTGTAGCCATCCTTTAGATAGTTCACCTTGACGATGTATTTTTCCGTATCGAAAAAGTATCCCCCCTCGAATTCTTCCTCTACCACCGTATGGACCTTCCCGCTTTGGCGATACTTCACCAAAAGAGGCAGAGCCGCCTCCAATGAATGGTAGCTGTTAATCAGGTCCTGGCTTTGGGGCCTGGGCTGGCCGTTTTTATCCAGGATCCCTTCGATCCCAAAGACTGCATAGCCGATGGCCCCGTAGGTCCCGATGGCATAAAACATGTTTTTAGTGTTGCCCCCGCCCCGGGAGCCCGATTCGGGGATAAACAGGGCGTTTTCTTCATTACTATAGCGCTGGCAGATCCAGGTGTAGAGCTTTAGGGTATTGTGATAAATATCCGGAGCCAAAAGGTCTATTTGAGGGGCCCCATACTTCCAGATATGATAGAGCCGGGGGATGGGCCCCCCGCCGGTATAGTTAATCCCCGGTAGATTCCACCCGGTGTGGTAGCCGTCGAAGGCAATATTCACCAAAAGGGGGATCTGGTACTCCGCCTTGCCCGCTTTGGCCACCTCATTTATATAGGAAGCTATGCTATAGGCGCTCAGGTTCTCGGAGCCCTCCTTCACCCCAAAGGTTTCTTCCCAGGATACCCCCCGTTTACAGCCCTTTTTCTCCCATTGCTTGTAGAGGTAGTCATCGGGGTGCAGGGCTATGCGGTCCAGTAGGCCCTGGGGCACTGGGGCCTGGTAATCCCGCTCGGCCTCTTGGCCAAAATCCCTATAACTCCTCCCCGCGATACCCGGTTCGTTCTGCACCTGTACCGCCAGGAGGGTTTCATCGCTATTGATGGTCTTTAGGTGCTTCATCAGGGCCGAAAAGGCCCGGCAATCGGCCTTTAGGTTTTCCTCGCAGTGGGAAGAGAGCACAAAGAGGCTGTTCCCGTCGTGGCTGATTACCCGTTTAAACCTGCCGGGGTTAGATTTTACCCAGCTGGGGGTATAGCGCATGCTCCCGTTTTTCCAGGTTCCAAACCAAAGGAGGATAAGGTATTTTCCATGAGATCGGGCTTCTTTAAAGAGCATGTCGACGGAACTAAAATCAAACTTTCCTTCTTCCGGTTCTATGGCCTCCCAGTACACGGGAATTTCGGCGGTGTTGGCCCTTAGGGCATCTAGGGCCTTCCAGAAAACCCCCAGGTCCGAGGGCGAATAGGTGCTGGAATTGTGGGACTGGCCGCCCAAAACAAAAACTGGTTTCCCCTTACTGGTAAAAAAGCTATTCATATTTCCCCCTTTATAACGATCTGCATCTGGTTTGCCTAAAAGGTGAGTATACCATGTAAATAAGCCTAAAGCAAATTTTCCTACATCCGATACTTTAAATGAAAAAGGACTAGAACACGTGTGCCCGTTGGGCCTCCTCGGGTTCAGTCTGGAGGAATTTTGGGTAACCAGAATTTCCCCTCACCCTTCCGGGTACGGGTGGGTCGAGGGTTCAAAGGCACGTTAATGTATATATGTGTGTGGAGTTATTCGTAGAATAACTCCCAAGACGAAATGTGAAACATTTCGTCACGGCACGGAAGCCGCGGTGATATAGGTTGTTAGTGGAATAACCTGGCACCGAAAATACCAAAGGAGTGTTTTATGATTATTAATCACAACTTGAGCGCAATGTTTGCCGAAAGATCCCTCAAAGTCACCCAGGTTTTCCTGGATAAGAACATGGAAAAACTTTCAAGCGGCATGCGTATCAACCGAGCAGGTGACGATGCTTCAGGGCTCGCTGTTTCTGAAAAAATGAGAGCTCAAATCCGTGGTTTGAACCAGGCGTCAACCAACGCCCAGAATGGTATTTCATTCATCCAAACTACAGAGGGCTATCTTCAGGAATCTCAAGATGTCGTCCACCGGCTCCGCGAGCTGGCAGTGCAATCTTCACACGGTATCTATACCGCAGAAGACAGAATTTACATTCAGATCGAAGTTTCGCAGTTAATAGCGGAAGTAGATCGCATTGCCTCCCATGCTCAATTCAACGGGATGAACCTTCTTACCGGAAGGTTTGGCCGGCCCATCGGTGAAAACGTGGTTACTGCGTCAATGTGGTTTCACATCGGCGCAAACATGGATCACCGGATTCAAGTTTTTATTGGCACCATGACTGCCATGGGTCTTGGGATCCGTGACGTTGGTGACAGTTCAATCCTTACACTGGCCGATCCGGACAGTGCCAACCGTGCCATTGGAACCCTTGATGAGGCAATGCGGAGGATCAACAAACAAAGAGCTGACCTCGGCGCCTACCAGAACCGCCTAGAATACGCAGTCCGAAGCCTCGATGTCGGGGCTGAAAACCTGCAGGCCACAGAATCCAGAATTCGCGATACCAACATGGCAGATGAATCGGTAAGGTACACCACCAACCAGATTCTGACCCAGGCGGGAACCGCAATGCTGGCCCAGGCCAACCAGAGAGGACAAACTGTTCTATCGCTTCTGCGGTAGTAACCTAAGGGTTAAGGGCGCTGTTTATACAGCGTCCGCAGCCTAAGGGTCTATCGCAAAGCCGTCTCGGGAAGGCGCCTGACCACTTAATTATTACTATTACCATGGATGAATCCGGGTAGTGTTAATGACTAAGTGGTCAGGTTCTTTTTTTTTACCTAGTTCAGCAGGGCTTGCTTTTTATTTAGTATCACCGTAAATTTCCATCATGAATCTATCGAAGCCTCTAAGGGCGGGGCTATTTTTCTATGAGTGTGCAAGATTTATACTGCTCCTTGTTCTGCTTCTTGCCATGCCCCAGGGGGGGACAGTCAATAGAATTGCCATTTATCTGAGCGCCAATGCCTTATTCCCCCTGATGATCCTCTTTGTTTGGGTCAATCCCCGGGAATACCGCCCTTACCTAAGCCTCTACATGGCGGGTAAATTGATCGTTTTGGTCTCTTTTTTCGCCTGGGAACTCTTTTCGGCGGGGAATTTCTCTGGATTTAATGCTATAATGAGAAATATGGTATATGTTGCCGCCAGTTTGATACTGTGCCTAGCAGATATTCTATCAGTTTGGGGAGCATGGACGATTAAAAACAACATTCCCGGGTCCCCGGATCCGGAAGCTGGGGGTATATAATGCGGATTATTCCGATAGCAAGCGGAAAGGGCGGAGTGGGGAAATCCCTGATGGCGGCCAACCTGGCGGTGGCCTTTGCCCAGGCAGATCAGCGGGTGGTCCTGGCGGACCTTGACCTGGGAGCCTCCAACCTGCACCTGGTCCTGGGGCACCATGCCCCCAAGTCCGGGATCGGCACCTTCCTGAACGATACCAAATCAGACTTCAACATGGTCATCGCCGACACGGACATCCGGGGGCTTAGGTTTATCCCCGGAGATACCGAGATTCCCGGCACCGCCAACTTAAAGGTCTTCCAGCTCCGGGCCCTGGTGCGGCGCTTTTTGGCCCTCAAAGAAGAGACAGACATCCTTATCCTGGACCTGGGAGCCGGAACCCATCAATCTATTTTGGACTTTTTCCTCCTATCGGGCCAGGGCATCGTGATTTCGGCCCCCAATGTGACGGCGGTGCTTAATGCCTATGTGTTCCTCAAAAACACCGTCTTTAGGCTCATGTCCACGGTCTTCGGAAAGGCCACCCCCGCAGGGATCTATCTGGAAAAGGCCCGCCGGGATGGTTCGGGCCCCCAGCGGCTCTATATCCCCCAGATGCTGCCGGAAATAAAAAAGATAGATCCCATCTCGTATGAAAAATACATAGACCGGATAGCTCATTTCCATCCCCGCTTAATCATGAATCTTATCGATGACCCCAAGGGGGCCGATGTGGCCATGAAGATCCGCAGATCCTGCGAGGAGTATCTTGATCTAAAGATCGAACACCTGGGGGTAGTCTACCGGGACAGCTTGCAAGATACGGCCCTGGCATCCCGGCTTCCCATCCTCCTGTATAAACCCCAGTCGGTCCTCTCCCAGGCAATTTACCGGATTGCCGATAAAATACTATCCGGTTCAGAAGACGGGTACAGCCTGGACGAAAGGGACATCGAAGAGAGCTTCCAGGAGGCTGGGGTAGAAGCGGAGGTTGATTTTAGCAACAAGATGGACTATGTGGAGGATCTTTTAAACTCAGGGGCCCTATCGCAGGGTGACCTCGTAGAAACCGTGCGATCTCAGCATTATGAAATCGCAAAACTAAAAAAAGAGAACAACTTTTTAAAGTTGAATTTATCAAATGCCATGGCGAAGGGGTTTAAGCCCTAGGGATCAGGCGATTGTATGGCAAATACGATTAGCGCTGAAGGAAGCGCCGCAGTTTCAGTTGACCCCCAGGAAATCGAAGCCCGGCTAATTTTTAATCCCGACAGCTCCGGTGATATGTGGGATCCACCGGCCATCAGAAAACTTTTATCGGATCATAATATTGGAGCTCCCGCCGATCCCAAGATCCTGGAAACCTTCCTGCAAATTGCCGCCAAGGCCAATAGGGATCAAGATACGAGCCCCAAGGAAATTGTCATTGCCCAGGGCATCCTGCCCGAAGAACCCCAGGAAGAAGTTGTTACCTGGGAGGATCTTCCGGTACTGCCGGATTTGCAGCTCTTCCAAGCCGAAGCCCTGGCTGCTGCGGAGTATCCTCAATTTTTTAAGACCAAGGTAGAACGGATTAGGCAAGAGAAGAAGATGGTAAAGCCGGGCATCCTTCCCTTTCTGCCGGGGAAAGAAGAGGTGGCTGTTACCTGGGCCAGAAAGGAGTCCCAGGAAAAAGTTGAGGTCGACCCGGAGGTTCTCGAAGTCAAGTATGCAGACCGGGGTACCCTCCTTGGAACGGTCATCCCTGGAAAACCCGGCAAGCCTGGGAAAAACATCTATGGGGCTCCCCTGCTCCCCCAATCCAGCGGAGAGGATAATTTTTTTACCGGCAAGGGCATAAGCCGGGAGAAGACAGAGCTGCGATCCCAGGTTTCGGGATTTATTCGGATAGGAAAAAACTGGGCCGACATCATCCCCCTGGCCCGGCCATCCTATGACATAACTACCGGCACCGACGGTATTACCCTGCTTCTGTATCTTGAAGGAGGGGACCAAAAATTCGAAGCCCCCAGGGCCGATGATATCCTTGAAAAGGCCATGGAACAGGGGGCGGATCAGGATGTTTTAATCAGTGCCGATGAACTTGAAAATGCTATTTCCGAGGCAAGGAGCACCGGGGTTCCCCTGGAAGCCTATCCCCTCTTCCGGCCCCTGGGGGCAGAAGCCCGGGTAGATATAAACGACGACCGCACCCGGGCGGCCCTCTTTTTGCGCAAGGCCCTGGCCGGGGCCGCCGCTTTGGAGATGAAAACCATCAGCAAGGTGCTCCGGGATTCGGGGCTGCGGTTTAGTGATCCAGAAAAACTAAAGGCCGATATTCGCACCTTTATGGAAGGCCATGAGCTAGAACTTCGGGACTATGTCCTGGCAGAGGGCTTTCCTGCCCGGCGGGGAGATGACCGGGAAATTACGGTTCAGGCAACGGGCCTTACGGAGGATGAAAAGGGCCATGTCCTTCCCCGGCTTAGGGGCTGGAACCATGTTTCTGAGGGCCTAAGCATAGACTCGGAAAGCAATTATGCCTTTGTACAGAAAGGGGCAGTGATAGCCCAGATTAGCCCCATCTCTGAAGGAGAAGCCGGAAAGGACATTTTCGGTACGGTAATTCCGGGGCTGCCGGGGAATGATCCAGACATAAAACTCTACCAGGGCCTGGTTCAACAGGGGGCAAATATTTGTGCTTCCCAAAACGGCCTTCTTATTTATAAGGGTGAAGGCAGCTTTTTCCATGGGGAAGTCCTGGAATACCAGGACGCCCGGATTTTAATTCACCTGAGCGAAGATGCCATGATAGCCCGGGGAGACTTCTTCCGGGAAGCAGGTCCGGGGGTCCCCCTAACCGTGGAGAACATACAGAAGGTGCTGAACATTTTGGGTGTCACCTATGGAATTGATCTTAAGAGCGTACAGGGGGCCTGCCATGGAGCCCAAACCCATGGCAGCGTCCTGGGAAAGGTCATCGCCAAAGGCACCCCAGCGGTGGCTCCCGGGGGCCGGGAGGCATCATGGCACATAGCCCTGGAAGAAGGAAAGGCCCTTCAAATTAAAAAAGGCAGTCCCATCCTCGATTTATCGGCCCCCATAGCCGAGGGAAAATCCGGCTTCGATGTAAAGAGCAGGGAAATATCTCCCCAGGCAGGGCAGCCCCAGTCCTTCGATCATGATGAAACCATTCAAATGACAGAAATTACCGGCGATAGCCCTAACGGAGGCCGCCGCCTGATTGCTGCCCGTTCCGGGGAGCTTCTCTACGACGGCCAGATCCTAAAGATCACTTCGGTTAGAACTATCCAGGGAGACGCGGGCCCAGCGACAGGAAACATCAGGTTTTCCGGAGAGGTGAGGATCTCCGGGAATGTGCTTCCGGGCTGTGCGGTTATCGGAGGTTCCCATGTGATAGTCGACGGCCAGGCTCAGGAGGCCCTCATCTCTGCCGGCGGCAGGGCGGTGGCCCGGCAGGGGGTCAAGGGCGGCGGCAGGGGGATAGTCCGGGCCCGGACAGGGATAGAGGCGGCCTTTACCGAGAGGGCCTCCCTCATGGCCCTGGGAGACATCCAGGTACAGATGGGATCCATCCTTTCGACGATAAAGACCAACGGCAAACTGCTTATTTCGAAGGAGGGGGGAAAGCTCTCCGGAGGCAGCTGCCAGGCCCGCAGGGGTATCGATGCGGTGGACATAGGCAGCGAAAAGGGCCAGCACACGGCCCTCTCTTTCGGGCAGGACTATCTTATTAAAGATCAAATTGATTCCTGCGAGGAAGAAATATCAACCGTAAAACAGGGATTGGAAAAAATAGACGAAAGGATTAAGGAGTTTAAGGAAAAGCATCTTCACCTGCCGGACATAGTTCCCCAGGAAAAAGAAAGATTAAAAAAACTTCTGGAACAGCTCAGCTTAAAGTTATTCACCCTAAGAGAAAAATTCGAAGAACACTACCAATCGGAGATTCGTATCCGGGGGACCATCTTTCCCGGGGTGGTCATAGAAAGCCACGGAAGGTATTATGAAGTTCAGCAAAAACGAAGCGGGGTTATTTTTTATTTTGATACCGAATCGGGCCGGATAAAAGAAAAACCCCTGGCCTAAAACATGGTGTAAAGAGGTACTATGATCCTACAAATTCCCTTTCCTGCATGGCTGCACCCCGAGATAATCCCCGGCCTCCCCTTTCGCTGGTACGGTCTTATGTATATCTTCGCCTTTGGGACCGCCTATATAATCTACCGCCGCATGGTAAGGGAGCGGAACTTCCCCATGAACGAGGACCAGCTTTCTGGACTCTTCTTTTGTGTCATCATTGGCCTCCTTTTAGGGGCCCGGATCTTCTCGGCCCTGGTATATGAACCCAACGACATATTCCGCCGCCAGCCCTGGCTCATCTTTTGGCCCTTTAGGGATGGCCGCTTTACGGGCTTCCAGGGCATGAGCTACCACGGCGGCGTCATAGGGGGGCTCCTTGGCATGGCCTTCTTTGCCAAAACCAAGGGCTACGAGTTTAGGGAAATTTCTGACATGTTTGGGGCCAGCATCCCCCTGGGTTATACCTTTGGCCGGCTGGGGAATTTTATCAACGGGGAACTCTTCGGGAAAATTACCTCCCGCCCCTGGGGGATCTATTTTCCGGGGGGCAGTATTTCCCCGGCCCATCCTGACTACCACCGAATCATCGATATCACCTCCGAGATGGGCATAGAAGCCATTGCCGGCCCCGGGGGGATATTAAACTTTCCCCGCCACCCCTCGCAGCTCTACGAAATGTTTTTTGAGGGGATCTTTTTATGGGCCATCATCTATCTGGTCAGGAATAAAAAACCCTTTAAAGGCTTCTTAACTACTCTTTATATTTCTGGATATGGTTTCGTCCGCTTTTTCATCGAATACTTCCGTGAACCGGACATCCATCTTGGGTATCCCCTAAGCTTTGTTCCGGTAGTCTATCCCCCTGCTCTATCTCACCCCCTCTTGGCCTTTTCGACCGGTCAAATTCTCTGCGTGCTGATGATCCTACTGGGGATAGTCTGGGCCTTCCTGGCCGCTAGGATGCCGAACCCAGAACCGGTCCGCATATACCCTGACATAGAAGAAGACAGCGGCCCCAGCCCCCAAGAGAAAGCCGCCGAAAGGAACCGCCGCAGAAAAAACAGAGCCAAGTTAAAATAGAGGAGGAATAACATGAACAGCAAAAGGATAATCGCGGCGCTCATTGATTATATTATTACCGGAATTTTACAGGCCATTTTTATGATAAATTTTATGATGCTGCCATTAATAAACAACCAATTAGATTTTGCCCTTATAATGCCTAGAGTGTTGTCTATAACCTATGTATCCATGATGTATTTAATTTTAAGAGATATCCTTGGAAGCAAAAGTATAGGTAAAAGAATAATAAAGCTAAGGATCATTGACCAAGCCACCGGTAATGAGGCTCCATTCCTTAAAAGAATAGCCCGGAATGTGCCCCTATTTTTAGCACCCATAGAGATAATTGTTTTTCTCGTTACCCAACACAGGCTTGGAGACAGACTGGCGGGTACAGCGGTGTTGGAGTAGGTTGTTTCAACCCTCCCTACCCAAACAGTTCCCTGCCTGCTTTTAGCGTGTACTCCACGGCCTCGTCGGTGATGTAGTAGTGGGTCACAAAGCGGACCTTGTTAGGTGCCAGATCAAAGCAGAGTATGCCCTTGGTGGCCAATAATTCCACCACCCTGGGGGCATCGATCTTCCAGTCCGGGGGGGTGTAGAGCATGACGATGTTACTTTGAATGTTGTCGGCATCTACGATAAAACCCAGGTCGCGGAAGCCCTGGGCCAGTTTTATGGCCCGCTCTCGATCTTCCCCCAGCCGGTCTCGCATGTTCTTGATGGCATAGAGGGCCGGTGCGGCGAGGACCCCGGCCTGACGCATGGCGCCCCCCAGGATCTTGCGGATCCGCTTGGCCTTCTCCATAAACTCCTTAGAGCCGGCGATGATGCTCCCTACGGGGGCGCAGAGTCCCTTGGAAAAACAAACCATCAGGGAATCGCAGTACCGGGTGATTTCTTTGACATCACAGCCCAGGAAAGAGGCGGCGTTGAAAATCCTGGCCCCATCCAGATGCACCGGCACCTTTACCGAAGAGGCAAAATTATAGACATCCCTCATGTGATCCAGAGGCAGGGCGTAGCCGCCGGAAAAGTTATGGGTGGTCTCCATGCAGATAAGGCCGGTCTTCATGTAGTGGCTGTCTATACCGCTCTTATAAGCTTTTTTTACTTCCTCTATATCCATGGCCCCTTTGTGGCCCTTTACGGGGATGGCCGCCAGGCCCCCCAGGATGGCAAAGCCCCCGGCTTCGGCGGAGTAAATGTGGCTTTCGGCCTCGAATATAATTTCTTCTCCCCTGTTGGTATGGGTAAGAAGGCTCGTAAGGTTTCCCATGACGCCAGAAACCACGTACATGGCCGCTTCTTTGCCCAAAAGACCCGCACAGTAGGCTTCAAGTTCATTAATGGAAGGGTCTTCCCCGACCATATCATCACCCAGGGCGGCGGAATGGATAAGCTCCCTCATTTCGGCAGTGGGTTGAGTTACGGTGTCGCTGCGCAAATCTACGTTCATGGTATACTCCTTGGCTGTATCATTTTATCATACAATGTAAGATCACTCTAGAAACTGCTCGTTGATGCTAAGCTTGTAAGCTTTGGCGATGTCCCTGAGTTCCTCATCGCTAATGCTTTGTTTAATTCCCAGGGCCGAGGCCTTAAGGTAGATCTCCGCACTTTTTTCGATAATATGGAGCAGTCCAAAGACCGAATCAAAGTCGGGGCCCGAACCAAAGATGCCGTGGTGGGCCCATATTATGGCATCGTAGTCCTTCATTTGCTCAGCTGAAGCAAGGGCGATCTCCGGGCCCCCGGGAACCATCCAGGGCAGCACCCCCACACCGGAGGGAAAAATAATGGTGCACTCGGTCATACATTTCCAAAGGGCCCTGGAAAAATCTCTTGGAGTTAAGGGCAGTACAAACGTTAAAGCTATCGTATTAACAGGATGGGCATGATACACCACTCCTTGATCCTGGCCAGTAACTTCCTTTTTAACCGAATGATTAAGCAAATGGCAGGGAAACTCACTTGTTGGGGTTCCGCCCTTGCTTAGACCCCACACGATACGGTACGAAGTACCCTTGTCATCTATCTCGGCGATGCATATATTTTCTTCCGGTTTTTCCATGACGTTCTTAAAATACTTGCCGCTGCCGGTGACGAGGATAAAACATCCCGCCAGGTTTTTAACTTCCACTTCGCAGGCCGTCCAAGCACCTGGTTCTCTATAAAAAAAGGGTCTGCATTGCTCCGACTCATTTTTAGACATGCGGTAGCTAAGGTTCCCTCCATTTCTTTCATGCCAGCCCATCCTGTTAGTATCATCACAAAATCGAATAAAACTCTGTATTGCTTCAATACTAATCATGCTCATCCTGTACCCTCCTATGGTAGCATAGAACTTTTCGGGTATACTTGGAATATGACTAAGGATGCCCTCTATTTAATCGATGCCTACGGGCTTATTTACCGGTCCTACTTTGCCTTTCTTTCCCGGCCCCTGATAAACCCCCAGGGTAAAAATGTGTCCGCCCTCTTTGGCTTTACGAGGACCCTGCTCTCCCTTATCGATGAGGGGGCTCCCTGGCCTTACCCCGCCAATGGTTCCCAGGAGGCCGCCGAAGGACTCCTTAAAAAGCCCCTGCTCCTGGCGGCGGCCTTTGATTCCCCGGGGCCCACCTTCCGCCATAAAATCTACCCCGAGTATAAGGCGACCCGTCAAAAGGCCCCGGATGATCTCCATGCCCAGGTTCCCCTGGTGGAAGAACTCCTTGGGGCCCTGGGGATTCCCTCCCTCCGAGCCGAGGGTTTCGAAGCCGACGACATCATTGCCACCCTGGCTATTAAATGCCAGGCCGAGGACCGGCCCTGCTTCATCCTTTCTTCCGACAAGGATCTTCTTCAGCTGGTTGGAAAGGGAACCTGGGAACTCCGTCCCATCAAAATGAGCGACAGGAGCGAAACCCAAAAGGGGCTGCCCTACCAACTGGTGGGTCCGGATGAGGTAAAAGCCGAATGGGGGGTTAGCCCAGATAAGGTACTGGACCTGCTCTCCCTTACGGGGGACAGCTCTGACAACATTCCAGGGGTTAAGGGGGTGGGTGAAGTCACGGCCCTTAAGCTGATGGCCCGTTATGGTTCATTGGACGAAATCTATAAAAACCTGGCTGGGATAGAAGGGGCAGCGGGGAAAAAGCTTGCTGCAGGTAAAGAGAGTGCCTTTTTTTCCCGGTCCCTCATCGAGCTAAAGAATGAAGTCCCCCTTCCCATAAAAACCATAGAGGAACTATCGGTAGAAAACCTCAACCGCTCTGCCGGGGCCAAGGTGCTCCTAAGGGAGGGGATACGCCAAAGTGCCAGACAATTAGACAGCGGCATGCACTCTGGGCAAGATGTTCCTGCCGGGGGCGGAGCTGTACCAAGCGGGTCCAATGATACAAACCCCGCGGCAGGGGGCGCCCCGATCCAGGCCGATACGGCCCTTTTGGGTGAGGGGACATACCACACCATCCTGGACATGAAGGAGCTGGAGGCCCTCCTTACCAAGGCGAAGCAGAAAGAAATGCTGGCTCTGGATTTCGAGACCGACTCCCTGGACGCCTGGAATGCCCGGCCCATAGGCATAGCTTTAGCTCTGGAACCAAAGACGGCCTACTATGTACCCATAGCACCCCACCGGGGCATAAAGGACGGGGAGATGGCCGATGCTCCCTTCCTGGATGGCGAAGCCGTTAAAAACCTCCTGGCTCCCTTCTTTGCTGACCCCTCCATGTGCATCGTTGCGCATAACGCAAAGTACGATTACAAGGTAAGCCGGGGCTGGGGCATACCCCGGTGGTCATGCAAGATCTATGACACCATGGTGGCCGCATGGATCCTCGAAGGGGACCGGAACAACTATTCTTTGGATTCCCTATCTGCTTTCTTCTTTGATATAAAAACGGTGCTGTATAAGGACATAGTCCCCAAGGGAGAAACCTTCGACATGGTAAGCCTGGAAACGGCAGCCCGCTATGCCGCCGAAGACGGGGATCTCTGCCTTAGATTAAAAGAATACCTGGACGCTCGTTTTAAAGAAGAGGATAGGCAGGGAAGCTTTGAGCTCTTTACCAACCTCGAGATGCCCCTCTTGCCCATTCTGGCCGAGATGGAAGGCGAGGGTATCCTTATCGATAGGGACATTCTAAAACAATACGGAGAGGATCTGGGGAAGGAGCTTCTAAGCATCCAGGCCAAGACCTACGAAGTGGTGGGCCACGAGTTTAATCTCTCTTCTACCCAACAATTGCAGAAGGTCCTCTTTGAGGAACGTAAGCTTGTACCCACCAAGAAAACCAAAACCGGCTACTCCACCGATGTGGCGGTCCTGGAAGAGCTAGCCCGGCAGGACGAGGTCCCCGCGCTCATCCTCCGGCACAGGACCCTTTTAAAGCTAAAGTCAACCTATGTGGACGCCCTACCGGAAGAAGCAGACGAGGAAGGGCGGGTTCATACCACCCTGGTCCAAACCGGTACCGCCACGGGGAGGTTATCGAGCAGGGAGCCGAACCTACAGAACATCCCCATCCGGGACGAAGAGGGCCGGCGAATCAGAGAGGCCTTTATCCCCAAACCCGGCTCCCTCCTTATCTCCGCCGACTACAGCCAGATCGAACTGGTGGTCCTGGCCCACCTTTCCCAGGATGCAAACCTCCTTTCGGCCTTCTTCGAGGGCAAGGACATCCATGCCAAGACGGCCTCCCTCATTTTTGGACTCGACGAGGGGGCAGTGACGGGGGACCAAAGACGGATCGCCAAGACCATCAACTTTGGGGTCATGTACGGCATGAGTTCCTTCCGCCTGGCCAACGAGCTGGGCATAAGCCGGGGCGAGGCTTCATCTTTTATCGAAGCCTACTTTAGGACCTATTCGGGGGTTCGTTCATACATAGATCAGCTCATTAAAAAGACCGAAGAAAGGGGCTATGTTTCTACCATTTTGGGAAGGCGGCGGACCATAGAGGGAATCAACTCCCGGAATAAAACCGAGAAGGCCGCCGCAGAAAGGATCGCAGTAAATACCCCCATCCAGGGCTCCGCGGCGGACATCGTAAAAACCGCCATGCTTAATCTGGATGGGGCCCTCGCAAAAGCGAAGAGCCCCGCAAAACTTTTATTACAGGTCCACGATGAGCTTATCCTGGAATGTCCTGAGGATTTGGCACATAAAACCGCGGCCCTCATGAAGGATGTGATGGAAAGGGCGGTACAGCTATCGGTACCCCTTAGGGTGAATGTGGAAGTAGGCAAACGCTGGGGGGATTTTCATTAAACCCCCGTCCATCTCTGTTGAAGAACTCCGCAGCTTCCTCGTGCAGTACCATTCCCTGGATTCTTTTAAACACTTAAATCAAAAAGAAGGGGTCAAAAAAGTGTTTAAAACCCTGGGTTGTATTCAATACGATGTCCTTGATGTGGTAGGCCGGAACACCGATCTGGTTTTGCAATCGAGGGTTCAGGGCTACAGGCGGAGCATGCTCTACGACCTCCTCTATAAGGACCGGCACCTAATCGACGGCTGGGACAAGGAGATGTCGGTCTACACCATGGGCGACTGGCCCTCTTTTAAACGGATACGCCAACGACAAAAAAACGATGCCCAGGGAACCCTAAGGTACCGGGGTCAGGAAGAAGCCCTGTCAGCCCTTAAGGAGATCAAACAGGCCATAAAGAAGCAGGGCCCCCTGGCGGCCCGGGAGTTGAAGCTGGGACCCACGGAGGCGAATTCCTGGGGCCATAGGCAGGTCTCGGGGGCCGCCATGGACTACCTTTATCAGGCGGGGGAGCTAGGGGTCCACAGCAAGAAAAACGCCCAGAAGACCTACGATTTAATCGAGCGGCTTTACCCAAAAAAAATTCGGGAAGCCCCGGACCCCTTTAAAAGCGATGCCGAATTTTTTGAGTGGTACTTCCTCCGCCGCATTAAGGGCCTGGGGGCCGCCTGGTTAAGAGGCGGCGGCGGCTGGCTGGGGTATTATCTAGGAAACATGGATCTGCGAAAACAAATATGTAACGATCTGGTTGAAAAGAAGCTCATCCTCCCCCTGGAGGTCCCGGAACTAAAGGAGACTTTTTATATCCCCGCGAAGGGGAAGGCCCTCCTTAACAAAAAACCAAACTACGATGAAACCGCCCGCTTTATTGCTCCCCTGGACAACCTCATCTGGGACAGGGGCATGATTAAAAGGGTCTTCAATTTTGAATACACCTGGGAGGTCTATACCCCCCAGGAAAAAAGAAAATACGGTTACTATGTGTTACCCATCCTATACAAAAATTCCTTCATAGGCCGCTGCGAGCCCGCCAGGCCGGAAAAGGGTAAGCCCCTGGAAATAAAAAGCTGGTGGTGGGAAGAAAAGACCCAGAATGCAGGCGCCGCGGAAAAGAAGGGTATGACATCTGCCCTCAGGCGGGGTCTGGAAGTCTTTGCTGATTACCTTGAAGTTCCGAAGCCGAAGAATTGCACTTTCGGAATTTGAGTAATATACTTACCTTATGTGGCACCCCCGAACCGTCATGTTTGATGAAACCATGAAGTCCCTCTTTGATGAGGTGGATCACCACATCGAAGATCACTATGGTCATCTCTACGACCTGCACCCGGTGCGGCCCGCCCGGGGGGCCACCGCTAACCCCGAAGCAGAT
The DNA here is from genome assembly GCA_009777335.1 of Treponema sp. GTDB lineage: Bacteria > Spirochaetota > Spirochaetia > Treponematales > Breznakiellaceae > WRKT01. The sequence continues at coordinate 78,042 of WRMC01000002.1, read as the reverse complement.
GGCCTTTTTAACGTGGGGGTGAATTTTACACCGGGCTTTGGGTCCAAACTGGGCCGGGGCTATATCATCGAGGTTAAAATGGCCACCCTGGATAAGGTCTGCGAGGAAGACCGCCGCATCATTTACGAAGCAACCGCCGCCAAGGTCAGGGAGCTTCTTCCTGTGTACTTTCCCGACCGGGACCTGGGGGTAGAATGGTGCGATATTCAGCGATTTAAAATACTGGGAAACTTTACTCTTGGAAAGATTTAGGACCCCGCTTTTGGCGTATAAAGGAGGACGAGGTGAAATTTACCAATGGATACTGGCTCGTTAAAGAAGGCATAAGCCCGCACTTTGCCAACTCGGTCTACGAGATCGAAGAAGCCGACGGCGAACTGGTGGTCTACGCTCCGGAAAAACCGGTCCAGGAACGGGGAAACACCCTAAACACCATGCTCTTAACCATCCGGTATTCCAGCCCCATGAAAAACATCATCAGGGTCCGGATCTCCCACCACGAAGGGGGCCTTAACAGGGGCCCTCAATTTAAGCTCCACCGCCAAACAGGATACAACCCCAGGGTGCGCATAACGAAAGAAGGCGCCTCCCTGGAAAGCGGCGACCTGAGCGTAAAGGTAAGAAAGGGAGAAGACTGGTACAATGAATTCATAGGTGAAGGAAGGGTCCTCACCAAAAACGAGAGCAAGTCCACCGGCTACATGATCGATAAGGATCTGGGCGGCTTTGTAAAGGAAGAATTAAACCTTTCCGTAGGAGAGTTGGTCTATGGCCTGGGTGAACGGTTCGGCCCCCTTATAAAAAACGGCCAAGTCGTAGATATCTGGAACGCCGACGGAGGGACCGCCAGTGAGCAGGCCTATAAAAACGTACCCTTCTACATGACTAACCGGGGTTATGGCATTTTTATTAATGACCCCGGCAAAGTATCTTTGGAAATTGGGAGTGAAAAAACCGCCAGGGTCCAGTTCTCTGTCCCCGGGGAGGTGCTCGAGTACTACATCATCTACGGCCCCCACCCAAAAGCCATCCTCGAACTATACACTGCCCTGACAGGCCGGCCCCCACAGCTCCCTGAATGGAGCTATGGCCTTTGGTTATCAACTTCATTTACGACTTCCTACGACGAAAAAACGGTGATGAGTTTTATCAACGGCATGGAGGAACGGAAGATCCCCCTCTCTGTGTTTCACTTTGACTGTTTTTGGATGAAAGGGTTTAACTGGTGCGACTTTGCCTGGGACAGGGAAACCTTTCCGGACCCCAAGGGCATGCTGAGCCGGATTAAAGCCAAGGGGATAAAGATCTGCGTATGGATCAACCCCTATATAGCTCAAAGGTCTCCCCTTTTTAATGAAGGAAAAGAGAGGGGGTTCTTCTTAAAAAAGCAAAACGGCGATGTATACCAAAGCGACCTTTGGCAGGCCGGTATGGCCATAGTGGACTTTACCAACCCCTGGGCAGTCCAATGGTACCTCTCTTACTTGCAAAAACTCCTAGACATGGGAGTAGACTGCTTTAAAACTGACTTTGGTGAGCGGATCCCCGCCGATGCTACCTACTTTGACCAGGGAGATCCCACCCGGCATCATAACTACTACCCCCTCCTGTTTAACAAGGCGGTCTTTGAACTGCTGGAAGAAAAACGGGGCAAGGGCGAAGCCTGCCTCTTTGCCCGATCCGCCACCACGGGGGGCCAAAGTTATCCAGTCCACTGGGGCGGTGACTGCGAATCTACCTTTGAAGCCATGGCCGAAACCCTTAGGGGAGGCCTCTCCCTCTGTCTTTCGGGCTTCGGCTTCTGGAGCCACGACATAGGCGGTTTTGAGGGCACCCCAAACGCGGCCCTCTTTAAGCGCTGGCTGGCCTTTGGGCTCCTCTCCTCCCATTCCCGGCTCCATGGATCCAACTCCTATAGGGTCCCCTGGAACGTAGATGATGAATCCACCGAGGTCTGCCGTTTCTTCACCGAGTTAAAAATAAAGCTCATGCCCTACATTTTAAGAACCGCCCAGGAAGCGGTCGAAAAGGGAATCCCCGTCATGAGGGCCATGTTCCTCGAGTTCCCCCAGGACCCGGCCTGCGAATACCTGGACCGCCAATACATGCTGGGCCCGGACCTCCTGGTGGCCCCGGTCTTTAGCGAAGATGGGATCGTCAGTTACTATCTCCCCGAGGGGAAGTGGAAACGCCTTTTAACAGGAGAAGAACTTAGCGGGGGCCGCTGGTACACCGAGGAACACAGCTTTTTAAGCCTTCCCCTCTTGTCCAGGGAAGGAAAAGACCTTTTCTAGGGCTTAACTGCCCTGGAGGCCCAAAAGGTAGGGTAGTACTCCCCTACCCCTTCGGTATCAAAATCCTCGTAAAGGTCCCTAAGGGTTAGGCCCGCCCTTAACTGCCCCCCAAGCTGGTCTTCCAGGGTGTGGGAAAACTGGATGCTCCCGTCCTCGGGGTCTTCCATACTCTTTTTATAGAGCTCCGGGTTTTTTAAGGGGTTATAGGGCAGCTTGTGTACAACCCTTAGGGGGTCTTCATCATCAAAGAGATAGCTCACCCCGTTACCCATCCCTGCCAGGAGGACCCCGCCCGATCGCAGGATCCGCATGCATTCCCGCCAGACATGGTTAACATCCTCGATGTAGCAGTTGGATACGGGGTGAAAAATAAGGTCAAAGCTCCCATCAGGAAAGGGGAGGGGCTTCGTCATGTCAGCGCGGACCAGAGTAATATCGTAAGCCTCCCTCTGGGCCACCAGGCGCTCCGACTCTAGCTGCCGCTCCGAATAATCCAGCACGGTGCATTCCGCCCCCAGGGCGGAAAAAACGGGCATCTGCTGGCCGCCCCCCGAGGCCAGGCCCAGAAGGCGGGTTCCCTTTAAGCTGCCCTCCTTCAAAAAGGGAAGAAACCATTCCTGGGGCACGGGCTTGAGGGGGGTAAGAAGGACCTTCCAGTCTCCGGCTTTGGCCCGGGCGAATTCCTCGGGCCCCATGGGGATCCCCCAAATCCAGCCCTTGCCTACCCACCGGTCTATGGCCTGGGCATTAAGCTCCGCATAGCTGTCCATCCTAGTTCCCCGACTCTAGCCAGATCCGCTCATGGTCTGCTAGGGAGATCCCCGCCGCCTGGGCGGTCTCTTCCAGCTCCTGCCGGGAAAAGGCCCCCACCAGGGGGAAGACCTTAAAGGGCTGATTTAATAAATAGGCCAGAGCGATCTGGGGGATCTTGACTCCCCGTTCGGCGGCCTTTTCCTGGCAGCGATCCAGCTTCTTAAAGTTTTGCTCATGGGCGTAAGCTTTAAGGGCCGGCCCGTCCAGGGTTTCTTTATAGTTGTCCCGGTTTACCCGGCCGGAAAAAAGGCCCCGGCCCAGGCTGGAATAGGCAAAGACCGGAATATCCTGGGCCTGATAAAAAGCCCGGGCTTCCCTCCCCGCCTCGCCCCCTATGCTGACACAGCCCTCCCCCCAGGGGTCTTCGACCTGATCGCAGAGGCTATAGTTGGGGCTCGAAGCCGCCATGGGGTTCAGCCCCTGGGCCCTGGCATACTCATTAGCCTCGGCGATCCTCTGGTGGGTCCAGTTGGATCCCCCGAAGGCGTTTATTTTTCCGGCCCTCTGGTGCTCGTTAAGGATCTCAATGATGGGGCCCACCTCTTGGCTGGGGTCGTCCCGGTGGAGCAGGTAGAGGTCTATATAGCTGGTCTGTAAGCGGGCCAGGGAATCGTGGAGGTCCGAAGTAATATCGAAGGGGGTCACCTTTTTCCGGTCCGCGTTATGGTGGGCCCCCTTGGTCAGGATAAAGACCTCTTCCCGGTTTCCCCGCTCCTTCATCCATTTTCCCAGGGCCCGTTCGGCATTACCCCCCACATAGACCCAGGCCAGGTCGAAGGCATTAAAGCCCATTTCCATGGCGGTATCCAGGACTGAAGCCGCTTCGGCATAGTTATCCAGTCCCATCCGATCACAACCGATAAGAACCTGGGAAAAATGCTTCCCCTGGCCCGGTAAGGTATACCTCTTCATATTAACCTTCCTCTTACCCTTCCTCGTCACAGGGGTAACGAAGCCCATTCTGCTTTCTTATCTGATCCATGGTCTGAATAATGGCCAGGGTCTCATCCAGGGGCATCACCGCCGATTCTTTTAAACCCTCGTCCAGGCACCGCATCACCTCCTGTGCCTCGAACTGGTAGCCCGTAGCTTCGTAGGGAAACTCCAGCTCCTTGGTCCCCTCCTGGTTCTGGAGGGTTAAAGAGGAGGCGCCGCCAAAATTGGGCACATAGATGCTGCCCTTCTCTCCCAGGATAAGGGCCCCGTGCCGGTTGGCCACCCGTATGGCCGTATAGAGCTGGGCGCTCTGATGTTCATCATAGGAAAAGAGGGCCGAACATTCTTCATCTACCCCGGTACTGCCTATGCTGATCTGGGATTGGATCCTGGCGGGGGCTTTTCCGAAGATCATGGAACAGAAGGAAAGGTTGTAGATCCCCATGTCCAGTAAGGCTCCGCCCCCATAGGCCAGAGAGAAGAGGCGGCTCTCGGGCCTCACCTCTGTTCTAAATCCATTACCCGAGTAGACATGCCGGACCTGGCCTATGGCGTCCTCCGCCAGTAGCTCCCTTACCTTGCATATGGCCGGCAAAAAGCGGGTCCACATGGCTTCCATGAGAAAGACCCCCTGGCTGCGGGCGCAATCTATCATCCGCCGGGTTTGAGCCGTGTTCACGGCAAAGGGCTTTTCGCAGATCACCCCCTTGCCATGTTTCAAACAGAGAAGGGCTGCTTCTTCGTGCTGGGGGTGGGGGGTAGCCACATACACTATATCGAGCTCCTTATCCTCCACCAGTTCCTGATAACTGCCATAGGCTTTTGCAAAGCCATGCTGCTTCGCAAAAGCCTCGGCCCGCCCCAGATCCCTGGAACCCACCGCATAAAGCTCCGCATCAGGCGTGACCTTTAAACCGGCGGTAAATTTGTGGGTTATCATCCCGGGCCCGAGGATTCCCCATTTATACTTTGCCATCCCTTGCCTCCTTAGATGTACCTGTCAGACTAGTCCATTGTACACCCTATTTTTGAAATGGAGCTAAATAGATTTAACTGCCCCGGATCCCGGCTATGGCATCCTCCAGGGCCTTGTGGAGTATCTCTGCCGGGGGTTCTTTAATATGCCCCAGCCGTTTTAGGTCCTCGGTCATGGCCCGGGCTGCATCTATATCTGCCCTGGCCCGGCGGTAGACCTCTTCCCTGCTGAGGATGATCCGGGCATGACCCTCCTCAATAGCCGCCATGGCTACATCGGCTGCTTCCTCTGCAAAGACTTCGGTCTCTTCCATGTTGGCAATAATATTGTCAGGGCTAATACCCCGCCGGCGGGAATACTCCGCAATGGAATGGGCGCAGCGGATCACCATGGCATCGCTTATCTTCCTGGCCCCCACCAGAAGGGCTCCCTTTAAAATCCCCGGAAAGCATACCGAATTGTTCACCTGGTTGGGAAAGTCTCCCCGCCCGGTGGCTACGATAAAGGCCCCTTCTTCCTTGGCGGCATAGGGCCAGATTTCCGGGACCGGATTAGCACAGGCAAAGACTATGGCCTTCTGGGCCATGGAACGCACCCAGGACCGCTTCACCGTGTCGGGGCCTGCCTGGGAAAGGGCAATGAGCACATCCGCATCCTGCAAGGCCTCTTCAATAGCCAGCACCCGGCCGGGATTGGTGCTCTGGCAGATCTCCCACTTCCGGTAATGTGAAGGGTCTGTCTTAATATCATCCCGGCCCTGATGAAGGCTTCCCCGGCTGTCAAAGACAATCATTTTTGAAGGGTTGCCCCCGCTGGCCAGGATGAGCCTGGCGACGGTGGTGTTGGAGGCTCCAGCCCCCAGGAGCACTATCTTCGCCTGGGCGAGGGTCTTCCCCGCCAGCTCCAGGGCATTGATGAGGGCCGCCAGGGTAATGCAGGCGGTGCCCTGGGCATCATCATGCCAGACCGGGATTTCACAGGTCTCCCGTAATTCGTCCAGGACCTTAAAGCAGTTGGGCTGACTTATGTCTTCCAGGTTGATAGCCCCAAAGGAAGGCTGAACCATCCTTACAAAGTCGATAATTTTTTGGGGGTCATTCCTTCCATCGGCCCCCCGGGAATCCAGACAGAGGGCCACCGCATCGACCCCGCCCAGGTACTTCATGAGCATGGCCTTTCCTTCCATAACGCCCAATCCCCCTGCGGGGCCGCAGTCCCCGTCCCCCAGGACCCGGGTAGAGTCGGACACCACGGCCACCAGGTTCCCCCGGTTGGAGAGGGCAAAAGAAGCATCAGCATCATCCCGGATCTCCGTAGAGATCCGCGAGACCCCGGGGGTATACCAGACATTGAACCAGTTAAACCCGTAGATGCCGCTCTTGGGGAGGGTCTGCATTTTTCCCCCGTAAAAGCGGTGGGCCTCCAGGGAAAGGTTTTTTAAGAACAGCGTTTTGGCCTGGGCCTTTTCTTCATCGGAAAATTCCTGGGGGAAAAGCTCGTCCAGGTTTTGCAGGGAGGGGTCTATGACAGGGCTCATAGGTACTCCCTTAGGGCTTCTAGCCTGGCGGGGATGGGCCGGGAGACAACGGTACGGCCCAGGGCCTTCTGCAAAGAAGGCGGTACCGTCACCGGTCCCGTGATGGGCTCCACGGTCTCGGCAAACTTGGCCGGGTGGGCCGTGGCAGCCACGATGATCCTGTCTCCCCTGCCCAGGGGACCAGCAGCCTTGAGCTTATCGACGGCCCTCCAGCCCACCGCCGTGTGGGGATCCAGGCAATAGCCCTCTTTGGAAAAAACGTCCCCTATGGTCTCCCTGGTCTCATCGTCGGTCACCGAGGCCCCAAGGATCATCTGCCGCATCTCGCTTAGGGTGAAGTGGGCTGCCATCCTTTCAAAGTTGCTTGGGGCCCCCACGTCCATGGCGTTGGACAGGGTGGCCACCGAAGACCGGGCTTCGTAGTTCCCCGTGGCCAGGTAATCCGGCACCGTCCGGTTTACATTGGTGGCCGCCACAAAACCAGCTATGGGGGCCCCCATCCTGGCGGCATAAAGCCCGGCGGTCAGGTTGCCAAAGTTCCCCGATGGCACCGAAATGATCGCCCCGGGGATTTCACCGGCCCCAGAGGCATAATAGACGCACTGGGGAACAAGACGGGAAATATTTATTGAGTTAGCCGAAGAAAGGGCCAGCCGCTCCTTGAGCTCCTGGTCGCCAAAAGCTTCTTTCACCAGCCGCTGACAGTCGTCAAAACTGCCCTCTACCGCCAGGGCAGAAATATTTTCTCCCAGGCCAGCGATCTGTTTTTCCTGGAGGCTCGTGATCCTCCCCTGGGGGTAGAGGACTGTTACCGTAACCCCCTGGACCCCGAAGAAGCCATCTGCCACGGCCCCTCCAGTGTCGCCGGAGGTGGCCACCAGTATCTTTAGGGGCCGGTCTTCTCCCCGGCGGAGATACGAGAAGGCCCGGGCCATAAACCGGGCCCCAAAATCCTTAAATGCCCCGGTGGGCCCATGGAAAAGCTCGAGGACAGATCGATCACTCAGCCCCGTCAGGGGGGCCCCAAAGGGATAGGCATCTTGAATCATTTCTTCCAGTACCCCGTTGGGGATATCCCCCGCCACCCAGGGCCGGATCAGCTCCAGGGCGATCTCCAGGTAACTCATGGAACCCAGGGAGCTCTTTACCGCCGGGGACAACTGGGGAATCTCGGCAGGAACATAGAGCCCCCCATCAGGGGCTAGCCCCCCAAGGGCTGCTTCGGAAAAGCTCACGTCGTGAGTTTTGCTTCGGGTACTATAGTAGCGCATAAACTGAGTGTACAAAGGAAAAGAATAGCCGGACAAGCCTTCTAGGGAGTATACTAGGGCCTAGAATGAAAGAACCGAAGGATCCTTCTGGTCCGGTGTTCACCGGCCTCGTGGAAAGCATAGCCGCCGGAGGGGCCGGGATAATCCGGCAGGATGGGAGGCCCGTCTTTGTGGAGCTGACTGCCCCGCAAGACCGGATCAGCTATGTAATCCGAAGGGACCACTCTAGCTGGGCCGAAGGGGATCTCCTGGAAGTCTTATCTCCTTCTCCCCAGCGGGTGCCTCCGGCCTGCCCCCTCTACAGCCGCTGCGGAGGCTGTTCCCTCCAGCACCTAAGTTACGAAGCTCAAGTTGATGCGAAAACAAGGATACTCAGAGATACCTTTGAACGGATAGGGGGCCTTAGTCCCCCCATCCATAGGATCCGGCCCTCATCCCCCTATGGGTACCGGAACCGCCTTCAGCTACACCGGATCCCAGAAACAGGGGAGCTGGGCCTAATGGAGCGGCGGAGCAAGCAACCGGTGGCCCTCGAGGACTGCCCCGTGGCAGACCCTGGAATACGCCAGGCCCTTAAGGCTGGTACCTTCAAGAGAGAGTCAGGGCCGGAACGCTTCAATGTCTATGCCCATCTGGATACCCTTTTGTGGGAAGGGGGCCTCCAGGAGGGCCAGATCACCATTAAGGGCAAAACCCTCTTCTATGATGTGAAGGTCTTCTTCCAGAGTAATGCAGCTATGCTGGAACTCCTTATTGATGACCTTTTAGAAGCCGCCTCCTCTGCCAATAGCGATCTGCCCCTGGCGGATATCTATAGCGGGATAGGAACCTTTGCGGCCTTTCTCGAAGGCCTGTTTTCTGGAGTTACGGTGGTAGAGGAAAACCCTGCTGCCCTGGCCCTGGCCCGCCGGAACCTAGGGTCAGCAAAAGCCGAGTATGCGGCCCTAAGGGACAGCGCCTGGGTAAAGAAGCTGAGCCCCGGGAAAAACCCCTGGGGTCTCATGGTCCTGGACCCCCCCAGGCAGGGCCTCTCGGCCCCCCTTAGCAGCTACCTTGCCCAGAGGGGCCCCGAGCATATTGCCTATGTATCCTGCGACTGTGCCACCCTGGCCAGGGACAGCAGGGTCCTGGTAAACGGAGGCTATACCCTCCACAGCCTGGGTCTCTACGATTTTTACCCCCAGACGGCCCACATAGAAAGTCTCGCCCTCTTTCACAGAACTAATAAATCTGCATAGAATCAATAGATCAACATTCCTACTATTAAATAAAAGGTGAGGTACCAGGATGGATCTAAAGAGGCGGCTCCATGAGATAGAAAAAGTAATCGCCGAGGGCCCCTACAGCCCCGACTGGGAATCCCTTTATGGCAGAACCATGCCGGCTTTTATGCGGGAGGGCAAGTTTGGGATCTTTATCCATTGGGGGCCCTACTCGGTTCCAGCCTTTAACAACGAATGGTATTCCCGAAACATGTATCGGGAGGGAACCCCCGAATTCGCCCACCATGTAGAAACCTACGGCCCCCACAAGGATTTTGGCTACAAGGATTTTATCCCCCTCTTTTCGGCCCCTTCATTTGATCCCGCCGCCTGGGCAGATCTTTTTTCCCAGGCCGGGGCCCGGTACTGTATCCCCGTGGCCGAACACCATGACGGTTTTCAAATGTACAAAAGCAATTTATCCAGGTGGAACGCCTTTGAGATGGGCCCAAAACGGGATGTGCTGGGGGAACTTCATGGGGCCTTAAAAAAAAGGGGCATCATCTGCGGAGGATCTACCCACCGGCTGGAGCATTGGTTTTTTATGGGCCATGGAAAAAATTTCGAAAGCGATGTAAAAGAGCCCCTGCAGCGGGGGGATTTCTACTGGCCCGCCATGAAGGAACCGCCCCTGCATGATCTTTTCGGAGAACCCGCCCCCAGCGAGGAATTCCTCGAAGACTGGTTTCTGCGCTGCTGCGAGCTCGTAGATTCCTATAAGCCCCGGGTCATCTACTTTGACTGGTGGATCCAGCACGAAGCTGCAAAAAAGCGCCTAAAACAGTTCGCCGCCTATTACTATAACCGGGCGGCCCAATGGGGCGAAGAAGTCACCATCTGTTACAAGCACGACGCCTTCCCCTTTGGCTGCGCTACCGTAGACATAGAGAGGGGCCGCTTTGCGGGCATCCAGCCCTTCCATTGGCAGACCGACACCTCCATAGCCAGGAACTCCTGGTGCTGGACAAACAGTAACACCTTTAAGACCGCCCCCAGCCTCATCCGGGACCTCCTGGATATCGTGAGCAAGAACGGGGTCCTCCTTCTTAATGTGGGGCCCAAAGCAGAAGGAATCATATCGGATGAAGAGACCAGGGTGCTTAAAGAGATGGGTGCCTGGTTGGCTGTAAACGGCGAAGCGGTCTACAAGACCGGAGTCTGGCGCCGGGCCGAGGAGGGCCCCACCCAGACCATAGAGGGCCAGTTCACCGACGGAGAAGACCCGGTCTTTTCTTCCCAGGACATCCGGTTTACCGCCAAGGGGGGTACGGTCTATGCCTCGGTGCTCTCCTGGCCCGAAGACGGTAAGGTGACCATCCGCTCCCTGGCCGAGCAGGATGCATCGAAGCTCCCGGTCTTTCACGGCATCATCCAGGATCTTGCTATCCTGGGGGAAGAAGCAAAGCCCCGCTGGGAGCGGAATGCCGAGGGCCTCCAGGTCCAGGGCCCCCCGGGGAAGCGGTCCATGCCGGTGGTCATAAAGATCACAGTGGATTAGGCCCATGCACATCTACAGCAAACAGGAACTGCTGAGCATTTTTAAGACCCAGCTAGCTAAAGAGTATAACTGCCGCCCCGGAGACTTCGATACTCCCCATAATCTGGTAACCCTTCAACGTAATCACCCGGAAAGAAGGCATTACACCGAAGGGGCCTTTTTTTTCCAGATGGCTACCTTTGGGAACGGGGCAGTCATCACCAGCGATGAAGCTATGCATGGGTGGCTTAGGGAATATATAGATCAAAAAACAGGCCACTGGCTCTTTGAGCATCCCCATCTCATGGCCATAGAAAAAAAGCTTGAGGAATTTGGAAAAAAGCTATTCCAGAGTCACCATATGTTTATCCCCCCCGGCGGCCCTGGGGAAGCTTTTATTCCCCATGGGGGGACCACCCTAAAATGGTTCGAGGGCCAGGAGATACACCAATTTTACGGTGACAAGAGGTTCCGAAACGCCCTCTGTGACCGGTACCGGAGCGAGAGGCCCGACATACTGGCCCTGGCTGCCTATGATGGAGAAGAGATAAGCGCCATGGCCGGCTGCTCCGCCGACACCCCCGACCTCTGGCAAATAGGAATCGACGTCATCGAAACCTACCGGGGCCAGGGCCTGGGAGCTTTCCTGGTCGGCCTTATGACCAGAGAGATCCTTACACGGGGAAAGATTCCCTTTTATGGGACGAGCCTCTCCAATATACCTTCATGGAGGATAGCCCTAAGCTGCGGCTACCTTCCAGCCTGGGTAGAAATTGCTACCATCGAAGAAAAGAAAGAAGCTTAGAAGGAAAAATTTACACTGAGCCAGGGAAGGATGGCCCCCAGAGCTTCCTTCTTAAAGAAGTGCATGTGATCCAGCCCCAGATCCAGATAGATGCGATCGTGGACCTGGAAAAAATAAGAAGCTCCCATCCTAAGATGAAGAAGATCCATCCCCTGGGTTTCGAGATCCTCCGGGGGGCTTAGGACAAAGCTATAGCCCGTACCCAGCCTAAAACGAAGGGCTCCTCTTTGATTAGCCAGACCCTTCTGGGCCAGAAGGCTCAGGCGACCGCTTAAAAGATGGTGCTTTCCCTGATCACTTTCCAGCCCATGCCAAAGAAGGGCCGCTTCCAAGCCGGGAATAATCCCCCCCAGGGCCGAAAAGGCTCCCTCTGGGGGGCTATCCCCAAAAAGGAGGGTCAGGCCCAGGGCGGCCCCCAGGGGGCTCACATTCCGGGTGAAGATCCTGTCCATTGAATCACCGGAACCCTGGTAGCTGCGAAAGAGGGGCATATAGGCCACCCAAAGGGAGGGTTCCAAGGCCCCCCCATAAAAGCGGTCAAAAAAGGGAGTCCTCTCTGCCCGGCGGGAAAAGCTAATATTCTCCCTGGTGGCCTCTAGCCCCCCGGGGTTCCGGATGGTAAGGGCATAATCTCCGGGGCTCAATTCCTCCTCGTCAAAGACCAGCCGGGCCCGGTTCCCCTGGGCAGAGATATCTGCCTCCAGGGGATGCAGGGCTTCCTCCCCGTCCCGGTGAAGGGCTATCTCGGCCTGGGGTGAAATATTGCTGCCCCGAAGATCCATCACATAGGTCCCGGCGGATCGTGAAAAGGCAAAGTTGGGGGCCCCCTCCACCTGGGGTTGGGTAGCTTCCAGGACCGTAAATTCCTGCCAGGGCGAAGGTTCATCTTGATCATCGAAGTAATCATAGGGAATCACCTGAAAGCGATAAAAGCCTGGGGGCAGGGAGACATCGATATAGGGGTCGTAGCTAAACTCCCGGTGCTGCTCCCTGAAGGTAGGACCCGCCGCCGCTTCTATGATCACCTCAAAGCGCAGGGCATACTCGCCCCCGGCCCAGGCAAGGCGCTGGACAAAGCGGGGGTTCCCCTGGCCCTCTTCTACCAGAAAGAAGCCCGGCTCTGGGGCCTGGGCCCCTAGACCGGCGCTTATACAGATCAGCCCCAGGGTAAGAGCCCAGATTCTTTTAGTTCCCATAAAGAACCCCCGGCTCTAAGGGAATGACAGGTCCGGGCCGGGGTATCTCTATGGTGAAAAAAACCCATCCTTCATGACCCCGTCTTATAATTTCCCCCTCCCCGTCCAGGTTAACCGCTTCCAGGGTCCAAACAAAATTACCCTGTCCAAGGGTACGGATATCCTCCAGGGTCCATGAGGTGCCGGTCAAGGGGGGCTCTTCGATGACCAAGCTAGTGGTTGAAAAGCCTAGGGGATGGAAAAAATCTTCTTTTAACACCCTGAACAGATAGGCATCTGCCCCCGGCACCCCCTGCCAGCTAAAGGTTAGGCTCCTTTGCTGACGGAGTTCCTCTATGCCTATGGTCTGTCTAGGAGCAGGAAACCTAAGCAGGGGGCGGGCCAGGAGGGGATCTTCCTCGATGCTTACAACCGGGCCCCCTGCATCATCCTCTTGATCGGGAAGATAAATTACCAGCTCCCCTTCCTGGCCCTGTTCTATATAAAAGAGGGAGGGTTCAGAAAAAAAGGAGCGTCCTATAAACACCTCGGGGAAGACCGGCATGACCCGCCAGTACCAGGGCCCATCTGAAAGGGCCTCTTGGACCACATACGGGAGGGCCCCTTCGGATCTATACCGGGGGTTACTAAAATCATTAACCTGGGAAGCTTCGAAGCGGTACGATGAGGCCCCAGGGACTTCTTCCCATTGGAAGCGCAGTTGGGGCAGTTCTCTGCCGTAGCGGTAGCGGCTACCCTGGACTGGGACCAGAAGGGAAGGAGGATCCCCATCGACTATGCTTAACTGCCCCTGGGCCAGGATAGCTCCAGAGCCTTGAAGCCGCCAGTACCAGGTCCCCGTACCAAGGGCGGCTTCGGCGTTGGTGTAAACATCATCTATGGTGTGTATAATCCGGGTAAAATTCCGGTCCGCGGCGATCTCAAGACGGAGGGCCAAGGCGGCATCGATGTTAAACCGGGTCCAGACAAAGGGGACCCTAAAGACCGAGCCCTGGGAAGGGTGATGAAGAAACCGGGCATTGGGCCGGGGCTGGCTCATCACCGCTCCGGGGGGGCTGTGTTCCTGGCCCTGGCCGTCCACGGCGATGAGGGCCGGACTCGTGATATGCCTCTGCTGCTCCTGCCCCGAAGCCTGTATCCGCATAGTACCTTCGCTTAGGCTTAAGACCGTTCCATTAGATCCCGCCGAAAGCTCCAGAACCGACCCGGCTCCCCCTTCAATTTCCAGGTCCATCATCTGAAGGATGATCTGAGTCCCCGCTTCTCCGGTCACCATGGAAAGGCTCCCGTCACTTAGCTCTATGCGGATGTCCCCTTCATCATCGCTTTCCCGGTAGATGCGAATCAGGGTGTTTTCGTTAAGGTCTATATTATTTTCGTTAATATGGAGGGTCGCCGCCGAGGCTTCGGCTACCCGGATCAGGTCCCCCTGATAAACCGGTGAGTGGACCGCCATGCGCCCCCAGAGGAGCCGGTCCGCCAGGCGCCGCTGGACTATATTCTGCCTAATGGTTATGGAACCCAGGGGTTCCACATTCTGGGCGTACACGGCGGCCTGAAGATCCTGCCGAAAGAGGTAGAGACTATAGGCGGCAGAGGAAAGGCAGAGGATGATAATCAGGAGATCCGCCGGGCGAAGGCCCCTCTTGGGCAGTCCTACTGCCTGATCCCTTGCTGTGTCCATCCCTAGTCTTTCCCCAGTTTGTACTTTCGTTCTTCCCCATTGATATCTATCAGGGAAAGGTCGGGAGCCGTGGTCCCCAGAAGCTGCCGAAGTTCATCCAGGGACTGGGGCCCCTCTCTGCTGCTTGCATGGTTAATCACCGCAAAGATCCGCAGAGGATCTTCTTTGCCCTTGACGCTCACCGAAGGCATTTCGGCGAAGAGGAACTTATCCCGTACCAGGGCCCAGGTGTTTTCGCTTATCAAAATATCTACCGCCAGGGGCTTACAGAGGGCCTCTACCCGGGATGCCAGATTAACGGGGTCCCCGACCACGGTGTATTCCATCCGCAGATCAGAGCCGATCTGCCCGGCGGTGATCCGCCCCGTGTTGATCCCGCAGCCTATACGGATGGGGGGGTCCGCCGGATCATCGGGACGGCGCTGGGCATTCATGGCCATCAGGGCCCGCCGCATAAGAAGGGCGGCGGTTACGCAGTTATAGGCATCGGCGGCGGGGCTAGCCGAGGCATAGGCGGTACCCCAGTGGGCCATCACGGAGTCGCCGATAAATTTGTCCACCACCCCGCCGGTCTCTTCTACACAGTTGACCATATGGCCCAGGTAATTATTCAGCCAGGTAACGATGCGGTTACTGGCGTCTTCGGGGAAGGAGGCGGTAAACTGCTCCGAGAGGGCCGTAAAGTCCCGGATATCCGAGAAGAAGATGGTCGCATCTTTGGGCAGCCCCCCGGGTTTAATCTCGCCCCGCATGGCCCGGACGGCGATATCCCTATTGGTAAAGCGGCCAAAGATGCCCAGGGCGGCGCTCATCCGCTGGAAACTGGAGGTAAGGGCCCCAATTTCATCCCTGCCCCGGGGATCAAGACGGACTCCAAAATCGCCCCCCTCTATGGACTGGGCCGCCGAGGCCAGAATTCTTAAAGGTACCGAAATACTCTTGGCGAAGAACCAGATAAACAAAATAGAGATGGAAAGGACCGCCGCCGTAAGGTAGAGGTTCCGCCTGGTGGTGGCCCTGATTCCTTCAAATACCTTATCAAACTCGATGGTGGTGATGACCGCCCCACCCTGGCTCAGCTTGGTAAAGGCCCCAAAGTAGCGGATGCCATCATCGCCGGTGTAGAGCCTCTGGGCGCTGCGGCCGGGGTTTTCCCACACCGAGCGGATAAAGCTGTCCCCGGCCATATTTGGGGCCAGAAGCATGAGCTCCCCCTCGGGATGAACCAGCACTTCCCCCCGGTCATTGATTAAAAATGAGCGGTTGGTGCCATAACCGAAATTCCCGCTTAAGGAGATGGGTGAACATAAGAGCAGGGCCCCTATGTTTTGTCCATGAAGGTCCTGGGAAGGAAAAAAGTAGGCCAGAAGGGGGAGCCCAAAGTGGGGCGATGCATTAAGCAGGACCGTCTCGCCCTGGGCGGCCCTTTGGAGGGCCGATCTGTTTTCTTCCAGGTATGAATCAGCCAGGGACAGAGACAGGTCCTGGCTATAAAAGAATGCCTCGTTGATGATCAGGTCCTGGGCCGAAGGGCCCGGCAGAGCCCTGGCAGATTCAAAGGCCAGGACCGCCAGGCCGGGGTTCTGACTAAAGAAAAAATTCAAAGTCCCCTGGGCCGCCTCTGTCCTAAGCTCCCCCCCATGAAGGGTCTGGATAAGCATGGTGCCGTTTAAACGCAGGCTAAGGAGGAGGTTTTCTGCTTCGCTGGCCGAATAGCGGTTGGCCTCAAAATTGCTTTCTTCGGCGGCGATCCGCAGATCTTCGGTAACCAGCCAGGACACCAGGGCTATGATGGAACCCAGGGAGATTATCACGATGATCGTAATAATGGTGATCAGCTTTGCGCCTATGGTAAAACGCAGGATGGGTCTAGCCATGTCAATACTCCCAGTTTTGTGGCTCACCGGAGTCTAAGTTTACCCCAGGCCCGGCGGTGTTTTCCCTTCGTCTGGGCCCCACAGTGCTATAAACCCCATGTCCCATATCATCTACCAGAACCCCGGCACTGTTCCGCACCACATTGCCAATCACCGAATCGCTTGGGTAGCCCGTAATAATTGAGTTCCCGGTCTTGGTAAAACTCCCCGAAAGAACCAGGACCCCACCGCCCTGTACATGGGCCCTATTGCCCGTGATGGTTCCCCCGCTCATTACGAAAGACCCCTCTCCATATACTGCTACAGCGCCGCCCCCCAGGGCGGTATTGTTGCGGATAATACCCCCCCGCATGGTAAAGGTGCCCCCTTGAACGTAGACTCCCCCGCCGTTGGCACTGGGGCGAAGGTGCCCGGAGATCTCTCCCCCCTCCATGGTAAAGCGGGCACCGCTGCCATTGAGATAAACACCCGCATTGATATCCTCTGTGGTTTGGGTGTTTATGATGTTTACCCCCGGGTGAATGATTAAATGACCCGAAGTCCGAACATGAATGAGGGGTTGAACCGCAGGTACATTAGGATCACCCTGGATAGTTATGCTGCCCCCCGCACCGGGCCGTAGTATAAATGCATTCATCACATCAAAGGCAGGGTTATTTCCCTCGGGTCTGGTAATTGTTACATGGGCCCCCGGTTGTGTGGTAAAGGTGAGATCCTTGTTAATAGAAATGTTCCCTGCCCCAAGATCGTAGGACTGGTTAAGGGTAATCGTACCACCACTATTAGTAGTTGCAATGAGTGAATTAAAACCTGTTGAGTCCCCTCCCCCAGGGACATCCCAGCCCCCAGACGGACCGGCTATACTACTGTCCATGTTCCGGCTGGGTAATGCCGTATGGGTCCGCACCTTCGAAGGGGAGCTATTATGAAAGACCGCATTCCCCGCCGGGGCAGTTCCCGTGGCCATATTGGCAGCCAAGCCGCCATCGGCCCCGTAGATGGTTCCCCCGGTCTTGGCAAAGCCACCGTTGGCATCTACATAGACCCCACCCCCATAGGGGGCAGTATTGCCCCTAATGTCGCCCCCCTGCATTTCAAACCGAGCATTCCCCTCTACCCTCACAAGGGAAGCATTATTGTCTTCATGGCCCCGGAGGCTAATTCCATCTCCCAGGGTTAAGCGGACATTGGACCCTATGGTAAACAGGCTCCCATTTCCTTCTAGCTGCACCCCTACGGTCCGGTTGGCATAGCGTCCCACAAGGGTAATCCGGCTCCCGTTAATACTTAATTGAACGGGGTCCAGGGTCTGATCCACCGCAACGCGGATCCTGTAGGTTCGGGCTTCGGTGATAAACTCCAGGGCCGCCTGCAAATCATCGAAGGGTATATTTTGCTCACCCCCTGTAATATCCACCATGACAGGCGCATAGGGCCCCTCATCCTGCTCATCTTCAAGCTGGCCCTTAAGGCGGTCGTAAAAGGGCTTAACCAGAGGGTTCTGGCAGGAGGCAAAAACAATCAGAATGATCAAAAAGAGGGAGCCCCAGATCATGCCAAGGGGTCTAAGCTCCGCCCGTATGTTCATCCCTTTCTTCATGCTACTGCCCCCTACAACCTGCGCCCAAAGGAGACGCTCAGCCCGGCGATATAGGGGTACCCGGCCCTCAGGCTGGGCTCCACATACCAGGCCTCTTGCAGGGGGATGCGCCAGCCCGCCAAAAGGCCCGCCGAAAGGGTCCCTACCCCCTCCCGGAGGGTGGCCAGGGACTCATAGACAAAGAGTACGGGGCCCCCCATAAGCTGGATAAAGGGGCCGGAACGGACCCCTTGGGCTCCCAGGTAGAACCGGTAAAAAACGAGGATCTCCAGGGCCCCGTGGCCCTCCGGGTCGCCGGCATAGAGGAGCCTAAGGCCCAGGGCGGTCCCGGAGCCGTAGCCCAGGCTTAGGCCCCCGCCATAGCTAAGCCCCTCGGGGCTGTAAAAAAGGGTTTCGGCGTAGGGGGCAATAAAGATCTCTTCCCGGGCGGGGGCCTCCTGGGCCTGCATAGAAAAAACCGAGAAAAACAGCAGCGCCAAGAGGGTTCCCGCCGAAAGCTTCATATAATAATACTATCCCATGTTTAGGGCTGGAACAACTATTTAAGGCAGAAGATCCCCAATTACCGATAAAAGTTTATCCGGATCTACCGGTTTTTCCAGGTGGTAATTCATCCCCGCATGGGCCGAAGCATCCACATCCTCTTTATAGCTCCTGGTGGTAACCGCAATGATGGGAACCACCTGGCCCTTCTCCAAACCGGAGCTCCTGATTTCGGTGGTAGCCTCGTGGCCGTCCATATTGGGCATCATGATATCCATAAGGATTATATCGATTTTCTGATGATCTTCCTTAAAAATGCTAAGGGCCTCAAAGCCATCCCTGGCCTCGATGATATCCATACCCTTTTGACTCAGAATATGCCTCAGCACTGTCCTATTGGTCCCCACATCATCTACCACCAGGGCACATCTTCCTGTGTAGTCCCGGTGAGTAAAGGAATCCATGGACAGAGGGGCCGGGAGTGGGGCCTTTTCAAACTCGATGGGAAAGGAAAGGCTAGCTCCCGAAGGCCGCAGACCCTCGCCCTGGCTGCTTTCGACGGTAATGTGGCCCCCCATGGCTTTTACGATGTTGCTGCAGACCGAGAGCATTATTTCGGTAAGGCCAAACCTTAGATCACTTTCTTCAGTTGAAAAAATTTGGGTCAATTCCCCCAGCTTCTTGGCCGTCATGCCTATGCCGTTATCCCTAATCTCGAAACGAAAGGAGGCCCTATCAGAAGTCTCATTAATAGGTTCTACGATGAAGGTAACCCTGCCGTATTCTTCGCTGGCGTACTTTACTGCGTTCCTCAATAAAATGGCCAGGGCCTGCATGAGCCGTATCTTATCCCCCCGGACCGTAAGATTCTTAGGGATTTTAAACCTGGGTTCCCAGGCAATTCCTTTTGCCATGCAGAGGGTTTGAATGACATTTTGAATCTCCAACAGAGCTTCGTTCAATACAAAGGGAGTATAGGCCAGCACTAGGTTTCCGCTTTCTATATTGGATATTTCCAAAATGGTGTTTAACACAGACAAGAGA
The DNA here is from genome assembly GCA_009777335.1 of Treponema sp. GTDB lineage: Bacteria > Spirochaetota > Spirochaetia > Treponematales > Breznakiellaceae > WRKT01. The sequence goes on along the minus strand of WRMC01000002.1, from coordinate 58,787 downwards.
TCATTCGAAGAAGCATAGGCCTGCTCTAGGACTGCCTTCCGGGCCTTGGGTTCCTGCAAAGAGAGGGCTTCTTTGATCAAATGGATCGTGCTGTTAAGGGGTGTTTTAAGTTCGTGGCTCATATTGGCCAAAAACATATTCTTTACGCTGGAAGCTTTTCGTTCCGCCTCCATGGAGCTAAACACCCTCGCCTCCATCTCGATGATGCCTTGCTCCAAAGCTGCCAGTTCATCTCCATAACGCATGACTGGCTGCATGGGGTTCCTATTGATGGTTTTAGCATCGGGAAGACAGGCCCTTACCCCGGAAGAAATTTTATTGATCGGCGATATAACATATTTTTTGATAATCACCAGATTAAGAAGGATAGATACCAAGAGGTGCAGAACTATAACGGGGCTTCGCAGGGGAGTTCTCGAGAGAAAAAGGAACATCATCATGCAGCAGATAACCGAGACCAGGGCCAGGAGGATAATTAATCGAAAGTACAGGGACCTTTTCCACGGTATCTTTCCATGGAGGTTTAAAATCTCAACGGGGCTGCCCATGATCATTCTTTGAAAGAAGATCATCAAAATACTTCTTTCCAATTTTTTCAAAGTCATCTAATTCAGAGAGCAGTTTTCTGGCGCTGTTATGTAATATGACCTGGGGGTCTTTATCCTGGGCAGAATTTTGAAGGACCGAAGAAGCTAAAAACCGGTCCTGAGCCGTCTGGGTTTCTGGCAAAAGCATTGTTCCTAAAATCCTGGTGGGTTCCATTTTTTTTCCCATTTTTTGTGCCCTTTTTAGCAATACATAGCCTATTGGATTATACATCATTTTATAGATTATAGTCAATACCTATTGATTTGATTAAAAATAAACTAATAGTAGATAGTATCACATGACGGACATAAGGGTACTACTGGCCCAAAACATAAAGAAATTACGCAGAATCAGGGGGTTTTCCCAGGAAAACCTTGCCGAAAGGGCCGAAACATCCACGACCCATATAGGAATGATAGAGATAGGGAAAAAATTTCCCTCGGTAAACATGCTCAAAAAGATAGCTGCCGCCCTGGGGGTAGATACCTCTGAACTATTCAGCACCAATACGGTGGTGCTCATTCCCTCCCAGGACAAATCCATCGAACTCCTCCATAACGAAATAATGGAAGAGATAGACAAGCTCAAAAGCAATATCACCGAAAAGATCCGAAAAATCGATCACTAGACAGGGCCCTTTGCCCCTTATCAAAAATCCTCTAAGCTTATACAATGGGCCCATGGATGAATTAAAAAAACACAGTATCCTCATGGTGGATGATCAGCAAACCAATATAGATACCCTCAGGGCCATCCTGGAACCTGATTACATCATGTACTCCGCCAACGACGGGCCCAGCGCCATACAAGCCGCCGAAGCCTACCTGCCGGACCTGATCCTCCTGGACATAGTGATGCCCCAGATGGATGGCTACACGGTCATTTCCCGGCTTAAAAATTCCAAGGTAACCCAGAACATCCCGGTGATTTTCCTTACCGGCCTGGACAGCGACCGGGAAGAAGAAAAGGGTCTTGACCTGGGGGCGGCGGACTACATTGTTAAACCCTTTCACCTGGGGAATGTAAAGCTCAGAATCAAAAAGCAGATCGAAACCCTGGTGCTCCTTCGTTCGGTGGAACGCCTCAGCATGATAGACCAGTTAACCGATCTTTCTAACCGCCGGGGTTTTGAATCCCGCCTTAACTCCGAGTGGGCCCGGGCCCTCCGGGAAAAGGCCCACCTCAGTATCCTATTTATCGATGTCGATAAGTTTAAGGGATACAACGACCGGTTTGGGCACCAGCAGGGGGACATAGCCCTTAAGGCCCTGGCCCGGGTCCTGTCGGAGACCCTAAAAAGACCCGGGGACTTTTCTGCCCGCTGGGGGGGTGAAGAATTTGTGGCCCTCCTGACCAACACAAACTTGGAAGGGTCGATAAATGTGGCGGAGCAGATCCGGGCCAGCATCGAAGAGGTGAAGATCCCCAGTGTAGATGACGGGGCCTCCCACATAACGGTCAGCATAGGGATAAAAACCCTGGAGCCGGGGCACAAAAGCACCGTAGAGGAATTTATCGCCGCCGCCGATTCGGCCCTCTACAAGGCTAAGGAATCGGGCCGCAACCGGGTCGCCCATAGCTAGACCCATGGAGGGCCCTACATTTTAAACTCGGTACCCAGATAGATCCGGCGGACCATCTCGTCGGCCAGGATCTCCTCCTGGTTTCCCCGGGCTATGATATCCCCTTCGTTGATAATAAAAGCTTCGGTGGTAATCTCCAGGGTGTCCCGGACATTGTGGTCGGTAATCAAGACCCCTATACCCTTCTCGGCCAGGCGGCGGATGAGCTGCTTTATCTCATAGACCGTGATGGGGTCTATGCCGGCGAAGGGTTCATCGAGCAAGAGAAACTTGGGTTCGGTGGCCAGAGAGCGGGCTATTTCGGTGCGGCGCCGTTCCCCCCCCGAAAGGGTAAGCCCCAGCTGCTTTCGGACATGGGCTATCCCGAACTCCTCCAGAAGGGACTCAAGCTTCTCCTGCCGCTGGGGCTTAGTCAGATCCTTGCGGGTCTCTAAAATGGCCCAGATGTTTTGCTCCACCGTAAGCTTCTTAAAGATAGAAGCCTCCTGGGGCAGGTAAGCTATGCCCTGCCGGGCCCGGCGGTACATGGTCATGGTGCTTAGGTCCATGCCGTCCAGGGTAACGGCCCCCTGGGTGGGTTTATGGAACCCCACGATCATATAAAAGATGGTGGTCTTTCCGGCCCCGTTGGGGCCCAGAAGGCCCGCCACTTCGCCGTTATCCATGGAAAAGTTGACCCCCTTAACCACTTCCTTCTGGCCAAAACGTTTTCGAAGGCCCTTCACCGCCAGGGTATGTCTTTCATTCTCCATGGTCAGTTCCTAATGGTCCCCGCCACGTCCCCCTCCATAATGACATCGTCGGTGTCCAGGTCTACCAGGATCCGGTCCGCCCGGAACTCATCGTCGTTCCTAAAGACCACAGGGAACCCAGTCAGAATGAGGGATTGGTCCCCCCGGTCGTAGACCGCAAACTCGGAGCGGCAGACCAGGTTATCCCGGAAGAGCCGGACGGCAATCTGAAAGACCGCCACCTCCCTTTCGTCATCGTACTCGATAAACCGGGCCCGGGCCACCAGTTCATTATCCCGGTCCTCCAGGGTGGAGTTCCCTTCCAGCCGGGCTATCTTGAGGGTCCGGTCATAACGAAGCCGGTCGGTCCTAAAGAGGATGTTTTTTTCTTCGTCATAGCCCCGGACATTTCCGCTGCAGTCAATAAAGCGGTTATTGTCTCCGTGGATTTCGATCCGATCCGCCTGCAAAAGGAGGTTATCCGACACCACCTCGGCATTCCCCACCAGGACGATGACCTCCCGCCCCGAGGCCCGGCCCCCGGACATGGAATCGGCCCTAAAGGTAAAGGTCTCGTTGGCCGCCAGGTGTAGGGGGGCCCCAAAAAGAAAGCAGGCCGCTAGAGCCAGGGTGCAAAGGAAAGCCTTCAATTGCCGCCTCCATTTTCCGCGGGGCTGTCATCCTCCGCCGGGGCTTCATCTTCTTCTTCGTCTTCGTCTACGAAGGTCCCCTCCACGGGGCCAGAAAAGTACCAGGTCCGGCTGCGGATGTCTGCGAAGAAGCCCTCGCCGCTAAAGTGAGTCCCATCGGAGCGTTCCACCTCTACCAGCTCCTGGTCCCCCGCCCTCAGGGTCCGGGCCTGGTCCCGCCACTCCAGCCTATTGGTGCTGATGATGATGTCCTCCGATTCGATGTTAACGGTAACCCCCCCGAAGAGGTCTATGTCCCCCGTGTCGAGCATGACCATGGCCTGAGCTGCATGGCCCAGGGCGTTGACCCTTTCGCCATTTTCTTCCAACTGTTCAAAGGTAAAGGAGTAGAGATCCATGATCTGCAGGTTTTCCCAGCGTTCTGCATACTCGGCCTGCAGGCGGGCCTGGACTTCCCCGCCCCTGACCCGGACATAGTCAATTTCTTCCATCATAATGTCGGGGCGGTTATCATTTTCTTCAGTCCCCTCCCCGTAGTCGAAGGAGCAGGAGACAAGAACCAGGGCCGCCGCTATGAGCCCCGGAAGCTGTGCGGAGTGGAATCTAAGCATGCCCTCTCTTTTAGGGCCCTTCATAGGCTCTTCCTCTTCTGCCCTAGCGGGCCTTGGTATCCCTGGCGGCGGCCACAAAATCCCTAAAGAGGGGGCTTGCGGCGGTGGGCCTGGATTTAAACTCCGCATGGAACTGGACCCCCAAACCCCAGGGGTGCGGGTCTTCCCCCTGGGAAGGCCATTCCACCGACTCTACGAGATCCAGATCGGGCTCCAGGGCGCTGATCACCAGACCCGAAGCGGCCATCTGGTCCCGGTAGCGGTTCGCAAACTCATAGCGGTGCCTATGCCGCTCCTTGATAGTCCCCTCGCCGTAGGCCCGGGCAAGGCGGGTCCCCTCTTTTAAGGCTGCTTCGTAGGTCCCAAGACGCATGCCCTCCCGGGCCGCTTCTATGACCGGGTGAGGGCCCTCGGGGCTAAACTCCATGGAGTCCGCATCGGTCCAGCCCAGGACGTTCCGGCCCCATTCGATCACCATGGCATGCATGCCCAGGCAGATCCCCAAAAAGGGAACCTTCTTTTCCCGGGCCCACTGGGCCGCCAGGATCATCCCCCGGCTGCCCCGCTGGCCAAAGCCCCCGGGAATCACAACCCCATCCAGCCCATGGGGGCCCATGATGGCGTCCGCAAATTCGGCTTCTTCAAGCTGGGCCGCATCGATTTTAACCAGCTCTACCTCGGTGCCATTCTCCAGGCCCCCATGAAAAAGGGCCTCGTAGACCGACTTGTAGGCATCGTGGAGTTCCATATACTTACCCACCACAGCGATCCGGAGCTTTTCCTTTTGGGCCGCCACCCGGTCCATCACAGACACCCAGGGTTTAATATCGGCAGACCGGGGCTCCAGGCCCAGCTTCTTTAGGACCACCAGGTCAAGTTTTTGCTCATAAAAGGTCAGGGGAAGCTCATATATCGTCGTTTCCACGTCCACGGAGGTAAAAACCGCCTCGTATTCGATGTTGGTAAAGAGGGAGATCTTCTCCCGGGTGGGCACATCCAAAAGCATGGGGGCCCGGCAGATGAGGATGTCGGGCTGTATGCCCATCTCCTGCATGGCTTTTACCGAGTGCTGGGTGGGCTTGGTCTTGTGCTCTCCCCCCACTTCGGGGATCAGGGTCAGGTGGACCGAGATCACGTTACTCCGCCCCGATTCGTGAATCAGCTGCCGGGCGGCTTCCAGAAAGGGGATGGATTCTATGTCCCCCACGGTGCCGCCGATCTCGACTATGGCTATCTCGGTCTGGGGGTCCTCTTCGGCGACCGCCGCAATCCGGGCCTTAATCTCATCGGTTATATGGGGGATCACCTGAACGCAGCGCCCCTGGTAGTGGCCTTCCCGCTCTTTGGAGATCACCGAGTTGTAAACCTGGCCTGTGGTAATGGAGTTCGCCTGGGAGAGGGGCCCCGAGGTAAAACGAGCGTAGTTTCCCAGATCCAGGTCCGTTTCGGCACCGTCGTCGGTCACATAGATTTCGCCGTGCTGGTAGGGGCTTTGCATCCCCGCATCCACATTGATGTAGGGATCACATTTGATCATCCGAACATGATAGCCGCGGCTCTCCAGGAGGGCCCCAAGAGATGAGGCGGCAAGGCCTTTCCCCAGACTGGAACATACCCCACCGGAGAAGAAAATCAGCTTGCTCATGTACTACGATTATCCAATAAGCCCCTAGGCTCTGTCAATTATCCAAGGAGACAACCCGGTTGGTTGTCCCCTAATGATCATTCAAACTGTAGGTCTTGCCGTACTTAACGATTTCAACCTGGGGGAACCCCGCATTGGCCAGGTGCTGCTTAAAGGTGGCCTGCCCCTTGGGTTCCCCATGGACCATGAGGATCTTCTTTAACTTTGAGGTGTCCAGGGTCTTGAGCCAGGTGATAGCCTCGTTATAGTCCGCGTGGCCCGAAAAGGCGTTGATCTTCTCTACACTCGCCCGGCGCTTAAACCACATTCCGTGAATCTTTAGATCCTCTTCACGCTCTACGATCCGGCGGCCCAGGGTGTTCTCGGCCATGTAGCCCACCACCAGGATGGTGGTATTGGGGTCCCCTATGTTGTGAATCAAGTGGTGCTGGATCCGTCCGGCCTCGCACATCCCGTCGGCAGAGATGATAATCAGGGGCCCCTTGTGATCGTTTAAGGCCTTGGACTCCTCTACGCTGGTGACAAAGTGGAGGGAGTTAAATCCAAAGGGATTTTTATGGTGTTCCACAAAGGCGGCCTTGATTTCTTCGTCATAACATTCGGGGTGGACCTGGAATATGGTCGTGGCGTTAGTTGCCATGGGAGAATCCACATAGATGGGCACCTCGGGGATAAGGCCCTCGTCGGTTAAGAGATGGAAGTAGTAGACCAGCTCCTGGGTCCGCTCTATGGCAAAGGAGGGGATGATCAGCTTCCCCCGGTTCTCTACCACCTTCTTGGTGATGGCCGCCAGCTTCGACAGGGCATCGTCAGTCTTCTGATGCAGCCGGTCCCCATAGGTGCTTTCAATGACGAGGTAATCCGGGGCCGGCGGAAAATCGGGATCCCTAATGATGGGCTTCCCCGGCCGGCCCAGGTCTCCGGTGGCCAGGATGTTTATCTCCTTCCCCCCATCTTTAAAGGATAGGGAAGCCAGAGATGAACCTAAGATATGGCCCGCATCGAAAAATTCAAGCTTAAGCCCATCGTCGATAAAGAGGGGCCGGTTGTAAGAAACCGTCAGCATCTGGCTGGTGGCCTGGATGGCATCCTTCTCATCGTAAAGGGGGGTCCAGGTAAATTTCTCCCCCTTCTTGGCAGCCTGCTTGCGAAGGTATTCCGCATCCCTGGCCTGTATGTTCGCCGAGTCCATCATAATGAGGCTTGCGATGTCCCGGCTTGCGGGGGTGGTGTAGATGTTCCCCCTATAGCCCCCCTTTACAAGGAGGGGAAAAAGCCCGCAGTGGTCCAGGTGGCCATGGGTGAGTATGGCCGCCTCGATCTTGTCCGCCGGGATTCCGAAGTCCCGGTTCTTCCTATCAGCCTCGGCCCGGCTTCCCTGAAAAGCACCGCAGTCAATCAGATAGGATCTGCCATTGATTTCCAGTACATGCTTGGAGCCGGTCACTTCCTCGGCAGCACCGAGGGAATAGAAGGAAATATCCATTTATAAAGGATACCCTACATATTATGATTTGTGTATAGTGAACCCAAAGGAGATTAGCCATGTTAATTCCTAAAGCCGAACCCCGGATCACCCAGATCCTGCAATTCTTAAAAAACCGGCGCTACCGGGACCTGGAAACCCTGGTCTTCGAGAGCTTTGATACCGAAGATACCCACCGCAGCCCTCCCCATGATGCCCCCTGGAAGGCCATCACCTGCCCCCACCAATATGGCAAGCCCTGGCACTGCCACTGGTTCCGCTCCTCCTTTAGGGCCCCAACAAACAGCAGCTATCCCCTCTATCTGCGGATTATCCCCAACAGCGATTCCCTGGTCTTCCTGGACCAGAAGCCCCTGGGGGCCCTCAACCCCCACCATAAAAAGCTAAAGATAGAGGCCGATGGGAAGGAACACACCCTTCATATAGAAGCTTATGGGGGCCATTATTTCCCCGGCTGCCACCCCCTGGAAGAAAACCGGGTCATGCTCACCCTGGGGCGTTCGATTAAGGACTACCCCAATGTCTTTGAAGGGGGTACCCTGGCGGAACGGATAGAGCCGGTCTACGGCCTCTACTACGACGCTCTGACCCTTTTTGAAACCGCCGGGACCCTGGACAAAGACTCCCTGCGCCGGGTCCAGATTATCCAGGGCCTCTACGAAGCCCTCATGGATATCTACTTTGACTCCGCCGGTCAGACCCTCGAAGAAGAGGCCGCCGCCGCTCGGACCAAACTGCTTCCCCTCATGCAGGCGGTCAACGGCAGCACGGTCCCGGCTATCAACCTCATCGGCCATGCCCACATAGACCATGCCTGGCTCTGGCACATAGGCGAGACGGAACGAAAGATCGCCCGGACCTACATGAACATGTGCGCCCTCATGAAAGAATACCCGGAGTTTGTGTTTATCCAGAGCCAGAGTGCCCAGCTGGAACTCATTAAAAATGAATACCCCGAGATCTTCGAAGCTGTAAAAGAAGCCTACAAGAAGGGAAGCTGGGAACCCAATGGGGGTATGTGGGTCGAGGCGGACTGCAATGTCACCGGCGGCGAGTCCCTGATCCGGCAGTTCCTGGTGGGTAAACAGGCCTACCGGGAGCTCCTGGGGGATGAGCAGGGGGGCCCCGTGAACGATGTCCTCTGGCTCCCCGATGTCTTCGGTTATGCCGCCGCCCTGCCCCAGATCCTGGCCAAGTGCGGCATCAAGTACTTTATCACCAGCAAGATCAACTGGAACGACACCACCCGCTTCCCCTACGACAGTTTTATCTGGCGGGGCATAGACGGGACAGGCATAGCTACCCACTTTATCAGCTCCCGCATGGGAGGATACAACGGCCGGGTCAGGCCCGAAGACCTCTGGGAGACCTGGAAGAACATCCAGCACAAGGAGCTGCAATCCGCCGCAGTCAAACCCATAGGGGAAGGAGACGGCGGGGGCGGCACCGCCCGGGGTGACCTGGAAATAGCCCGCCGGCTGGCTAACCTGGAGGGGGCCCCCAAGGCGGCCTGGAAGAAGGTCTCCCAGAGCATGGAAGAGATCTTTAGCCCCGGCAAGACCTGGCCTGAGTGGAAGGGAGAGCTCTACCTGGAACTCCACCGGGGGACCTACACCACCCAGGGGGCCGTTAAGCGCTATAACCGCAAGCTGGAATACGCCCTGCGCCGGGCAGAGTTTTTCTCGGTCCTGGCCCTCATAGAGATGAGCGTCCCCTATCCCCACCAGCGCCTCTTGGCCAACTGGAAGCTCCTTTTAACCAACCAGTTCCATGACATCATCCCCGGTTCTTCGATTAAACGGGTCTACGATGAGACCAAAGAAACCTACAAGACCATAGAAAAGGATCTGGAGGACCTCACGAACCGGAACCTCTACGACATGAAACGCTATGTCCACGAACAGAACGAGAGCCCCTCCCACTGGGGCCTCCAGGTCTACAACGACCTTTCCTGGGACAGGAGCGATCCCCAGTTCTTCAATGTTGATTCCTTTCCCGCCGATTTCGGGAAGGGTATCACGGCCCTCAAACCCATAGAAGACGAAACCTCCATCCTTATTCCCGATGAACAGGAAGGAAGGGACTGGGTCTTTCCGGTTCAGCCCTATGTGGACCTCCAGGGGCAGGAGCAGTACATCCTCGCCCCCAAGATCCTCCCCCTGGGATATACCACCCTGATCCCCACCGAATACCAGCGGGTCACCAAGCCCTTTGCCTTTAGGGGGGACAACCTCAAGACCCCCTACTACGAAGTCCGCTTTGACCAGGCCGGCAGGATCGTCAGCCTCTACGATGTGGAGATGGACAGGGAACTCTGCGCCCCCGGGGGTTTCTTAAACAGCTTCGTCAGCGCCCAGGATGTGCCCCTCAAGTTTGATGCCTGGGACATCGATGCGGACTGGAAGCGCTTTATGGTCGAGGAGACCAAGCTCCTTTCCACCGAGATCAGCGCCTCCGGGCCCGTCTGCTTTGCCATCAGGCGGACCTACCAGATCGGCCAGAGTACCCTGACCCAGGATATGCGCTTTTACGCCGAGTCTAGACGTATAGACTTTGACACCCTGGTGGACTGGCGGGAAAAACATCGGCTCCTAAAAACTATATTTAACACCGCCATCAACACCGACCGGATCCGATGCGAAGTCCAGTACGGCCACATCTTTAGGAACACCCACCAGAACCTTCCTCAAGACAGGGCCCAGTTTGAGTTCTGCGCCCACAAGTGGGTGAGCCTCGAAGATTCCCAGGGCAGCATAGCCCTCTTAAACGATTGCAAGTACGGCCACCATGCCGAGGGGGGCACCGTGGGACTCACCCTGCTTAGATCCCCCCTGGCTCCAGACCCCGAAGCCGACCAGGGCCTGCACCGCTTCTGCTATGCCCTCCTTCCCTATTTAGAGGCCTTTGAAGAATCCGATGTGATCGAATCGGGTTACGAGCTCAATGTTCCCTCCCTCTCCCGGCCCATCCCCCTGCCCATGGGAAAAATGCAGCTCCATACCTGGGACTATTCCTTCTTCGATTTGGAAGGGGATGGGGTCATCGTAGAGACCATCAAGGTACCGGAAGAGAAGAAAAATCAGGACGATTTTGATTTGGAGGATCTGGATTTGGATGACCTGGATGACATGGAGGAGGAACTAAAACAGGGGATCATCCTGCGGCTCTACGAATGTTACGGCGCCGAAGCCAAGGCCACAGCCATCTTCATGACCATGCCCCCCATTGTGGGAGCCTACGAAGTAGACATGCTCGAAGAGAACCCCCAGCCCATAAACTTTTCAGAAAGTGAAATCACCCTGGAGTTTAAGCCCTTCGAGGTAAAGACCATTTGGCTGGATTTTGAATCCTAGGGTGAAAGCCCCGAGCGGCCCCGGCGCAGGGCCGCCCCCGGATGCTTGGCGTTAATCGACAGGATTGATTCTTCCAGGCGCCGTTCCTTTTCGCTTTTTTCCTCGAAGAGCTCCCCCTGCCGCAGGGGGTCTTCGGCCGCCAGGTTCATGAGCCCCGCCCCAATGAGGCGGACCCCAAGACGCTCACCCCGCTCCGGATCGAACCTCCGGTTAAAAAGGTCCAGCACCCGGGAGTAAAAGCCGTTCAGGGTCCGCAGCGGCTCGGCGAAGGTCTCCCGGAATATGTCGGTACTAAAATCTCCGTAACGGATCTTGAGGGAAATGGTGGCACTCTTTTCGCCGCTGGAAAGGAGCCGGAACATCAGGGTCTGGCAGATCTCCAGAAGGGCGGTCTCCATGGCAAAGCGGTCGTAGAGATCGTCCCCAAAGGTCCGCTCGGCACTCATGGAATGGCTGCCCCCTTCCCGGTCAAAGCTCTCGGCCCCCTCCCCCCGGACCGCCCGGTAAAGGAAGAGCCCCAGGGCCTTGCCGAACATGGAACTGAGGGCCCCCTGGGAAAGACCGTAGATATCTTCACAGGTCTTGAGCCCGTACTTGGCAAAAATCTCCTGGGTCTTCTTCCCGGCCCCCCAGATCTTTCCCACCGGCAATGACCGCATGAAAGCCTCTTCCCCCCCGGGGGGAATAAGGCAGAGCCCATCGGGCTTGGACATCCCCGAAGCAATCTTGGCCACATACTTGTTCCCCGCTCCTCCTATAGAGACCGTCAGCCCTGTTTCTTCCCGAACCCTCGATTTTAAGTTCCGGGCCGCCTCTTCCCAGGGCCCCAGGACCTTCTCGGTCCCCGAGATGTCCAAAAAAGCCTCATCCACCGAGAGCTGCTCCATCCGGGGGCAAAATCCCTCAAAGATAGCCATGATCTCCTCGGATTTTTCCTGATAGCGCCCCATGCGGCCCCGGACAAAGATCCCCTGGGGACAGAGCTTATGGGCCTCCAGAATGGGCATGGCCGAATGAACCCCAAAGGCCCGGGCCTCATAAGAAGCCGCCGAAACCACCCCCCGCTTATCCGAGGGCAGCCCCCCCACAATAAGAGGCTTCCCCCTATACTGAGGATGGTCCAACTGCTCCACCGAAGCATAGAAGGCATCAAGGTCCGCATGGAAGTACCTAAGCATGATGGGTTATTATAACATAATAAAATCTAAGACCTCATGCGCAGTTCCCCGCTGGACAAAAACATGCCCCTAGCGACTCCTGTGGCAGGGAAGCCTTATACCTTATCAACTATATTTAGCACATTTTTCCTGCCAATGTCGTCGCCAGGAGCATTTTTTGCTCCAGCTGAGCAAGCAATGAGTGATTAGCTTGAGAAGAGCCTTTAATAATCCATCCATCCTACAAGTGTAATCGGGGAAGAAAAATAATGAATAATGCTCGACAAAGGTGACAGACACCTTTGTCTACAGATTTAATCACTCTTCCCCGCCTACTGTATGTGTAGTGATGAATTTTGGTCTAACCAATCAGATTAAGCTTGAATGGGAGGGGTGGGGGTTGCTTGGGGCTAGGAATATCTGGGAGTTCCCCGCTGGAGGAGACCGCGAGAAAAGCAGAATAGGATAATGAGAGAAGCTCCGGCATCCAGTATGTGCGAGGATAGCTGAACGCAGCGAGATTAGACTAGAAACTGGGTGCCGGGGGCTCCGTAGGCGGGTTCATCTCAATTCCTAGACCTGAGCGACCCCCACCCCTCTCGTACGAAGATTAAAATATGGCGATCTTATCTTCCCTATACTCCCCCCACATTGACAAAGTATAACATCTCTTTAAAATATACCCATGGATCACAATAATGAAGCGGCTCAGCCCCGGAAATCCCGTCTTTCTGCCATTTGGGTTATATCGACCCTCATCTTTTGTGCCGTCTTTGCGGTTACCCTGGCACCCACAGCCCTGGCTCAGGGCAGGACCCAGGACCCCTTGCCCAATTATATAAACACCATCCGCAGTGTATTTGAGTTTATCCAGCGCTATTATATAGAAGAACCGGATCCGCAGCTCCTCTACGAGGGGGCCCTCTCGGGGATGATAGGCTCCCTGGGGGATCCCAACTCGGCCTTTCTCCCCGAGGCAGAAATGGCGGGGCTCAGCCACACCACCCAGGGCAGCTTCGGCGGCGTGGGGCTCTATGTAAGCAAGCCCACGGCCCCCCGGCCCGACGGCAGGCCCAACTACCTGGAAGTGGCGGCCCCCATCGAAGGCACCCCGGGCTGGCGCGCGGGGATTAACCCGGGGGACCTGATCGTCCTCATCGACGGGGAGTCCACCGAATTCATGTCCAGCGACGAGGCCGCTTCCCGGCTCAGGGGGACCCCCGGCACCGATGTGACCATCCTCATCCGCCGGGGAGCGGGGATTGAATTCCCCATCACCCTTACCCGGGCAGTCATCGAAGTACCCACGGTTACCTATGCCATGATAGGCAACGACATAGGCTACCTCAACGTCCTCACCTTTACCCCCTATACGGTAGAGCGGAGCCGGGATGCCATCAGCTCCTTCCAGTCCGCGGGCTACCAGGGGCTCATCATCGATCTACGGAACAACTACGGGGGCCTCCTCGATTCGGCGGTAAACCTGACCAGCCTCTTTATTGAAGGCGGCACGGTGGTATCCATCCGCTCCCGGATCCCCACAGAGAACCGGGTCTACCAGGCCCGGGGAAGGGCTATGGTGGGGGCCGATATCCCCATCATCGTGCTCATAAACCGGGGCTCCGCCTCGGCCTCGGAGATAGTTGCGGGGGCCCTGAAGGACCGGGGCCGGGCCTACCTGGTGGGCGAAAAATCCTTTGGCAAGGGTTCGGTCCAGCAGGTCTATCCCCTGGACAGGGCGGGTTTTAAGATCACCACCGCCCACTACTATACCCCCAGCGATGTAAACATAGACCAGATAGGGATCCCCCCCGACCGGGAGGTCCTCTTCCCCGAGTTTACCTCTTCGGATGTGGAGAACCTGAACACCCTGATCAACTCGGGCAGGATAGCCCAGTACGCCCAGGATAATCCCCAGGCCAGTCCCCAGGCCCAGGAAGCCTTTGCCCAAACCCTAAGCAGGGAGTTCGACCTGGATTCCTTCCTTTTGGGGCGGCTCATCCGGAATGAGCTAAACCGCACCAGCGCCGACCCGGTCTATGACCTGGACTACGATGTGCAGCTAAAGGAAGCGGTGAACATCCTCCGGGAAGAAAATTTCCGCATGCTTATGGAAGGAACCAAAACCCTGCGGGCCCTCCAGGAAGAGGCCATGCAGGTAGAGGACTTCGCCCAGGCATCCTAAGCGGAGCTCTGATGAAACACTTCGTCCTAAGGGGCCCTCCCGACCCGGATGGAAAGCTGCGCCTCACAGACAAGGACTACCATTACCTGGTACGGGTCCGGCGTCTTAAGGCGGGGATGAGCTTCCAGGCCCTTCTGGATGGCCAGGAGAAGGAACTCCGGGTAGTATCCACCAGAGACAAGGTCCTGGTAGCGGAGGTGATAGAGACCCATCCGCCGGGCCGCCCTTCCCTTCCGGCCCTGCCCCCCATCATCTTATTTCAGAGCCTCCCCCAGGGAACCAAGATGGACACCATAGTCCGTCAGGCCGCCGAGGGGGCCGTGAACCTCATCGTCCCCTTTGCAAGCCAGTACTCCAATGCCCGCTTAAGCCAGGGTGACAAACACCAACGTTGGGAGCGGATCATCCGGGAGGCCCGCCAGCAGAGCGGCTCCCTGACGGAAACCCAGATCCGCCCCGCCGCCTCCTTCGAGGAAGCCCTCTCCTACTGGAGGGACCTCCAGGGGTCCTATCAAAAACCCCTGGGGCTGCTCCTCCACCCTGAGGCCCCTTCGTTAGAAGGTCCTTCGCCTCTTGCCAAAGGAAGCTTTCACAGCTATCTTGGTACCAGTCCCGATCTCATCGCCCTGGCAGTGGGCCCCGAAGGGGGCTTTGCTCCCCGGGAGGTCCAGGGTCTAGAGGAAGCGGGATTCAAGCCCCTGATGATGGGGCCAACGATCCTACGAACCGAAACCGCCGCCCTCTATGGCACCGCGGTTATACGAATACTTCTTTTGGAGAGCAACGCGTGGATACCCCGACCTCTAGAATCCTGCTCTTAAAGGTCCCCCTGGACATAATACCCCCGGAGGAATTCCCCAAGGTCATAGATCGCCTCCTCCTCACCCAGAAGCGATCTCCCCTTCCCCCGGCCAGCTGCGATATAGTCCTCCTGTCCCTCTGGGACCTCCTTAAGGCCCGCCGCAACCGGGAGTACCGGAACTATGTCCTAAATGCCGCCCTGGTAATCCCCATCTCCAAGAGCCTCGTAAGCGGCACCCGCTTCGTGACGGGGAAGAAGGTCTATCGCTACATGCCCTTTCATTTTGTCATTTCCCTCTTGTCGCTTTTGGAGCCCCGGGAACTCTCCCTCTGCCTTCTGGGGGCCAAGCCCCAGGTCCTCCGGGTCGCCGAGCGGAACATACAGACCACCTTTCCGGGCATAAAAATTCTGGGCCGTTACTCCGGGGGCTTACGAAAGCAGGAAGAAGGGGCCGTCATAGAAGCCATCCGCAAAGCTGCCCCCTCCCTGCTCTTGGTAGGAAAGGGAACCAGGGGCTCGGAACACTGGATAGCCCGAAACGGGAACCTCCTGAGCCCCGGCTTTCGCCTCTGGTGCAGCGACCTCTTCGAAGTCTTCGCCGAAAAACGCCAGCGCCCCACCGACACCGCCTTTGAAAAGGGCCTGGAGGGCATCAGCTTTATCCTTCAAAACCCCTTTAAGATTTTCAGGATCATCCCCTATCTATGGTATAAGGTGTTATTGATTTTTTATCGAATTTTCTAGACGCCAGGTCAGGCCGCAACATACCCGTCTATGTTAAAAGACTAAGTCTAGGTCTTCTGGCTCAGGCGGACCGCCCGGGTGATAAGATCCGCAAAGTAGATCCCCTCCCGTTCCGACAGGGCAGAGCGGGAAAAGAGATCCCGAAAAAACCGTTCCTGCTCTTCCCGGCCCGCCTGCTTGTAAAACCCCAAAAGCCGCAGCTCCCCCGAAATCCTCTGAACCAGCTCCTCTGATTTTTCCTGGGTCAGGGGAACCCACTGCCCCTTCACCGCCCCCCCGGTAGAAAGGGCCAGAAAAAGTTCGTAGGTATAGATCTGCACCGCATGGGACAGGTTGAGGGAAGGAAAGGCCTCGTCCACCGGGATATGGGAAGCCAGGTTGCAAAGGCCTATCTCTTCATCATCCAGGCCCGTCCGCTCATTCCCAAAGACCAAGCCAATTTGGCCGCCATTGGACGCAGCCTCCTCCCCCAGCCTCTTTTGCAAAAACTCCGCCAGCTCCTTAGGCGTCATGCTGACCTGCTTCCGGTTCCGGCCTCGGCGGCGGGTGGTTCCTATGACCAGGCTGCAGTCCTTCACCGCCTCCGCCAGGGTGGAAAACCTCTCGGCCCCCTCCCAGACATCCGCCGCATGAACCGCCCGGGCCACTATAGTCTCCTCTGATTTCTCAGAGTTCTTTAACTCCAGCCACGAAAAATCCGGCTCCACCACCCTCAGCCTATGGAAGCCCATGGTCTTCATGGCCCGGCACACGGCCCCCACATTCCCCGGTTCCGAAGGACGGGACAGGATGATGATGATGTTTGATAGGTTCATGGGTTTATAAGCTCTTCTGCAATTAATTCTGCTTGCCTTAACACAGTCTCAGTCGCCAGGGCCTGCATATCCGGCGGGTACCCATACTGCCGCAGGATTCTTTTTACTATTACCATTAATTTTGCCCTCACGCTTTCTTTAATGGTCCAGTCTATCGACGTGTTCTCTTTTACTTTTTCGAATAATACTACCGCCAGCTCTCTAAGAGTTTCTTTAGTCATCACTTCCCGGGCGCTATCGTTATTCGCTATGGCGGTGTAAAAGGCATACTCGTATTCAGTTAGATTCATCTCGCTAGGTTCGTTGTCCATAGCCTTTATATCTTTAGAAAGAGAGATTAATTCTTCTATTACCTCTGCGGCACTTATTATTTTTGCATGGTATTTTGTGATGGCATTCCCGAGCATTTCCATAAGGGATTTACTTTGAACAAGATTTTTCTTTGCTCTTGATTTTATTTCGTCATTTAGAATTTTCTTTAAAACCTCCAAAGCAAGATTTTTATGCTTCATGGTTTTTACTTCAAGTAAAAATTCATCTGACAAGATAGAAATATCAGGTTTCTTAATCCCAGCGGCGTCATACACATCGATGATCTTTTCGGTTACCAGGGCTTCATCGATCACCTGGCGTATGGCGGTTTCGATTTCTTCACCACTTCGGCCTGATCCGGAACTGTCAAACTTTATGAGCCTGGCCTTTAGGGCCTGAAAAAAAGCAACTTCGTCCTTTAGATCCATGGCCCTATCGTTGGGAATGGCAATTGCAAAAGCCTGGGACAGAGCCTGGACCTCATCTATAAAACGCTTGGCTCCATTTTCTAGGCCCAGGATATGGTCCTCTGCTTCCAGTATAAGCGATAGTTTTCTCCCTGTATTGGCTTTAAAATACTCAGTATACTTAAATCCATGGAACATCTGGGAAACTACCTCCCATTTTTCCATCATTAAATCTACTGCCTGCTCCTGGGTTTCCGCCGGATCACCCTTCCCTCCCGCATCAGAATAAAAAGAAAGGGCCCTTTTTAAGTCCGAGGCAATCCCCAGGTAATCAACAATCAAGCCGCCGGTCTTATCCTTATATACCCGGTTTACCCGCGCAATGGCTTGCATTAAATTGTGCCCCTGCATGGGTTTATCAATATAGAGGGTATGAAGATGGGGCACATCAAAGCCCGTAAGCCACATGTCCCTAACAATAACCAGTTTTAATTCATCATTGGGATCCTTCATCCTGTCTGCTAAGGAACGGCGCTGATCCTTGGTGCTGTGATGCCTGGCTATTTCCGGCCCATCGGAAGAAGCAGAGGTCATCACCACTTTAATGACACCCTTATGTAAATCATCGTTATGCCAATCAGGCTTAAGTTCGATAATTGCTTTATAGAGTTCGGCAGCTATCCTCCGGGACATAGCCACTATCATGGCCTTGCCATCAAATACCGCTTGACGTTGTTCAAAATGGGTAATTATATCCTGGGCCAGTTGCTTAATCCTGTCAGCACTTCCTATAAGAGCTTCTAACTGGGTCCATTTGGCCTTGGTCTTTTGGGTTTCTGAAAACCTGGCATTGCCAAGCTCATCATCCTGATCCAGTTCTTCATCCAGCTCGGCAATAAGTTTTTTTCCCTCATCGCTTAAAGATATCTTTGCAAGGCGGCTTTCGTAGTAAATTCGCACTGTAGCACCATCGAGTACGGCCTGGCTTATATCATAGACATCCACATAGTTTCCAAACACCGCCTGGGTGTTCACATCGGTACTTTCGATGGGGGTCCCCGTAAAACCCAGGTAGGTAGCGTTTGGGAGAGCATCCCTTAAGTACTTGGCAAAACCATAAACGATCTTACTGCCGATTATCTCGCCCTTATCATTTTTTTCGTCCACCACCTTGGCCCTAAATCCATATTGAGTCCTATGGGCCTCGTCGGCAATGACTATAATGTTGGTCCTTTCGCTAAGGGCCTCGTAAACATTTCCCTCTTCGGGCTGAAATTTCTGTATCGTAGAAAAAATGATTCCCCCCGAAGCAACCTTTAAGAGGGTCTTTAAATGATTCCTGTCTTCGGCTTGTATAGGATCCTGCCGTAATAATTGCCGGGATGCAGCAAAGGTATCATACAATTGATCATCCAGATCGTTCCTGTCGGTGATCACCAGGATAGTAGGATTATCCAACCCTAGAACTATCTTCCCTGCATAAAACACCATGGAGAGGGATTTCCCCGACCCTTGGGTATGCCAGACAACACCGCCCTTTCTATCCCCGAAGGGCTGAGAGCTAACACCCTGGAGGCCATATCCCTCGGGTGACTCCGCAGCAGATTGTACCTGGGCCAGAACCTTCTTTTCATTTACATATCCCGTAGCTCTAAGGGTCGACTCCACTGCCCGGTTTACCGCATAATACTGATGGTATGCAGCTAATTTTTTCTCGGTTTGAATGGTAATAACACCAGTATCTTTATGTTCCTTCTTAGATTTTTCGAATACGATAAAATGACGAATAAGATCCAATAGGGTATGTTTATGTAACATCCCCCGGATAAGAGTTTCCATCTGGCTAATAAGCCTGGAACTTTCTGTTTTTCCATCGGAACTTTTCCATGCCATAAACCGGCTGTACCCCGAAGAAATGGTCCCTGCCCTTGCCTCAAGGCCATCCGAAATGACTAAAAATCCGTTATACGCAAAAAGAGAAGGAATAGCCTGAATATAGGTTTGTAACTGATTAAACCCTGATCTAACCGTAGCACTATCATCGGCGGGATTTTTTAACTCGACCACCACCAGGGGTATCCCATTAACATACAAAATGACATCTGGCCGCTTGTTTACGTTATTTTCAATAACTGTAACTTGGTTTATTACCGCAAAATCATTATTTTCGGGATTCTCAAAATCTATAAGAGAGACGAGATCACCCCGGCTGTTTCCATCCTTCTGGTAACTGACCGTGATACCCTCAGTCAATAGGCGATGAAAAGCTTCGTTATTTGAAACAAGATCCGGTGAACCCGAACGCAGGACCTGTCGGAGGGCATCCTCCCGAGCCTCCGAAGGAACATGAGGGTTAATGGCTTCAATGGCCGTTTTTAAGCGGCCCAAGAGGAGGACATCCCCAAAGGAGGAGCGTTCAGGATTCCCGCCCTCATGGGAGATATCGGGCCCATATAAATAGCTATACCCCTGCTCTTCCAGGAGTTCAATAGCGAAGTTTTCTATGTCAGATTCGGTTAATTTTTTAGCCATTATTTCACCTATGTTAGCATAAATAGCCAGTAAAAACAAGAAATTGTTCTTAGACGCTCTACCCCTCTGTTATTGACAAATTGCATAAAATTATATAAATACATATTAAGGAGATACTTATGGCACAAACTATTACCTTAAAGGTAGAAGACCATGTTCATGCTGCCCTGAAACAGGCCGCCAAAAAAGAAGGGCGCACCCTCCCTGTTTTTATTAAAAATACCTTATTAAACTATTTACATAACAATAATGAAATTAATGATAATAAAATGAAAGAAACACCGGTAGCCAAAAAGGAAGTTAAAAAGAGTTCATCTGCTATAAGAAGCAGGTGGTATTCATCAAGCTCAATTGACGAAATATAAGATCGTCGAATTGAATAATTTTCTCACAGAGTCAGGGCCTTCCCATGGAAGGCCTTGGCACAAAGTACCTAGGGTGTGATTTATGTTTCTACCCTCACTTCGCCGCTCATGAGCTTGGGTAAAAGAGTATCCCGGAGTTTTTCAAGGGAACGGATTTGAGTTTGGTTATTATATATTTTATCAAATAAATGCTCGACTTCACTATGAAATGTAATTAACAATTTTTCTTCTGGATATGATATCAAAATATTCGAGAAATCACCAGTGTTTAGATTATATGTTGCAGTGCCGCCACTTGCCATTGTCTGAATAAGATCATATGATGTTTTCATCGTTAAGTAGAGATAATAACGGAAATGATTCATATTTGGTATTATTGAATTAATCTGTTGGTTTGTTTGACTTTCTATAATACTCAATGAAACAAGCCCGACGGTAGCTATGCAACTTACACAAATGGATTTTGGAGGCAATGTCTTATTGTCCTGAGACAATTTGCCTTCTTCAGTTAAAGTGTCAGAGGTATAAAATATAAAAACATTTCCATGCATATCAGGTATTTTGATAAATGGGATATGGCCGCCAAAATAATGCCCGACTGCCTTAGATGGTGTTTTTCCACAAACAATTTTACCAAAAAATGATAGTGGTTTTTCCTCCCACCCCTCATCAACCTCCTCCACGAACCACTGGCGAAAGAGGGTCTCTGCCATGGCCTCCAGGGTCTTGTTCTGCCGGTGGAGCAGGTCTATCTTATCATCCAGGCTGGACAACACCCCCGCAATGGCCTTTTGTTCAGGGAGGGGGGGGAGGAAGATTTCAAGATTCTCAATGTCAGAGGGCTTTAATGATGGATATGCTGAGGTAGAACCTTCGGCAATAGAATCCAGTAAATCTACGATATCATTGGAAGAAAGAAGGTAATAAATAAACTTTGAATCTGATAATTCATTAATCGTTTCAATAACTGTAAAACCTGTTGAAACAACCAAATTATTTGGTGGTTCTTTTATATAGCCATAATGCCTTTGAATAGGACGAACTGTTGAATAAACAATATCACCATTTTTAACGAGGCGTTTTGCCCTAGAAGGAGCTTCTTCTAATAATAATTCATGGTATGAGTCTAACTTTCCAGATGTAATAGATCCTGTATCAAGATATAATATTTCCTTGAATGGATAAGATGATGTGAGGCTATTCACATTAGTTTTAATTACATCCCCCAGCTTACACTCCCGCCACTCACTCATCCCTTAATCCTTTCCTTTGTGTCCTCTGTGCCTCTGTGAGAAAATTCTTCCCTCAACTCCCGCCACTCACTCATCATTTTCTCCAATATAATTTTTCAAAAGCACTCGTTTTTCGATATCCTCTGCGCTGGGTAAAGTATCTGCCAATTCAGCAGGAAGGAAATCTGATAATCTATACTCACTAACCCCGATAGGTTTGTTTATGTCTTTTAACGCATATTCAACGATTATTTTATTTCTTTTTTTACAAAGTAATATTCCAATGGACGGGTTATCACTTTTGTGTTTTAATAAATCGTCAATCGCAGATAAATAGAAATTTAGTTTTCCAGCATATTCTGGTTTAAAATCTGTGTTTTTAATTTCAATTACAACATAACACCGTAATACAGTATTGTAGAACAATAAATCTAAATAATAATCATTATTACTAATTTCTATATGATACTGGTTTCCAACAAAAGCAAATCCAGTTCCTAATTCCATTATGGTTTTGGCAATATTGGCTACCAATTCCTGTTCTATTTCTCGTTCAATAATACCTTTACGCTGTTCAATAAAATCAAATACATAAGGGTTTTTTAATGTCTCAACAGCAAGATCGCTTTGCGGATGAGGCAATCGAGTCTTAAAATTCTCTATCTTATCTGAAATAACCTGTCGTTGGAAAGTTTTAGTACTTACATGATATTCAAGTGAAGACAAAGACCAACCGTTTGCTATGGTTTGATTGGCATACCATATATACTCCTCAAATGTCTTGGTTTTGTCAAAAAGATGAATATTATGGGACCAACTCAAAAGTGCAGACACTGTCTGCACTTTCTTCCAATCAGGG
Source organism: Treponema sp. (assembly GCA_009777335.1). Classification (GTDB taxonomy): domain Bacteria; phylum Spirochaetota; class Spirochaetia; order Treponematales; family Breznakiellaceae; genus WRKT01. The sequence goes on along the minus strand of WRMC01000002.1, from coordinate 36,730 downwards.
ACAAATTCTGCGAATTTTCGCATGTATTTGAGGTTACGGATAGAAAACCCTTTTATTTCAGGAAAATCCCGTTTAATGTCACGAGCCAGATTATCAATAAATTTAGAACCATATTTGGAATTAATAATAATGATTTCACCAATATTCCAATAGAGTTTAATTAATTCCTTGTTGGCTCCCCTAATAATTTTATACTGCACTTCCCTTATGTGGTTTTTTATTCTTTCTACAGTTTTTATATATGCATTGTCATTTAGCAACATATATCCTCCTCACACCTTCACCTTGGCCAGGTTCTCCATAATCGCCTTGTTTAGAGCTGCCTCTTCCTTCAACTGGGCTTCAAACTCCGCCTTTAGGCTGGTAAAGCGTTCCTTAAAGTCAAAGTCATCTTCTTCGTCCGGGAGGCCCACGTAACGGCCTGGGGTTAGGACGTAATCCAGTTCCTTAACCCTGTCTATCGTAACAGAGGCACAGAAGCCCTTTACGTCTTCGTAAGAACCTTTGGGCTTACGCCATTCGTGGTAGGTGGAGGCTATTTTTTGAATGTCTTCGCTCGAAAGTTCCTTGGTTCGGCGGTTTATTAGATGACCCTCGTTTCGGGCATCGATAAAGAGAATTTCGTCACTGCGATTGCGGTAACCCCCATTGGCCTTGTTACGGGAGAGGAACCAAAGACAGGCGGGTATTTGGGTGTTTAAAAAAAGCTTCGCTGGCAGGTTTACTATGCAATCCACCAGGTGATCTTCTATGAGAGCTTTGCGGATCTCTCCTTCGCCGGAGGTTTTCGAAGTCAAGGAACCCTTGGCCAACACAAAGCCCGCGGTACCCTTGGGGCTTAGGTGGTATAAAAAGTGCTGTATCCATGCATAATTGGCATTCCCTGCCGGAGGGCTGCCATACTTCCACCTGCCATCGGTACGAAGAAGGTCTCCAGACCAGTCACTGTCGTTAAAGGGAGGGTTGGCGATGACAAAATCCGCTTTTAAATCCTTGTGGGCATCGTTTAAAAATGAGCCTTCATTATTCCATCTAACAGATGAGCTATCTATGGCCCTGATGGCCAGGTTCATCTTTGCAAGCCGCCAGGTGGTTTGGTTACTCTCCTGACCGTAGATGCTTATATCATTTATCTTACCCTTGTGGGCGGTGACAAATTTTTCTGACTGCACAAACATGCCGCCGGAACCACAGCAGGGGTCGAAGATCCGGCCCTTGTAAGGTTCCAGGATCTCCACCAAAAGTTCCACGACGCTCCGGGGGGTATAGAACTGCCCTCCCTTTTTCCCCTCCGCCAGGGCGAACTCCCCAAGGAAGTACTCAAACACATGGCCCAGGACATCGGCACTTCGGGCCTTGGCAGAACCCAAAGCTATGTTCCCTATCAAATCTATAAGGCCCCCCAGGTTGGCGGGGTCCAGGTTACCCCGGGCATATACCTTGGGGAGCACATCCCTAAGGGAGGGGTTATCCTTTTCGATAGCGTCCATGGCATCATCCACGTCCTTGCCTATGGTAGGTAATTTGGCCCGGGAAAGAAGGTGGGACCAACGGGACTCGGGGGGTACAAAGAAAATATTCTCTGCCTTGTATTCATCCCGGTCTTCCGGGTCTGCTCCGGCGTGCTCTCCCTCTCCGGCCTTAAGTTTGGCATAAAGGTCCTCAAAGGCGTCGGAGATATATTTTAGGAAAAGGAGCCCCAAGACCACATGCTTATATTCGGCGGCATCGATATTTTTACGGAGTTTGTCTGCGGCCTTCCAGAGAAGCTTCTCCATGGGCTCGGTGCTGGTCTTTTCTTTCGTCTTAGCCATAACCTAGAGTAGCATGTTTATAAAAAGTTTATCAGTTATAACTGATAAAGGGTAATACCCCAGTACCAAAAATGAAAAGGGAGACCCCTACATTAAACAGGATACCTAAAATAATCTCGTAACTTATTTAGTGGTGGGTATTGACATTTTGGACATATTTTTATATATTATAGATGTGGATATTTTCAATATTTCTGCCAGTCCTTCCATTCCTCAAAGTCCTGCTGGTGAACAAAGGGACCCAGCCCAGGAGTATGACCGTAAACTACGGGAAGCCATAGGTAACCCAGGGCCCTCCCCCCTGGTCATGGGCACCTACCTGGCCCGGATACAGGAGGGAGCTTTGTACAAGAACCTGGGGTATAAGAACATGAATGATTATCTTATTACCATAAGCCAGGCAGCCGGGAAAAAAAAGCCCAGTATACATCGCTGGCTGACCATAGGTATCTCTTACTTAAAACATCAAGATGATCTGGAAAACGCGGGTTTTACGGAGAAACATGGCAACACTAAACTGCTTTACCTAGACGAAGCTCTAGATAAACATGATAAGAAAGAGGTCTTTAATAAACTCGTATCTTTAAGCTTTAAAGACTTCCTCCTCTATGTCCGGCCTATGCAGCCTACCTCTGTTCTTCCCAAGATTGAAGAGAATTTGAAGCCCATGAAGGGATCCAAAGCGGGAGAAAAAAACGAAAGGATCTATATAAAAGGTAACCTAGCCCTCACCATTAACCTGAACCAGGAGAGTGATACCTTATACTATCTCATGCGAATAAACAACTTGGCAAAAAAGGCCATTGAACGGGGCAGAAAGGTATACTATGTGGAGGTTAAAGATACCCAGGAATTCCTCCGCTATGAAGATGCAATTAAGAAGCTCCTCTCAAAGCTTAGGAAGGAGGACTCCGAAAAGTCCAACGTTGAGACTAGGCTCACAAAAAAAAGTCCAACGTTGTAACTGGCTTGTCCATAAAAGTCCAACGTTGAGATTAATCTAAAAGAAAAAGTCCAACGTTGTAACTGTTGTAATAAAAAAGTCCAACGTTGGAATTACTCTATCACTCCATGAAAGACCTGCCTTCCGCTAATGATCCTCCTGGTGACTATTCGCTGTAGCTATATTTTGCCTAAAATCCTCAAAATAGGGCCTTGCAATTATGGGCATATATGCCTATATTTTATGGGTATGTAAGCCTATATTTTATAGTTTTGCATGCCTATTTTTGCAAGGAGGTCCAGGTTATGTATCACCCTAGAAGTTTGGAGCATTGGCTGAATAGAACCCTGGAAACCAGGCCTCTTGTGTACCTTAATGGCCCCAGGCAGGGGGGGAAAACAACCCTGGTAAAAACCTGGGTAAAGACCATGAGCATACATATCTTAGTTTTGATTCACCGGTCGTCCTGGGGGCCGTAAAAAGTGACCCTGCCGGGTTTATCAGTTCCCTTCCCTCTGACTGCTTAACAATCATAGATGAGGTCCAGATGGCCCCGGAGATCTATCCTTACCTGAAAATAGAAATAGACAAACACCGGGAGAGGGCTAAGGGAGCAAGCTTGTTTCTCCTTACCGGTTCGGCGAACCTCTTGACCCTGCACCAACTGGCCGAAGCCCTGGTGGGAAGGATGTCAGTAATTAGCCTTTACCCATTTTCTGCCGGTGAATATACCGGCAGGGGCGGGAATTTCATTCATCGGCTCTTCGAATCCAAGCCGGTATATCGCAGCTATAAGCCCTACAAGATCATAGAATATATCAAAGATGCCACCTTCCCTGAACCGGCGTTAAATAAGGAAATCAACCGTGAGCAGTGGTACGGGGACTATCTTAACACCCTCATCCAGCGGGATGTGCAAACCGTAGCAGATATTCGCGACCCTTCCCGGATGATCATGCTTTTTTCGATGATGGCCATGCGGGCGGGGGGCCTCGTAAACAACAATCAGATAGCTCAGGAAACCGGACTGGAGATAAAAACCTACAACCGGTACAAAACCGCCGCCATCAATACCTTTTTATTCTTTGAGTTGCCTGCCTGGACGAAACCTACCAGGTTAAACAAGCGCTTTACAAAGACACCCAAGCTCTATTTTACCGACACCAACCTATTGGCATATTTACTAAAACGGGACCTCAATGATATCTTTAATACCGATTCTGTAACTATGGGACGGCTCTTTGAGAATTTCGTGGCCTGTGAAATCCTAAAGAATGCTTCGTCCATCATTGGGCTGGAGGTCTCGCATTTTAGAACTTCCGATCAAAAAGAAGTAGACTTTGTCTTAGAGAAAGGAAAGGAAGTCATAGGCATAGAGGTAAAACTAGGCTCTACCCTGGGTACCAAAGATTTTTCCGGCCTTAGGGTCCTCAAAGAGGCGGTAGGTAAAAGGTTTACCCGGGGCATCGTGCTGTATACGGGAACCGACATGCTGCCCTTCGGCGAAGATCTCTGGGCTGTCCCGGTCTCTTACCTCTGGGAGGATTGAGGGAAATCTTCCCAGGTCTTGTTTATTAATAATTTAAAGGGATTAATATGAAAAAAATAATATTAACAGCCAATGGCTTGGAAAACCAAAATATAGGAAATTTATTTCTAGATTTGGCCAATAAAAAGCCAGAAGACATAAAAGCTGTATTTGTACCGACCGCGGCTAACAATGCCGGGGCAATTGAGGTTCTGCCAAAATGTTTGCATGACCTTTTGGATTTAGGGATTCTTGACCAGAATATACATATATATGATTTACATTATTGCATGGAATATGAAGAGTTATCTGTATACAATGCAATATATTTTTGCGGTGGCAGTTCTCAGTACCTGCTAAACAGGATTAACGCGACAGGTTTCCATGTACCCCTTAAACAATTCGTAGAAAATGGGGGTATATACATAGGGGTAAGTGCAGGCAGTATTGTTGCCGCTAATAATTTACCGGAAAATTTAGGCTATCTAAATAGTACATTAAGCGTCCATGGCAATGTAGGAATAGAAACCGGGGCATTTAATCCATATAATTATACAGAGATAACTTTACCAGACAATAGGGCCATCATCATTACAGATGATACCTATACGGTTGTGGAATAAATGAAGAAAATGGAAACAGGAGTCATTAATGGACGAAAAGATTGTAGTTAAAGAGCTACATGTTAACGACATGTATGATGAAATGCTCATTTCGTTTAATCGCTACCAAAAAGTAACCAGGATTTGGTTTAATAACAATGGAGAATGGCAAATTAAAGATCATGATTATATCGAAGATTGGGATGAAGCAAAAAAGATAGAAAGAGCCAAGCAATTTAAAACAATTCTTGCCGAACATAAAGGAAGCATTTTTGGCGCCTATGATGAGCATAAGCTTATAGGGTTCTCTGTCATCATACATAAATTCTTTGGCTCTGATAGGCAATATGTCCAATTAAAGTACCTGCATGTATCCCTGGAGTATAGACATAAAGGCATAGGCAAAGAATTATTTAAACTAAGCGTTGAAAAAGCAAGGGACCTGGGTGCCAAAAAACTTTACATATCTGCCAATGACTCTGAAGAGACTCAAAAATTCTATTTAGGCATTGGCTGTGTCGATGCTGTTGAAATCAACGAGGCCTTAGCACAAGAAGAACCCTACGACAGGCAAATGGAATACCCGGTCTAATGAGAAGGATGCAACCATGAGGCAATATACCGACATTTTTGGAAAAATCTGGGAAATGGAATGTATGGGATGTGCTATAACCAATGGCGAAATGGAAATCCCTGGCGGCATCTTGCATGAGACAGAATGTTTCCAGATACATCAAGACCCGACCAACCCTATTCCGGGCTTCCTTATAATATCTTTAAAAAGGCATATAGGGTCTTTTACCGAATTTACACCACAGGAAGAACAAGAATTTACAGATTTACTGTATAACGCAAGAGATTCTCTCAACCACATAGAGGGATTCAAATTTTGCACTATTATCCAAGAAGAACGGGCCCCTCATTTCCATGCCTGGATACTACCCTATTACGATTGGATGACCGAAATCGAACATGGCCCATTGGATGCAGTAATACCCTTATTACAATATGCAAAGAAGCACTGGAATACGGAAGATAAAATAAAGCTGGTCCTTGAGACGGCAGAGAAGATAAGGGCGTATTTTGCAATGAACTAATACTTAAAGACACTTTGAAATGGGAACATTTAAAGAATATCTCTCACAGAGACACAGAGAACACGGAGGAACACAAGAAAATAGGAATGATTTTTACGATCGACTAAAGTCTTGAGGTGAGGTAGTGTAGCTTGAATAGTTCATTAAAAGCAAAACTGATATTTGAAATTTCTCAAATTAACAAACTATTACAATGACTTCCAAGCTTGGCTTATTTTTGGTTGTCTATCTTCCCATAACTCGCATAGCAATACACGCAGCCATGGCGGCAGGTGTTATAGGTTCCTATGTCGATGCTGTTGACGCAGCCGCATGCGGGGCGTTGGCCTTTGTCTTTGCTTAGTTCGAGGGCTTTGCCTGTGATTTTCGATATCACCCTGTCGTCTATGCAGCGGCCGGGTTCTATGTTGTACTTCGATAGGTCTATGCTTTCAGCACAAGCGGATATTCGTAGTTTGTTCTCGCTGGCGGATCTGGAAAAATTTTCGGCTATTGTTTCCTTATCTTCTATAGATATTTCTGAAAGGCCATGGGTTTTCCAGTTCCGGTCTATCTTTCGGTAATAATCGATGTAACTAAAGGTCACCGACTCCGTATATTGCTTTAAGGCTGCAGCGAGATCAGAAAAATGATCGATATGATAGGTTATGGGGTATACATCATTTAATATAACAGGATCATAACGCCACAGAACCCTTTGGGGGCCTATCAGATCGGACAGTCTTTTAAAGGTTTCGATAATCTCTTCTTTCCTGGGTACATGGGGCTCCATATCGCTGTCGTAGGGGTTAAGGGTAAACTGCACATAAAAGGCATAGTCCTGCAGGGCCTCCAGGTGATCCAGCAGGGGCCGGGGGTTCTTGCTCCAAAAAACTATGCAATCTACTTTTTCGGGAGATAATTCTATCCTGCGAATTTGCTGGGGATTCATGGGGTTTTTTACTTCCACATATCCCTCATGAATACGTTCTATCATCCATTCTGAAAAAAAGGCGGGAATATCAGTTCTACGGGAGGCACTGATGATCAAGAATGAGGGCTCCTTGTTATTCCACCTTGAACCTGGAGACTTCTTTTATCAGGGCCGCGATGGCCAGACGGTTTTTATCACTGAGTTCGTTCACATGGTTGACGGCCCTTTCCATGTTGTCGGCGCTGGAAGCTATCTCGTTAATGCCCTGGGTTATTTCCTGGGTGGCCTTTTCAAGGTTGCTGCTTTCGGTGATGACTTCCTTTGCTCCCTCAAGCATTTGGTGGGACCCCGCCTCAACCTGGCTGGTTATCTCGTTAACATTGCTGACCCCTTGGAGGATCTGGCGGCTCCCCACTCCCTGTTCTTCCATGGCATGGCGGATGTTTTCTTCCTGTTGGGCCACGGTCTTAATATTGTTCTCAATTGCCTCAAAGTGGTTAAAGACATTGTGGGTTGATGCGGTAATTTTATCCATCGACTCTTTTATCTTTTTTAATACCGACCCTATGGTCTTGGACTGCTGGCTCGAACTCTCGGCAAGTTTGCGGATCTCGTCGGCCACTACGGCGAAACCCTTCCCCGCCTCTCCGGCATGGGCTGCCTCGATGGCCGCATTCATGGAAAGCAGGTTAGTCTGGCTGGCAATGTTCTCCATCACCGAGTTGATCTCCAAAAGCCCCTCGGATTCCCGTTCTATTTCCTGGATGTCTGCGATAACTTCGGACAGGCTGGACCGTCCAATTTCTGATGCATCTGTCAGGGTTCTTACGTTCCCCTCATTCTTCATAAGCGTATCGGTGACCGAACTGGTATTGGCTACCATCTCTTCTATGGCCGAAGAAGCCTGGGATACATTGGAGCTCTGGTTTTCGACATGGGCATTGAGCTTATTAATGTTGGCCACCAGTTGTTCCATCGTTGCGTTAGTTTCGCTCACGCTGGCAGACTGATTAATGATGCGGCCCTTTATATTCTGCACCGCCTCGGTAATATCCTTCATCGAAGAAGCGGTACCGCTCATGTCGCTGGCCAGGTCGTTCCCTATGCTGGATAGATCGGCGGCTTCCTTTTTAATACTCGAGATAAGGCTCCTGATGCTTTCCTGGGTTTCTGAAAGGAGGGCCGCCATTTGTGAAATTTCATCCTTCCCCTTTACTGTAATGGCTTGAGTAAAGTCTCCGGCGGCGATTCCCTTTAGGGTGCCAAAAAGCCCCACTATGGATTTAGTTAAGACCATAGAAAACCGCAGGGATATTACGATGGCAAGGACCAGCATAAAAACACTAAAGGCTGCGATGATGAGGAGGACTTCACGAAAATCCCGGGTGAATTCGTCGGTAGATCCGGTGGTGACGATAAACCAGTCCATCCCGGAAATTGGCATGGAAGCCCAATAGCTGTCGCCTATGACCTGCACATCCACATCGCTTGAAGAAAATTCCAGGCCCAGCCCTTCGGTGTAAAAGAAATTTCGTTCTAAAATATAATCGCTGTTACTGTGGACCAGATAGAGACCATCGCTGTTTATAATAAAGGTATGTCCGTCTTCGGTAATGGTGCGGCTGCTTACGATTTCGTTCAGTACATCCAGGAATACATCAACCCCAACTATGCCGATTATGCTCCCCCCGGCATGGACGGTCCTTACCACACTTATGCAGAGGAGGCCGGTGTTGGAGTCCACGTAGGGGTCGGTGATCGCCGTCTGCCCCGGGTTCTCCAGGCCTGTGGCAAACCAGGGCCGAAGTATCTGATCCCATTGGGGGTTATCTCCGTAGGGATCCCAATCGGTGGCGGTGACAAAATAGCCGCCTTCAAAACGGGATAGGGTGGTTCCGTAGAACAGCTCCCCCGCCGCCGGCACGGTGGAAAGCATGTCGGGTAAAACTTCCTCCAATAAAGATGGATCGGTAATACTGGATATCATGGCTGCTACACTGCCGGCTAAGTTCAAGGAGGGCTCGAGGGCTTTTTGAACATCCAGGTTGAGGTAGCGCATGTTGATGCCCGCGGTGGCATGGAGACTCCGGGTATTCACGTCCGCCAGGTTGGATAAAAAGATCCAGGACAGAATGGCAGAAACAGAGAGGACCAGGGAAAGGCAGAGGATCACGACCCTCCTGGCTAAAATAGATTTATTCATGCCCATAGGATGCAGTAAAATACCAATCATGTAAACTGGACTTACAGGAACAAGATCCATAGGGGATGCAATTTATTTCCCCCTAGCATTTCCTGGGAAAAACTCCCACACTTTAGCTATGGATAAGCTTTTTGAAAACAGGAAGGCCCTGGTCATAGGGGGCACCGGGGGCATAGGCCGGGAGGTGGCCCTGGGCCTGGCAGCTCTGGGGGCGGACCTGGTAGTCCATGGGGGATCTTCCAAAGAGAAACTGGAGGAGGTGATCACATCTGCCCGGGACCTGGGGACCACCGCCGATGGGTTTTTACGGCAGATAAAAAGCAGCGCCGACGCAGAATTTATGTTTAGGGGCTACTCAGGTACCTATACCCTCGGAAGGCATAGGGGACACCCGGATATTCTGGTCTGTGCCTTTGGGCCCTTTGTGCGCAGGTCCCTGGGGAGGATGGACGGACAAACCTGGCGTGACATGACGGACCTAAACCTCAACTTTCCGGGGATCTGCATCTCCGCCTGCCTCCCCCATATGAAAGAAAAAAACTGGGGACGGATCCTTCTATTTGGGGGTACCAACACCGACACCATCCGGGGTTTCAAGACCACCGCAGCTTATTCTGCCGCCAAAACCGCCCTGGGGGTCCTGGTAAAGTCCGCAGCCCTGGAAGGGGGCCCCATGGGCGTGACCTGCAACCTCCTCTGTCCGGGCCTGACGGACACCGAAAACACCCCGGCGAAACTTGCCGCGTACAATAGAAGAAAAAGCCCCCCCGGGGGGGTCCTTACAGCCCCTGAGGTGGCCCAGGCAGCCCTGGACATCCTCTCAAACCCTATCTACAACGGGGCCATCATTTCTGCCGACCGGGGCCTCCTCCTTTAAAGAAGAAAAGGACTTGCGGGGGGCCAAAAAAATCAGTATACTTCACTATGTGCCCCCACACCGGCCATGGGATGGCAGGGTACACACATAGTCAAAGGAACTATCATGGAAAACAACGATATTGTTGCCGGATTTGATAACGAAAAAGACGAGAGCTTAAAAATAAAACTTCAGAAGGCCGATGAGGCTGAGGGCTGTCTGATCCTCTTCCTCTCGGGCTACATAGACACCTATAATTCCAACTACTTCCAAAAAAGGATCCAAAAGGCCATCGAGTCGGGTTTTACCCGGCTGGTCTTTCACTGCGGGGGGCTCAACTACGTTTCCTCCACGGGGATTGGTTCCTTTACGGCCTTCCTCAAGGCGGTAAAACCCCAGGGGGGGGATGTGGTGCTTCTGGAGATTCAACCCAAGGTCTATGAGGTCTTCCAGCTTTTGGGGTTCTCCCAGTTCTTCAATATCAAGGATGACCTCACCGAATCCATCAATTTTTTTAGGTCCAGCCCCAGTACCGAGACCGAGTCCCTTTTTCCCAAGGTCTTTGACTGCCCCATCTGCTCAAAAAAGCTAAAGGCCCTTAAGGCCGGCCGCTTCCGCTGCTCGGAGTGCAAAACCATCCTGGCCATCGACAATAACGCCCAGGTCTTCCTGGGATAATCAAAAAAAGGGAAAGGGACTCAAGATGAATAAGATTGAGCAATTTTTAATAGATTTAAAGTACAATTATCAGGAAATTAAAAAGAACTTCTGGCTCCTCGATGATTCGGAGCACAATCTCGAAGGAATCGCGGTCATCCACGAAGACCCCCTGGTCATCATCGAGGTCCAGGTGATGGAAACACCCAAAAAAAAGCGGGAAGAGTTTTACGCCAAGCTGCTGGAGCTCAATGCCAGCAATATGACCCACGGGGCCTATGGTCTTGAGGGGGGCAAGGTGGTGATCACCTATACCCTGGAACACGAAACCCTTAGCTTAGAGGTCTTTAGGGAAGCCCTGGACGCGATCAGCCTGGCCCTGACCCAACACTATTCAATCCTGGCGGGCTATAGGGCAAAGTAAGCCCGGAGCTCTTGGAGGTATCTATGGGAATTTTTTCAAGGCTTAGGACCTTGATTTCTTCCAATGTAAACGACCTGATTAGCAAGGCCGAAAAGCCCGAAAAAATGCTCAATCAGCTCATCCTTGATATGCAGGGACAGCTACTGGAGTCCAAGCGGGCGGTAGCTCTGGCCATAGCAGACGAGAAAAAGCTGGAGCGGGAAGTCCAGAATCAGGAAAAACAAGCCCAGGACTGGGAGAAAAAGGCCATGCTGGCCGTCAGGGCCGGGAAGGATGATCTGGCCCGGGAGGCCCTGCTGAGGAAGCAGGAGTACGACCAGGCCCATTTAGAGTACCAGAAGCAGTGGGAATCCCAGAAAACCTCGGTGGAAGGTTTAAAAGAGTCCCTGAGGGAGCTCCAAAACAAGATAGAAGAGGCCCAAAGGAAGAAAAACCTCCTTATTGCCCGGGCAAAACGGGCCGAGGCCCAGCAAAAAATCCAAAACACCATCTCCAGTGTCAGTAAAAACCGGAGTTCCTTTGACGCCTTCGATAGGATGGCCCAAAAGGTGGACCAAATGGAGGCCCAGGCCGAGGCAGCCAAAGAATTAGAGGATCTTAGCTCCAATGCGAGCCTCGAAAAGCGTTTTGTAGAGCTGGAAAAGTCCGATTCCTCTTCGGATCTTCTCCTGGAGGAATTAAAGAAGAAAATGAAGGCCCTGCCAGACAATTCATAGATTGTGCATAGACTGTGGAAAACTTGTTCACCCAGGGGGATCCTTCCTGGCAGATGATCCGGGGGTTCCATAGCTTAAGAGAGAAAGCCGAGGGCCCTGGGCGGCATAGATATAATTCCTTGTAATACAAGGAATTAGGTATTTTTTAGGTAGGATGGATTGAAGAAAGGCCCAGGGGCAAAAATCCAGGGCTGGCCAAAAGTCCGGTCTTTTGTCATTTTCACTGTGTATAACCTGTTAAAAAAAGGGAGAAAAACCCTGGACGATGAAAAGTATAGCTAAGCTTACCCTTTTTTACAGCATATCCTTCCTTATCATCTTTGTGAGCTCCATCCTTTTTCATATCCTAGCCTCCTGGGTGCTAGCGGCCCGGACCATCCCCGTGGAGGCCCTCTCTGGCCGGGATCCGGCGGAATTTGCCTGGCTGGCCCTTCCCCTGACCCTCTATCTATCAATCTGCCTTACCCTTAGTTACTCCGCCCGGCGGAGCATAGCCATCCCCTTAAGCCTAATCTGCATCCTTATCCTCTCCTGGGGCTTTACCTGGGGGCTCTCCCTGGGAATCACCCGGACCACCATCCTCCGGCCGGCCCTGAACCCCGTCCCGCCCATTTCTGCGGGCCCGGGGCTCATCCTTTCCCAGAGGGATAACGCCATGGTGCTCTTGCGGGAGACCGCCGAGGTCCGGGGGCCCCGGGTGATCGCCATTCCCGGGGAGGATCTGATCTACCAGGAAATTCCCCTGGGGCCCAACAATAGCATCCTTAATACCCCCGCCATCCCCTTCGAGGCCCGGGTCCCCTGGTTTATCCGGAGCCTGGACATGGATCTGGGCCTGAGTGCCCGGGAACTTCTCTCCCGCCACGATGCGGACTTCTATTCCTTTGCGGCATACGCTATTACCCTCATCCTCCTTTTGGCTTCGCTGCGCTTTTTATTTGAACTGAGCAACTGGCCCCTGGTGAATTTCTTTATCGGGGCCCTGGTCTTTAGGGGCATCCTCTCTTTGGAGGCCCTGGCCAACTCAAGGGAGATCCAGGCCCTCATAGGCACCTTTGTGGGGGATTGGCTTGCCCCTCCCCTGCTGAGCCCCCTGGTTTTTACGGCCCTGGCGGTGCTGGTCCTTTTTTACACCCTCCTCAGCCGCATAGTCCTTCATAGCTCAGCGGGGGGCGAAAAGCGCCGGGCCCGGCGCAGCAGTCCCAGGAGGCAGCGGAATGGCTAAGGCAAAGCTCCAATCCCCCAGCTCGGCCCTGGGGATCTTCTTCTTCTATATAATCGCCTCGGCCCTGGTGATCATGGCCTTCCGCTTCTTTGTCCCCGGAGAACCGGTACCCCTGGCATTTTTCTCCCTCCCCTGGCGGCTAATCCAGGGTTTCTTAAGCTTCCTGGATCTCTTCCCCGCCCTCTGCCTTTCGGCCCTGGTCATTCCCTTCGGCTTTAAGGTCCACGACCAGGAAGACATGAGCCCCTTCTCTGCCCAGTTCCTCCAGTCCCTCAGCCAGTCCATCACCACCGCCATTTGCGCGACGGCCCTTTATGGGCTCCTCTTTTTTCTGGCCCTCCCCTTGGCCCAGGACTTTGAAGCCAACATCCTCTACGAGAGCCGGCTCTACCGGCTATCCCGGGAGCGGGCCCAGGAGTTTGCGGAGCTGGGGGAATGGAACGAGACCTACCAGTTCCTGGGCATCTGTGAGAGTATCTGGCCCGGGAGCCCCGAACTGGCAAGACTGCGGACCGAAACAGAAATTCAGCTTGAAGCTGCCCGGATGGCCGGACCCTACCCCGAGGGTCCTGACCTCAGCCTGCCGGGCCTGCCGGGAGCCAGGCCCCTGACTTCCACCGAAGCCCTGGTCATGGCCGAGACGGCCCTGGGGGAAGAGCGCTACTTTGATGCCCATTGGCTTGCCACCCTGGGGAGCCGCCTGAGTCCCCCGGGGAGTGCCGAGGTGGCCCTGGCCCGGCGCCTTGAGGGTCTGGCCTGGAACGGCATTAACTCCCTGGAACCCAATGCCAGAGAGAGCCGGGCCTATATGCTCTTTAGGCTTAAGCGGGAAGGCTACGAGGCCCTTCTGGCAGAGGAATGGATCCGGGCCTACTACATCTTCCTGGATCTCCTGGAAGAAACTCCCCATGATCCGGATGTGCTGCAATACCTGGAGCTAAGCGAAGAGGGGGTCACCAGGGTTGCCTTCTTTATCGACGAAATTGAATTCAGCCTAGGGCGGGTCCTCACCGGAGCCCTCTACTCCATCCCCTATGATTCGGGCCGGCTGGTGATACGCTTTAGCTCCATCTCCAAAGGCTCCGATTCGGCCTATGCCACGGGGATAGAGATCCTCGCCTTTGACCAGCTGGGGCAGATCCTCTGGGGCCTCGATGCCCCCTTTGCAAAGGTCATTCCCCTTTCCTATGTTTCCCGCCCCGGGGTGGCCATCCTCTTAAGGGCCCTGGACCGAGACGACAACAGCATCTTCTGGGAACCGGTGACCTGGGGCCTGGGTTACTCGGGGGGCCCCGCATCCATCAACCTGCCCCTTAGCTGGGACACCTTTCTCTTGCTTGCCGAGGTGCCCCGGGGCCTTTCGGGGCTCACGGTGGCCCAATTAAGAAGGGGGGCCGACTTCCTGGGCCCCTACGGCCACCTGCCCCAGGTCTTCGAGGCGGAAATTCTGCGGCGTTTTTCCCACCCCTTGCTCCTCCTCCCCTTGAGTATGTTCACCATAGTCCTGGGCTGGCGCTTTAGGGCCCGCATTCCCATCCGTTATATAGGCTTTCCCATGCTCTTTATCCTTCCGGTGATCTTTAACGGGGCGATTCAGATTTTACAGATCTGGATTCATAACCTGGGGGTCTGGGCGGTCATTACCATGGGCTTTTTCTCCGCCGCCCTGGTCTTGGGGCTGGGGGCCCTGGTGCTCTTTATAATTTCCCTAATAGTTCTGGCGGCTCAGCACGGATAGTACTCCCGGGGAACCCGGGGGTGGATGGTGCAGGTAATCTCGTAGGGGATGGTCCCCAATAGATCTGCCAGGTCAGCGGCACTACCATGGCCATTGCCAAAAATCGTGACCTCGTCCCAGCGCTGAACCTCCGGGCTTGGTCCCAGATCGATCATGCAGTGGGCCATGCAGATCCGCCCCACCAGGGGATAGGTCCTGCCCCGGATGCTGACCCGGTGGCGCCCCGAGAGGGAGCGGGAAAAGCCATCGGCATAGCCCAGGGGGATGATCCCGATGCAGGTGTCCTGGCTGGCTATCCAGGTCCGGCCGTAGGAGACCGCTTCGCCCTGGAGGACCTTCTTGATGCTCACCACCTTACTGGTCAGGGCCATGAGGGGTTCGGCGGCTAAAGATGGGGAGGGGGAATAGCCGTATAAGAATAGCCCCGGCCGGACCATGTCGAAATAAGAATCTTGGTGAAAGCAGAGGGCCCCGGAGTTGGCCCCATGGAGGAGCCCCGGATTTATCCCCGCCGCTTTTACGGCAGAGGCCGCCTCCTTAAAGCGGCGGATCTGTTCCTGGGTGTAGGCCAGGTCATCGGCCTCCGGGGAGTCGGCCGCCGAAAAATGGGTGGCCAGGCCCCCCAGTCTCAGCCGGGGGGAGGATGCGATAAGACCCGCCAGGGGAGCGGCTTCTTCGGGGCGGCAGCCAAAGCGGCCCATGCCCGTATCAACCTTAAGATGTACCGTCAGCTGCTTCCCCGCTCTCTCGGCGGCCCCCCGGCACTCTTCGATGAACTCCCGGTCATGAACCAGGGGAACCAGGTCCAGGGCTATGATCTCATCCAGATCTAAAGGAAGGCTTTGGTAGAGGAGGAGGATGGGAGCTTTTATGCCGGCCTCCCTCAGGGCGGCCCCCTCGGAGGGTTCTGAAACCGCCAGCCATTGGACCCCCGCTTCCAGGGCGGCCCGGGCCACGGGGATCATCCCGTGTCCGTAGGCATCGGCCTTTACCGGAAGACAGATGAGGGGGCCGGGGCCAAGGCGGCTTCTGGCGGTGTCGATGTTGCTTTTTAGGGCCCCCAGGTTGATTCGCAGCCTGGCGGCAGAGAGAAACGGCATTAACTTACTCCTAAAAAAATAATACGATATACTGGAGGTGCTCGCCTACTCTAAGCGGGGGAGCTACCCAAACCAGGAGGGGATGGTTATTAAAAAGCTGGCCTTTTACTCATGTCTTGTCATACTCCTCTTTTCCTCCTGCCTCAACCGGCCGGTCCCCCGGAGGATCTTCGACCTCTCGGATCATCCCCGGGCGGTGGAAATTCCGGGGACCCTCATTGTCATGGATCACCAAAATCAGGGAACCCGAAACGAAATGCCCGAATGGGTGACCGCCTTTTTAGAGGGGGGCCTAAGGGAAGTAGAAACCCTGGAAGAGTACGAGGGAACCAGGGTCTTTGTAAGCCGGAACGAGGGGATTAGCTTCCCCGCCCTGGCCCAGTGGCGGGAGGGTTTTTCTGCGGAGCTGGATTTTCCCCTCCTGGCTTCGAGGCGGATAGAGGAGCGCTTCCTTCTCGCCGCCGAAGACCCGGAAACCTATGGGAGTTTTTTCCCCGCCCTGATCCGGGCCGCCTCGGACTTTCCCTGGGAGGGCCCCCAGAGGGCCGGGGACTTTTGGATCCGCTGGCACTTTATCCCCGACCCCCCGGACCCGGAGGACCTGGATGATCCCTATGATACTCCCATGGAGCGGATTTCCTGGGAGTTCTTGATTTTGGTCACCATAGAGGAGCAGCTCTTTGCCTCCCAGTTCCAGGAGATCCTGAGATCCCTTAATCCCATCCCTCCCCCTTCGAGGGATCAGGTGAGTGACACCAATAGGGTGATCGACTCCTTCTTCGAGGGCTTTTAAAATGCTCCAACACTTCATTCCCCTGCTGTTTTTAGTCTACTGGGGCCTCGATGAAAGGCGGGGCTTCTGGCTCATCTTCCTCCTCACTCTCTCGTCCTGGATCAATCTTTGCTTAAGCCAGTTCTCGTTTTACCCCCAGGATCAGATCCTGGTCATGGCAGCCAGCTGGGTCCTGGGAGCTCTCTTCCTGGGCGGGGGCCTTCTCCTCATTCCCCGGCTAAAACAAAAGCTCTCCGCCATAGATGCCCGGTTTTTCAACATGGGGGCCGCCCTCCTGGTCCTCACCATGAACGGCCTCTACCCCCTGGATAGGACCCCTGGGGCCTTCCTCCTGGGCTTTGCCCTGGGCTACACCACCATGAAGGCCCGCTTCCCCTTTTGCGCCCGGGAAGGGGGGAAAAGAGCCCTGCCCAAGCTTCTTCTGGTGACAATCCGCTGCCTCACCGGGAGCCTGGGCCTGGCCTTGATCTTTTTGGCGGGCCCCCTCTTTCTGCCCGGCGAGGCCAGCCTCTTTCAAGGGTTTGCAATCTGGGGCGGTTCTTCTCCCCTTTACCCCATGGGGCAGTTCATCCTCTATGGCCTGGCCGGTCTTTGGACCGCCGCCGGAGCCCCCAGGGCCTTTCAGCAGATGGGCCTGGCCCCCCAGAACCAGGAGGAGCCATGAACAAAGCTGGATATGGCTCAGCGGACCCCATCATGGCCCTGGCAAGTCCCCGGGCCCCCAGCGCCCTGGCCCTTTTCCGCTGCAGCGGAGAGGGTGCCCTAGAGCTCTCTTCCAGGATCTTCTCCCGGCCCAGGGCCCTCCTTAAGGCCCGGGGAAACAGCAGCCTCCACGGGTGGCTCCTCGATCCCCAGACCGGGGAGCAGATCGACGAGGTCATGCTCACGGTCTACCGGGCCCCCCGGAGCTTTACCGGCGAAGAGGGCATAGACATTTCCTGCCATGGGAGCCTGGCGGTCATCCAGGCCCTGGAGGGGGCCCTGATTAAAGCCGGGTTCCGCCAGGCCCTGCCGGGGGAGTTTAGCTTCCGGGCCTTCATGAACGGCAAGCTGGACCTGACCCGGGCCGAATCGGTGATGGAGCTGGTGGAAGCCAAAACCCAGGAGGGCCGTCTCCAGGCCCTGCGGCGTCTCTCGGGCCGCCTGGAAGCCGAGATCTCCGCCATAGCCCGGCTCCTGGCGGAGGTCCTTGCCGGGGCAGAGATCTACCTGGATTACTCAGAAGATGAGGTCTCGGTTTCTACCGAGGAAGAAATTGCCGGCCGGCTCCCTCAAAAAGCCCAGGCGGAAGAGGCCCTTTCCCGCTTGCAAAAACTTTCGGAACTATGGCAGGAGGAGCGAATCTACGCCGAGGGAGCCCTGGCGGTCATTGCCGGAAGGCCCAACGCGGGAAAATCCAGCCTCTTTAATTACCTCTTAAGGGAAGACAGGTCCATAGTCAGCGCCAGGGCCGGTACCACCAGGGACTGGATCGAGGCCCTCATCGCCCTGGAGGGAATCCCCCTAAGGCTCATCGACACCGCGGGGCTCAGGGAGGCGGAGGAGGACGAAGAGGCCGAGCGCATGGGCATAGAACGGACCATGGAACTTTTGGATAGGGCCGACCTGGTCATCTATGTCATAGACGGGGCCCTGGGAATAAATGAGGAAGACAGAGATTTTATCCTCCGCCATGGGTCCCAGAAGCCCCTCATCGCCCTATGGAACAAGGCCGACCTGGGGGGCTTCAGTGAAGGCCCCTATCTTAGGGTGAGTGCTGCCACCGGCGAAGGGATCCCCAGCCTCCTGAGCCTCATGGCAGAGACCTTGAAGGGGCCCCAGGGGGGCAAACATAACACCCATGAAGAAACTGCTCCAGGGCCGGGAAGCCAGAGGCAGAAGGACCTGATCGACTCAAGCATTAAGTATCTTTCCGAGGCCCTGGAGCTTTCTAACCGGGAAGAGGCCCTGGACCTCATAGCCCCCCTCATCCGGGAGGCCCTTTCTTCCCTGGGCGAAATAACCGGGGAGATCTCTTCCATGGAGATCCTGGAACTCATGTTCAGTAATTTTTGCGTGGGAAAATAGCTACCTAAAGTCCCCGGCGGAGCGGATCTCGTCGCAGTACTCACAGCGGTAGGTCCGCTCTTCGGTGCTGACCAATGAGAACACATGGGGGATATAGCTTTCGCTGGAGGTTATACAGCGGGGGTTCTTGCATAGGATCACGTTCTCTACTTTTTCGGGGAGCTTTAATTTTATCTTCTCGGTAATTTCTTCATTCTCGATTATGTTTACGGTGATGTTGGGGTCGATTAAACCCAACAGATCAAAATTAATATCTATGGTGTTATCGATCTTGATAATGTCCTTCCGGTCGTAGCGGTTAGAGCTGGCGTTTACCACAAAGGCCACGGTGTACTTGGCCCTGTCCAAACCCAGCCAGTTAAAAATCCTAATCCCCTGGCCGCTTTTAATATGATCGATTACGATGCCGTTGCGTATTTTATCTATGTTTACCATCTTAGCCTCCCCTAAGCTATTATGGATGACAAGAGGGCCATCCTTACGTACATGCCAAACTTCGCCTGCTTAAAGTATGCCGCCCTGGGGTCCTCGTCCACCTCCAGGTCTATCTCGTTGACCCTGGGCAGGGGGTGAAGGATCGTCATGTCCTTTTTCGCCAGAAGCATTTTTTCCTTGTTAAGAATATAGCTGTCCTTTAACCGGATATATTCTTCTTCGTTAAAGAAACGCTCCCTCTGCACCCTGGTCATATAGAGGATGTCCAGGTCTCCGATTACCTTTTCCAAACTGTCGGTAAAGTGAACCTCCACCTGGTTCCTGGCAATGGGGCCCGTGCTCAGGTAATCGGGGATGCTCAGCTCCCGGGGGGAGATAAAGACCATCTTGATGCCCTCGTACCTGGCCAGGGTGTCTACCAGGGAGTGGACGGTGCGGCCAAACTTGAGGTCCCCGCAGAAACCTATGCACATGTGTCCAATTTCTCCCCGGAGCTGCCGGATGGTTAAGAGGTCCGTCAGGGTCTGGGTGGGATGGTGGTGGCCCCCGTCCCCGGCATTAATCACCGGCACCTCCGAGTAGCGGGAAGCCAGCAGGGCCGCCCCCTCCTTGGGGTTGCGCATAACGATGGCGTCGGCATAGCAGGCCACGGTTCTGATGGTGTCAGCCAGGCTCTCCCCCTTGGAGGCGGAGCTGGAGCCCGGCTCGGCAAAGCCCAGGCAGCTCCCCCCCAGCCGCAGCATGGCAGCTTCAAAGGAGAGCCGGGTTCTGGTAGAGGGTTCAAAAAAGAGGGTGGCCAGGATCTTGCCCCGGCAGAGGTCCCGGAATTCATCGGGTTTTGAAATGATCTCGCTGGCCCGTCCAAAGAGGCCTTCCATCTCCTCTTTGGATAGGTCCAGGGGCTCAATATAATGCCGTCCTTTTAGCATGGCTCCTCCCATGACACCATATCATGGCCCTTCTCTGCCGTGCAAGGGACCGCCCGAAAGCCCGAATTCTGTCTAGTGGCGGCAAATAGCCTTAATCAGCCTCTCGCTTACGGGCTTTCGATCCTGATCGATGAGGGTAAAGCTCATGCCCTTGTAACTCCAGACCCCCCGGCCTATGCCGTACTCCAAAAGGATGTCCGACACATCCTCGTGCCAGATCTCCCGGCTCTGCATGTCCGAGTGGGTGATCACCCCATACTCGCCGCAATAGAGGGGCTTATCGTGTTTCTTGATAAAATCAAAGGCGGGCTGCATAAACCGATGAAGCCACTCCTTGTCCATCCGCGTAAGCCCCTCGTAGCTTGGGGGCAGCTTAAACTCCGGAGCCACCGGCGGCTGAGAAGGCCGGGGGTTGGTCTTGGAGCGCTCGTAGGAAAACTTTAAAAAGTCGATGTGGGGCTCCATCTCCGAGGGGTAGCTCAGGTTCCGATCATACTCCTTGGTGGCAAAGGACCAGCTGGCCTTCTGGTGGGTAAAGCCATGGGGCTCGTACATATGAAAGGTGTAGATGATGTTTGGGTCATCGATGATGGGAAGCAGGGCCAGGGCGTTCACGCTGTTGTACATGATTCCCCCCACGATGATGTCATGCTCGGTGTCCACTTCGCGGATGCCCTTTACCAGCCGTTCCACCATGGGGTTCCAGCGGCTCGAGTCGGGCTCGACCATCTCGTTCATCAGCTCGTAGACCACATTGGCCCCCTCCCCCTTATAGCGGGCGGCGATGGCCTTCCAGAGATTAATAAACCGGTCCTGCATCTTTGGATCCGTAAAGAGGGTATTGCTGTCCAGGTTTCCGAAGAAGAAGCCCGGGGCCTTATGGAGATCGATGATCACGTTAAGGCCGTACTTCTTTGACCAGGTGATGGCCTTATCTATGTATTCAAAGCCGCTTTCCAGGTAGGTCCCGGGCTGGGCATCGTCTTCCAGGACCGGGTAGTCCACGGGAAGGCGGATATGGTCGGCCCCCCAGGAGGCGATGGTCTTTATATCTTCCTCTACGATAAAGCTCTTAAAGTGTTCGTGATCGTAATTCCGGTACTGGGAGATCCATCCCCCCAGGTTAGGTCCTGCCATATAGCCGTCAAGTTTTTTCATAGATCCAGTCTCCTTCTTTAAAGAGAGTCAAAATAAGCCGCCACAAAAATGGCGGGAGAGTTCCAGTAGATGGCAATCTCGTTCCCCGATGCCGATGGGGTAAAGTCCAGGTAGAACTTGGCCGGCGGCGTCCCGGGGGGTACCGCATTCTTGGTGGCCCCATCGGGACTCCTGTTGTTGGGCCCCCCAGAAACCAGGCCTGGCACGGGATCATCCACCCCATCAGCGTAAGAGGGCCGGTGGTGGGGGAACATGAAGGGCTTGGCTCCAAAGCCCGTCACAAAGCTATACCCCGTGGCATTAAGCCCCAGGATATAATCCAGCTGACTGAGGGCCCCATCCCTGTACTTTAGATCCCCCGTCAATAAATGGGCACAAATCAGGGCTATGCCATTATTCAAGATGGGCAGGGAGCTCCCCCAAATATAGTTCCCCGGATCCAGGGCGGTGCCGTAACCGCTCTTCTGGGCGAGGCCTAAAAAGCCATCGGCCCCTTCGATAAAGCGGCTCCGCAGGGAATCCAGAAAGTCCTTGTCCAGTTTATCTTTAAGCACGAAAAGGCAACAGAGGGCCCCAAAGCCCGCGGTCTCCCTCCAGCCCAACTGGCTAATGTCCACTGTGGGGGCCCGCTTTTTTAGAGCCTCAAGATAGGCCCCCTCTCCGGTGACCGAATAGAGCTCCGCCGAGGCCCAAAAAAGTTCATCTTCCACATTGTTATCCCCGTAGGCTCCGGAGTTAAGGTTGGGGGGGTTCGTAAAGGGAACAAAGTCCGGGTTAGCTTCGAGCCAGGCCCAGGCCTTCTTGGCCGATTCCAGGAGCCGGTCCGCAAAGGCTGCATCGAAGGGCCTAAAGACCCGGGAGGCCTGGGCCGCGCAGGCAGCATGGGCCCCCGTGGCGGTATGGGTAACCCTAAAGAGCCAGAGATCCGCCTGGTCATCCTGGGGCATGATAAAGCCCGTAAAGAAACGGGTCGCCACCTTGTGGTAGAGACCCCCGTCGGCCCTCTGCATCTTGAGCATCCATTCAAGCTCGAACCTTACCTCGTTTAAAAGGTCCGGCACCCCGTTCCCGCTCTCGGGGATGTTTAGCTCGTCCTTAAAGGCGCCGGGGAACAGTTCGTAGGCGTAGAGCATGTGGCTCACCGTCACCGCCGCGGGGGCGATATAGCGGCCGTAGTCCCCGGCGTCGTGCCAGCCCCCGGCACATTCGATCACCGTCGAGGGGTCCAGCTCTCCATCATCCTTTACCAGGGTAGCCTTGCCCAAATGACAGGGGGGGTGCCCATAGGGGCCCGCATATGTTTCCGGCAGCTCTACCCCGCACCTCTGGTAGTAGAGCCCCTTAACAAGGGCATTACTCAGGGCCCTATAGGGCCTCTCTTTTATTTCGATGATCGCCGACTGGGAGTCCGCAAAAAGATAGTACTTCCCCGGCAAGGTCAGGGCCGAAAAATCCGCCACCCGCACCGTATCCCCCGAAGCCTCATCAAAGTAAGGCTCGGAGAGGATGGGCTGGGCTATCTTCCCCTCCTCCATGGCCTTGCGGGCCGAAGGGTCCATGCCCCGCTCGCTCAGGATCATGCAGTTCTCTCCCTTGCCGGTGATGATCGCCTTCTTGGGTAAATGGGGGGCATAGCCCACCTGGTTATAATGGATACTCATGAATGTTCCTATATAAAATAAAAAAAACCGCCGCCCCCTGGCCGGAAGCGGCGGATAAGGTTTAAAACCTAGCGGCCAAACTGCCTTAGGATATCCTGGACCCCACGGTTCATTTCTACAACCCTGGGGCGGTCATAATTTAACACTTCCTGGTAACCAAAGTCATTGAGCTGGGCCCTCATCTGGTTCCAC
This sequence comes from Treponema sp., assembly GCA_009777335.1. GTDB lineage: Bacteria > Spirochaetota > Spirochaetia > Treponematales > Breznakiellaceae > WRKT01. The sequence continues at coordinate 13,679 of WRMC01000002.1, read as the reverse complement.
TCGTTCATGAACTCCGCATCGGTGGCGGCATAGATCATCCTCCAGCCGGCGGGAACTACCAGGTTACGAATCTGGGCCCTGGCGGTGCTGATCTCCGAGGGTTCCACCGGAGCGGTGTAATCGGTACCGGGCCTGACTTGCAGTATCCCCATGGCTTCGAGCAGCTCCAGGGGATGCTCCGCATTGTAGTGGGCCCTCCACTGGGTGTTCCACTCCTGGCGGGCCAGGTCTACCGTGCCGGGCCAGAAGGAGGAGCTGGTGGGGAAGCCGTTTAAGAGGGGGTTCGGATCCTGGGAGTGGGTCAGGGGGAAGTTAATCCGCTGTATCCCCTCGCTCCAGAGCCCGCCGCCCAGGTTGGCCGGAGCCTGCTTGTCCGCCGAGTTGTCGATCCCGTACTCGGTCTGGACCGGGACCCCATTCACCATGGTATAGGTGAGGCCTTCAATCTGGGAGTTCCAGATCAGGATCCCCTCGTCGGAGCTGACCCAGTCCATGAATTCCATAATCCGGTCGGGGAACCGGGCTCGGGAACCGATGGCCCAGGCGTTGCCCTCGAGGCCATAGGGGTTAAAGCCGGGGTTGATCAGCTGCTGACCCTGGACGGGCACCACCGCATAGGGGGAGCGCCGGGTCAGATCGAGGCGGGTAAAGATCGAGTCCGCCTGGAACTGCCAGAACCCATAGGCCACCCGGCCGTCGATGAACTTGGCCCGGGACATATCCCAGTTCTGGGTGGCCGAGTCTACGTCCACCAGCCCCCGGCGGTAGGCCCGGTTCCAGCGCTGAAGCCACTGGAAGTAGAGGCTGTTGTTGTCAAAGATGTCTATGGTCTGGGAACCGTCCCAGTTACTAAAGATAAGATCCGTTACTCCCGTAAAGCCCTCATGGATCATGAGCATTTCCCGGGCCGCCCGGACCGAACCGCCGTCCCAGTCGGGGAAGAAGGAGAAACCAAAGGTCCTGTCCCCATTCTCGTTCACCGGGTGGGCCTGGACCATCCGTTCCACCACGTCGATCAGATGATCGGCGTTGCGGATTTCCGGGAGCCCTATGTTGATGTACCAGTCATAGCGAAGAAAGTGGGCATGCTCGGGGTCCCAGGTACGGCCCGCAGGGGTCGTGGGGGGAAGAACCGACACCCGGCCAGGGAAGGCGTAGATGCCGTCGCCGGGGAACTCTTCGGCAAAGCGCTCATAGGCCACCGCCAGTTTTTCCCTCACGTTAGGGGCATTGGCCAGAAGGGGCCGGGCGTTATAGAGCAGCCCCGCCTGCTGGAGATCCAGCATCCGGCCCTTGGAGACCACGATAAGGTCCCCCAGGTTTCCCGCCGCCGTCCGGGTCTGGTAAAGGGTATCACCGGTCCCCGCAACCTGGGGCGAGATAAGGTTAAGTTCCATATTGAGGGTTTCCCTTAATATGTGGCCCCACCAGCCGGCATTGATTCCCATAAAATTTGAATATGTGTTGAACACTTCAATCTGATAGAAGGGTCTGCCATCCACTGTTTCCCCGCCGCTCCGGTTACACCCGGTAAAGGCAAGTATACTAAGGAGGAAGAGGCATGCAATCACCATCCATTTCCTACGTTTCATATAAACCTCCGAAAAATTTGTATATAGGCGCTGCCGGCTCAAGCCGGACAGGTTACCTCCAAGCATGGGCCTAGCCCTTCACGGCCCCTATCATGATCCCCCGCATAAAGAAGCGCTGAAAGACCGGGTAGACCAAGAGGATGGGCGACACCACAATCACCGCCGCGGTAATCCTCAGGGACATGGGGGTCTGCAATGTCGCCGAAGTCATGATGGTCTCCGACAGGGGAGAACTCTGCATCACTATGGCCGTCGAAGTGGCCTCCCGCAGAAACCTAAAGAGGATAAACTGCAGGGTGTGGAGCCGCTGGGTGGTCATCAAGAGCAGGGTATCCTGAAAAGAATTCCACTGGGACACCGCCGATAAAACCGCCACGGTGGCCAAAATGGGTTTTGAAAGGGGGAGGATGATCCTCGAAAAAATGTGGGGCACCCCCGCCCCGTCGATCTCCGCCGCCTCTTGCAGCTCCAGGGGGCTGTTCTCGATATAGGTTTTGATCAAGATCACATAGAAGGGCTGAATCAGGGGGATAATAATATAAGCCAGAAAGTTGTTGGTCAGCCCCAGGGACCGGACCGTCAGGTACCAGGGGATGAGCCCTGCACTAAAGTACATGGTGGCCACCGTAAAGCGGTACCAAAAGGCCCGGGCCCAAAGGCGGCGGTGCTGGAACATGTAACCCAAAAAAGCACAGCCCAAAACCGTCAGCCCCGTTCCCAGGACCGTGCGGCTCACCGAAACCAGGGCGGCATGACTAAAGTTATAGACCCTGAAGATGGCCCGGTAATTTCCAAGATGAAAGCCCACGGGGTAAAACAGAACCTGGCCCCGGGCACTGACCGAATTATCGCTCAGGCTGTTGATAATGAGATAGTAAAAGGGATAAACACAGATAATCGTAAAGAGACTGAAAAACACAAAGAGGAGGGTCTGGACCAGATAGTCCACATGTTTATCCCGGGGCTTCCCCATTACCATGGGCATAGGTTCTGTCCCTTAGCCCTTCACCGCACCGATCATGATGCCCTTCACAAAGAAGCGCTGGAAGATGGGATAGACCAGCAGGATGGGCATGACCACGATGACCGCCACGGTCATCTGCACCGAGGTGGGAGTCGTCTGGGTGGCGGCCTCGGCGGCAGCTTCCGAGATGGCACCCCCCGAGGCGGCGATTAAGAGGGCCAGGGACCGGGCTTCGTTCAGGTACCTAAAGAGGATGAACTGCAGGGTATGGAGCCGCGCATCGGTCATCAAGATGAGGGTGTCCTGAAAGGCATTCCACTGACCCACCGCCGCAAAGATGGCCACCGTGGCCAGGATGGGCTTCGAGATGGGAAGGATAATCTGAAAATAGGTATAGCCTATTCCCGCTCCGTCCACCTCTGCGGCCTCCTGCAGCTCGAAGGGCGTGTTCTCAATATAGGTCTTCAATAGAATAATATTGAAGGGCTGGACTATGGCCGGCAGGATGTAGGCCAGGAAGTTATTAGTCAGCCCCAGGGTTCTCATGGTGAGGAACCAGGGGATAAGGCCGGCGCTGAAGTACATGGTCACCACCACCGAGCGGTACCAGAACTTGCGGGCCCAGAGGCGGCGGTGCTGGAACATATAACCCAGGAAGGATGATCCCAACACCGTAAGGGAGGTACCCAGCACCGTCCGGCTGATGGAGATCATGGCGGCGCTGGAGATCCCGCCAATGCGGAATATCTGCCGGTAGTTGTTAAAGTGGACCCCCACGGGGTAGAACATGACCACCCCCCGAGCGCTCATGTCGTTGGCGCTGATACTGTTGATGATCAAATAATAGAAGGGAAACACACAGAGTATCGTAAAGGCGGCGAAGAAGGTATAGAGCACCGGAAGTACGATAAGATCGATGTATCTGTCTTTGGCTTTTCCTACGACGACTGGCATGACCTACCTCCTATATGATGGTTTCGCCCCGGAGGAGCTTAGAGAGCCTATTCACCGTAAAGAGCAGGGTCAAACTGATAAGGCTTCTCATTAAACTAATTGCCACCGCCAGGGAGTAATTCCCCTGGCCTATCCCCAGGTTGTAGACGAAGAGATCCAGAACCTGAATCCGCTGAAGGTTGAAGGGATTGGAGAACACAAAGAACTGCTCAAACCCATTGGATAAGAAGCTGGCAATATTAAGGAGGAGGAGCACAAAGTAGGTAGGCAGCAGGCCCGGAATGGTCACATGCCAGACCACCCGAAAGCGCCCCGCCCCGTCCACATAGGCCGCCTCGTAAAGCTCCTGATCTATCCCCGCAATGGCGGCAATATAGAGGATCGCCGACCAGCCCAGGCCCTTCCAGGTTCCCCAGAGCCACATGGTAATCCAGACATTATCCCCCGATTGAAGGAAGAGGATGGGGTTCTCGTAAATACCCAGCCGTATCGCCAGGGTGTTCACAAAGCCGGTGGAGCTAAAGATGAAGAAGGCCATGGAGTAGACCAGAACCCAGCTAATAAAGTTCGGCAGGGTAGTAAGGGTCTGGACCACCCGCTTATAGGGCCGGTTACTGATGATGTTTAAAAGGATGGCAAAGGCCATGGGGAGCCAGGAAAACAGGATGCTGAGGCCGCTCATGGCGAAGGTGTTGGTCAGGACCTCCAGGATCTGGCGGCGCCGGGAGGCGTTGGCCACCAGGGTGGTAAACCAGCGGAACCCTACAAAATCGGTATCAAAGAGGCGAAAGGGGGGCCTGTAATCGTAAAAGGCGTAAATAAGACCATGGAGAGGGAAATATTGAAACAAAAAGACCAGGGATAAAAGCGGCAGGATCATGAGGAACATTATGTAGCCCTGACGCTTCCGGGGATCCATTTTGAGCCGTTGAGGCTTGATTACCACATCACTCATATGTGACCTCTCACTTTCAGAATATCAGATAACTGATAACTACCAGCGTACCCATCATGATAAAATTAAAATGAGAGATTTGTCAATGTGTAATTTACCTTTGAATTCTAGCCGAACCCCCCTTGGCCAGGGCTTCTACCTGCTCCACCGTCACCATGGAGACGTCCCCGGGGGTGCTGGTTAAGAGGGCTCCGTGGGCCCAGCCCAGTTTGAGGGCCTCCTCGGGCTCCTTCCCCGCCATGAGGCCGTAAAAGAGCCCCGCCGCAAAGCCGTCGCCCCCCCCTACCCGGTCGCAGACATCCAGCTCACAGGCCGGAGCCCTGTAGCTCTTCCCGTCCATCCAGAGGACCGCCGACCAGGAATGGCGGTTGGTGGAATGGACTTCCCGCAATGTGGTGGCCACCGCCTTGATATTGGGAAAATCCCGGGCCACCCCCTCGATCATGGCGAAAAAGGCCGCCGGGTCCAGTTCGCCCGAGGACTCCACATCCTGACCCTTCAGGCCCAGGCCCTTCTGCAGATCCTCCTCGTTGCCCACCAGAACATCCACATGGCTCACGATCTTCCTGAGGATGGTGGCCGACATCTCCGTGGCCTGGTTGGGGTCCATTCCCTGCTCTTCCGCTGCCAGGGCCCAGAGCTTGGCCCGGTAGTTCAGGTCAAAAGAAACCACCGCCCCGGCCTTCTTGGCGGCTCCCATGGCCTCGATGACCAGCTCCGAAGTGCTGGGGGACAGGGCCGAGAAGATCCCCCCCGAGTGGAACCAGCGCACCCGGCCCTGGCCAAAGATGCTGTCCCAGTCAAAGCTGCCGGGCATGAGCCGCTGGGCCGCCTCGTTGGCCCGGTTGTAAAAGACCACCGGAGCCCGCAGGCCCTGGCCCCTATCACTCCAGACTATGGCCATGTTGGGCCCCCGAACCCCGTCGTGGGCAAAGCGCTTGTAGTAGGGAGTCACCCCGGCCCGCCGCACCGCCGCCTCTACCCTTTGGCCTATGGGATAATCCACCATGGCACTGGCCAGGGCAGCATTAAGGCCAAAGCAGGAAGACAGGTTGGAGGCCACGTTGTATTCCCCCCCCGAAACATGGAGGGTATAGTGATCCGCCTCTTTAAAGGGAATGATCCCCGGATCCAGCCGGGTCACCAGGGCCCCCAGGGCCAAAAAGTCATGTACCGTCCCCTCTCTGGGGAGAATCTGTAAAGAAGCCATATTCACCTCACTTTGTCGTGTTCGTAGAATCCTTCAATATGACCCTTCCCTCGAAGGGCCTAGACATTATAGGTACTGGCGCTGGTACTGCCCCCCTGGCCGGTCCAGTTGGTGTGGAAGAATTCCCCCCGCTTTTTGTCCACCCGCTCGTAGGTGTGGGCCCCAAAGTAATCCCGCTGGGCCTGAAGCAGATTGGCCGGCAGCCGCTCGCTCCTAAAGCCGTCAAAGTAGGCCAGGGCGCTGGACAGGGCCGGCACAGGGATCCCGTGGCTCACCGCCGCAGCGACCACCCGCCTCCAGGGGCCCTGGGCTTCATCAATCAACTTTGAAAAGAAGGGATCCAAAAGGAGGTTGGAAAGGTCCGGCTTGGCATCAAAGGCTTCCTTGATTTTTCCCAGAAAGACCGAGCGGATGATACAGCCCCCCCGCCACATAAGGGCTATGCCCCCGTAGTTCAAGTTCCACTTGTACTCCCGGGCGGCCTCCCGCATCAGAAGGTAGCCCTGGGTATAGGAAATTACCTTGGAGGCATAAAGGGCCAGGCGCAGGTCCTCCAAAAAGGCCCCCCTGTCACCGGTGAACTTTTCCTGGGGGCCGGAAAACATGGCCGCCGCCCCCAGGCGCTCATCCTTGGCCGCCGACAGACAGCGGCTAAAGACCGCTTCGGCAATTAGAGTCAGGGGCACCCCCAGGTCCAGGGCCGAAATCCCCGTCCACTTGCCGGTCCCCTTCTGCCCTGCGGTGTCCAGGATCTTCTCCACCAGGGGGCTGCCGTCCTCATCCTTAAACTTGAGGATGTCCCGGCTTATCTCGATTAGGTAGCTCCCCAGCTCCCCCTGGTTCCACTGGGCAAAGACCTCCCCCATCTCTTCGGCAGAAAGGCCCAGGAGCCGCTTCATAAGATCATAGGACTCGCAGATAAGCTGCATGTCCCCGTACTCTATGCCGTTGTGAACCATTTTGACAAAGTGGCCCGCCCCGTTCTCGCCCACCCACTCGCAGCAGGGAGCCTCACTGCCATCGGGGCCCTTCACCTTGGCGGCGATGGCCGTAAAGATGGGCGCCACCTGGGGCCAGGCTGCTGCGGAGCCCCCGGGCATAATCGAGGGCCCCAGCAGAGCTCCCTCTTCACCCCCCGAAACCCCGGTGCCCACATAGAGGAGCCCCCGCCCCTCCACCAGGGCACAGCGGCGTATGCTGTCATCGAAGTTGGAGTTCCCCCCGTCGATGATAATGTCCCCGGCCTCGAGGACTTCCAAAAGCTGTGCTATCGTTTCGTCCACCGCCGAACCGGCCCGGACCATCATCATCACCTTCCGGGGCCGCTCCAGGGCCTGGGCCAGCTCAGCCAAACTGCTGCAGCCGGTGAACTTTTTCCCCGCCCCCCGGCCCCGGATAAAGTCCTCTACCCGGCTGGCGGTGCGGTTATAAACCGCCACCTGAAAGCCCTTGCTTTCCATGTTGAGAACCAGGTTTTCACCCATCACCGCCAGACCAATCAATCCTATCTGGGCCTTCGCCATGTCCTACTCCTATGGTGCGATAATATCAAGAAAATAGTAGCTAATGTCGTAGATGGCATCTTCAAAAAGAATGATGAGCTCCGAGCTTGAATAAATCCCGCTGGCAACCCTTATGCTTCCGCTGCTCTGGACGCTCAGCCTCCGGCGAAAGAGGGACCGCCCCGTAGCATCCAGGACATCCACGGTCATATCCACCTGGGCCCGCAGCTGCCCCGTCCGGCCTATGCCGGAACTCATGGCCTTGCTCAACTCGAACTCCACAAACATGACCCGCCCTATGCCGGTTTCCCTCTCCAGGGCCAGGGGGAAGTCCCGGTCCCGGGGGTTTATCATCCTGTAGCCCTCGGGGCTTGCCCTCTCTTCCCTTATATGTCCCCGGTGAAGCTGGGCCCCTTCGTAGGCTTCGGTATGAAGGTAGTCCTCCGGGTCCGCCAAAAAGATGAGGAGCGAGGTTTCTAATACCTCCCGAAAGATGGCCTCGGCACTGTCGATGAGTTCGGCCGAGCGGACATTGACCGCCAAGTCGCTGTCCCGTTCCAGGGTCCGCCGCTGGGAGGCCACCAGCCGGGCGGCATCCACGGGCCCCTCGCCGCTCCAGGTGATGTCCCCGTTGGCCACCAGCGAAACCAGGGCTATGGGAGTTCTATCCCCGGTAAGCCGGGCATTGGCCCCGGAGACACAGGAGGTCCCCAGGATAAGAGCCCCTACAGAAAGGGCTAAAAATATCAACTTTCTTCTATATAAAACCGTTATTGATTGCGTACTTCCCATCAGGATCTCCTCGCTTTATATGATAAAAAGGCTTCCATGGCCCGGCGGGTGGAATCAAAGGCCATGTCGTTTAGATTGATGTCCTGGGCCCTCACCATGAGGATCCCCCCCACTTCCCCCGCATCGAGACGCAGATCCTCCTTTTTAAAGTCCGGCACCAGGATCGTAAAGAACATATCGCAGGTATTGTAGACCACATCCCGGTAGGGATAGGTGTTAGGAAAGGAAGCAAAGAGGGTGAAGGCCTCTTCCAGGGGGAGTCCCGGCGGCAGGGAGGGCTCCCAGGCCAGTTCTTCCCGGAGCTCCCGCATGAGGCCCTCCAGGACCCCCTCGCCGGGGTCCACAAAGCCCCCGGGAAGGTCCAGCATCCCCTTGGAGGGCTCATTGGCCCGGACCAGCAGGGCCACTTCCTGGCCCGTGTCGATCACACAGCCCGTTCCGGTGGCGGTATTATGAAAATAGACAAAACCACAGGCGGGGCAGTTAAACCGGTGTCCTTCCAGGCCTATTTCCCGGGAGGCACAGCGGGGGCAATATTGAAACATAATACCGATCAGTATAAAATGGAAATCATGGTTTGTATATGCAATATCACCGTCCGGACCTACGAATGCGACAGCTACGGGCATGTAAATAACGCCAACTACCTGAACTACCTGGAATACGCCCGATGGGAGTTCCTTAAAGACCTGGGCTTTGAATATTCGGCCATGGTGGAGGCCGGCTACGGCATCTACGTGGCCCGGGTCGAAATCGACTACAAGAAACCCGCCTTTCCCGAGGACCAGCTTGAAATTAAATCCTGGTCCATTAAAAAAGGGGCCGTCAGCGGCATCATCGCCCAGGAGATCTGGCGGGGTGAGGACCTCCTGATAGAAGCCAAGGTCACCTGGGCCTTCGTCGATAAAAACGGCATGCCCACCAAGATCCCCCCCCAGTGGGACCTGCCGGGCCTCAAGCCCCAGGGGGATTAATGATCTACCTGACGGGCTTTCATGCCATAGAGGAGAGGATCCGGTCGGGCCGGCCCTGCGGCCCCCTTCTTGTGGCCAAGCCGGGCCCCCGGGCCAAGGAGATCCAGACCCTGGCCAACCAAAAGAAAGTACAGATCCACCGGGTGGGAACCGCCGAGCTGGACCGCCTGGCTCCGGACCACCGGGGCATAGTGCTGGAGCTGGACGAGGCGGGCCTTAAGGGGGACATCACCCTCGAGGAGTTTCTGGCGGACCTGGGTTCCCTTGATGAAGGGGGCCAGAAGGATGTCCTCGTGGCGGTGTTAGACGAAATCACGGACCCCCACAACTACGGGGCCATCCTGCGTTCCTGCGATCAATTTGGAGTAGACCTGGTGATTAGCCGCCAGCGGCGCATAGCCAAGCACGCGGACGTGATCTCCAAGACCTCCGCCGGGGCCCATGCCTGGGTCCAGCAGGCCGAAACCCCCAACCTGGTCCGGGCCCTGGATGCCCTCAAAGAAGCGGGCTTCTGGATCTACGGGGCCGACATGGAGGGGGAGAGCATCGTTCGAAAGGATCTTACCGGCCGGAGCGCCTTCATCCTGGGGGGTGAGGGGACGGGGATCTCCCGGCTCCTGAAAGAAAACTGCGACGCCCTGGTCAGCATTCCCTCTCTGGGCCGGATCGATTCCCTTAACGTGTCGGTGGCTGCGGGGGTCTTATTTTACGAAGTGATGCGCCAAAGGCAGAACCCCTGCGCTAAAAAAACCGGACCAGGCCCTACTTAAATTCCGACAGGACCTGAACGCCCCCCTGCTTGGCCGCAAAACCCCCCAGAAGGGGCACTATCCGTTTAAAGTGGTCGGTTTGAAAATGGGCCTCCAGATGGGCCATGGACTCCCACTCCTCCACAAAGACATAGAGCCCCGGTTCATCCTTGTTCTCGTAGAGCTTGTACTCCAGACAGCCATCTTCCTTGTTGGTGGCCTCCAGGATTTCCCGGAACAGGGGCTTGGCCGCTTCAATGTGCTCGGCCTTAATATAGTTGGTGGCGATAACTTTTACCATAAATCCTCCTAAGTGTAAGGGATTGTAACATACTATTATATGGAAGGAAACCAAGGAGCCCCTACCCTAGGGCCCCGGAGGATGAACCTCCAGGATCGTGATGTTCCTAAGGTGCCGGAGGGTCAGCCGAATCTGATAGGGATTATCCGAAGGGGGACTCTGCATGATCAGCTCCTCCCCCCTAAGGGTCACCGTCCTGTGCTGCAGATCCATGAGGAGCCCCCGCTCTTCGTTGGGAACCATCCACTCGGCCCCCTGGCCGGACACCACAATCTGATAGAAGGGATGGGACCCCACCAGCCGCACCAACCCCGTCACCTCGATAGGGGTCCAGACTTCCGGCTGAGGGAGGGGCTCCGGACTCTGCACCGGTGCAGGAGGTTCCGGTACTACGGCCCTCTGACGATTCCCCCAGCCCTGGACCTGGGTCAAAACACCCACCAGGAGCAGGAGGAGGAAGAAACCCCTATTCATCCACATAGACCCGGACAAAGCGGGAGCGGTCCATAGCCGCCGAAGAAGCGGCACTGCGCCCCTGGCCCGCTGTCCCATGATCGAAGACCATCACATCCCCCAGCTCCACCGGAGGAGGAGTCCTCCCCAAACGTCTCAGCATGACCTCCGCATCCAGGTCGTTCAGCCCGCCCTGCCCGAAGGAAGGTTCCGCCTGGCTGAAGGAGGGTCCTGTGATGGAGGGGTTTTGACCTGTGACGGTGCCGGAGGTGGGAGAAGCATTTACGGCTGTGTTTATATCGCTATTATAGGTTAGAAGGGCTCGGTTGAGAGGAATAAGATTCGGTCCGGGGTACATTACACTCGTTGCTCCCATTCCCAGAAAGCTGATAGGAGAATTAGGGGAAGGCACCGAATAGGTATTTGTAACATGACTAAAAACCCCCTCACCGGGGAAAAGGCTGTGGGTTGTAATCCCGCCTCCAGGAAGGTGGTGCCGGATTAGGTTAATCTGATTACGGTAACCATGGAGACTCGAAGGAGACTTTATATAATTCGCCGCCAGCCAATCCCCCAGAACAGTAGCCCAGGTATCCTCAGCACCATACATGTTATGCCAACGAACCTCATCCAACACTGCCTGGTAACCGGCATGTTCCGAAAGGAGAATATTGAGATAGATTGGCCAGTTATTTTTATCAGGCTGTGCATGTATCCTTAACCACTGAGCAAAGAGGTAGGCAGTACTGTAATCGTCCAGGATCGGATAAGGGTTTGTTGTGCTAAGATGGTTCCCCCAGACATAAAAATTATTCCCTTCGATGATCCTGGTACCATCCCTAATACTTGCACTGCTACTATATGGTGCTTGGTTATACCAGTTTATTCGATCCTGGTTATAGGTACCCGAATAAATATATTGAGCCCCCTCAGAGAGGGTCTCATTGAGCCAGGTATCCATCTCAGATGAACCCCTTAACCCCCATTGATAAAGCAAAATCCCGCTGACAAAATTGATCAGATGCTGCATTTCGTGGGCTATGGTCTCGTAGAAGCCCACCTCCCCTATGGGGTAACCATTCCCCGCCACATCAATATAGAGCATGTCCGTATTATTTGAATTTGACGCTAGAATTTGAACTGCTTCTATTCTTCTAAAATTAGCTCCAGTGAAGTAACCTGCTGCCCCCCCGGTATCAAGGAGGAGGATAGTCAATCTTCCATTATTATCTCCGTTTTGATCAGCGACCTGCATAATATCAGGGCTGTTCTCCGTGGCCCTCCATCCAAAGGTATTCATCATCCGTGGGTAGATTGCCAGTCTGTACTCCCTGGCTATGGCCATGGCCTGGGCATTACTTACCCCCGAGCCCAGCTCAGCCCAGATCTCTACTCGACTATTATAGGCCAGCATCCGGGCATCGGTTTGGTAGGCCTTATTATCCATGTCCCAGGCCCAGAACCTCCGGACGGCGAAGGTCCCCTCCACCTCGGTGTCGGCCACTATGGGATCCGGGCTGACAGCTCCGCCCCCGCAGGCTCCAAGAGCCAAGGCAAAAACAAAACTAAAAACCCAGATCTTCTTCATATTCCTCCAGAAGGTACTACCCCTATTATAACACATAAACCTGCATTAATAGTATATAATCTGAATAAGCAGAATGGAGGTCCCGACATGTCCATTAGAGACAGATTTTTTAAAGCCATGAGACGCGAATCGGCCGCTTACGTTCCCTTTGAGTTTTCATTATGCCCCTCCTTACATGAAGAATTTTCCCGTAGAACCGGCAAGAAGGATTATGCCAGCTACTTTTCGTTTCCTGTCCGCTCTATAGCTCCTGGTTTTTTAGGTAAGGGCGAAAGATTCACTAAATATTTTGAACAGGCAGGTAAAAAAGGTTTTAGCATAAATCCCGAATGGGGCATGGGACACATGGCTGGCAGCATCGCCCATTTTACCCACATGGTTTCTCCCCTGACCCATGCCGCTTCCCTAAGGGACATAATGGAGTATCCATTGCCTGACCCCGGCAAGGATTATGACTGGAACCCCATAGGGGATAAGGTCGAAAACATAAAAAACAGCGGCCTAATCGCCGTGGCACCCATGGAATTTACCTTATTTGAATTATCATGGTATATCAGAGGTATGGAGCAGTTTATGATCGATTTGTTAACTGCCCCAGACCTAGCTGAAGCTTTGCTTGACCGCATATGTACTATCCGCTGCGAAACAGCCCGGCGCTATGCTGCGGCAGGTTACGATGTGCTGCGCCTGGGAGATGACGTCTCTACCCAGTTGGATACGATGATAAGCCCTGCCCAGTACCGTCACTTTATCAAACCCAGGTTAAAAAAGGTAATAGATGCAGCCAAAGCCATTAGACCCGAGATCCTTATCTTTTACCACGGCGATGGCAATCTTCAGCGAATCATACCCGACTTAATTGAAGCAGGTGTAGAGATACTCAACCCTGTCCAGCCTGAATGTATGGATCCGGTGGAAATTAAAAAGCTGTATGGGGATAAGCTGTCATTTTGGGGAACCCTTGGGACCCAAACAACCATGCCCTTTGGCACCGCCGATGAGGTGCGCAGAGTATGCAGAGAAATGATCGAGAAGGTAGGCCGCGGTGGGGGCCTCTTCCTGGCCCCCACCCATGTACTGGAACCCGAAGTACCCTTTGAAAACATCGAAGCTTTCATCGAGACTGTCACTGAATATAACCAGAACCATGACCCATGAACATACAAACGGTGTGGAATTATTGCTTTAATTTACTCGTCGCCTGGGCCAGTATCTTGCAAGGCATCGTATCCTTCTTCAGAAGTACGAACCTTGATTACGTTCTCTACATCATAAACGAATATTTTACCATCGCCTATGTTGCCAGTGTACAATGTTTTCTTAACAGCTTCAACAAGAGTACGGACAGGAACTTTACTGATGACAATGTCAATTTGAATCTTTGGCCTCAAAGGCTGTTCTAGCGGTACGCCTCGATATGTATGTGTATGTCCACGCTGTACACCATATCCCATTACATTGGTAACCGTAATACCTGTAATACCTAACTGATCAAAAACAGACTTTAACAAGCCAAATTTATTCTGATTGGCGATTATGGTAACCTTGCTAAGCTTTTTGCCGGTTGATTCATTGCTAACAGGGATTGCTTGTTCTTCCGGCACAGTACCGCTTATGGCGGGGGTCGCAAAAAAGCTGCTTAACC
>WRMC01000001.1 GCA_009777335.1 Treponema sp. | reverse complement strand
GGTCCTCTCCTGGGATGGGACGAGTTACCAGAGCGATCCTGAGGGGCTGGTAAGGATCACTGTCCCGGATGACAGGACGGTCCAGGTGAGGGTCAGTTACCCCGGCTACTTAAGCCAGACCCTGGAGATCCTTCCCTGGGTTTCTGAGTATAGGGCGGCCCTGCGGCTGGGAGGAGTCCTGGAAACCCGGGAACTCATCATCCTGGCCGAGAACCCCGGAGAAAGTGAGACCCGGGTGGGCCGGAGTGTGGCCATCTCGGGGGAGGCCCTGGCCATGAGTTCCCAGATAGGGCTCATCGAGGATGTGATGAGTTCGGTCCGGCTCCTTCCGGGGGTGGGCTATACGGGGATGTACAATGCCCTGCCTTCGATCCGGGGGGGCCACCCGGGGGACCTCATGGCGGTCCTGGACGGCTTCTACATCTCCAACCCCTACCACTGGGGGGGCGGCTTCTCTATCTTCGATCCCCGGATGACCGAGAGTGCCCGGCTCTCCCATGGGGTCTTTTCGAGCCGCTACGGCCATACGATTTCGGGGCTCCTGGAGGTCCAGTCCAAGGGGGTCTATCAGGATCATGGGGAGCTGGATCTGGCGGTCTCTACCAGCGCCCTCTCCCTGAGCGCCGCCAGACCCCTGGGGGGCCGGCCCTCGGCGGGGGGCCTCATGGTGATGGGCCGGGTCACCTACTGGGATCCCTTCATCTGGGCCCTCAAGGGGCTTAGCCAGGTCTGGGATAACGAGACCCTCCAGCTGATCCACTCGGTTACCCGGGCCCCCTATATCCGAAGCGGGGCCCTCTCTTTTAGCTACCGCCTCTCAAGCGATCTGGACCTAAGGCTCTTCGCCTTTGCGGGGGCCGACGGGGTGGGGGCCGATTTTCAAAGTGAGATCCCCGGGCCCCTGAACAACTACGAAGACAGCCTCGTCCAATCCCGGTCCCGGATGATCTTCGACTGGGATAACCTTCAGGCCTTTGCCCTGGGGGGCCTTAGCTGGAGCCCCCGGCCCTCCATGTTCCTCCGCTTTACCGGAGGGGCCGGCTATGAGCACCAGATCATCCGGGGGGTCTTTACCTACGACTATCTCAAAGTAGATGAGTACCGGAACGGGGTGCGCCAGAACAGGTATACCCTCGATGGGGAGCACCTCAATTCAAACCTCTTGGGGACCCAGCGGGTCTTTACGGTCCAGGGGGCCCTGGATTACGACATGGATCTGGGGAGGGGCTTCCTCCTGGCCCTGGGGGTTTCGGAGCATTATAACGAAACAGGAATGGAAATGGAGGGGAAGTTTTTTATCGAGAGGGAGATCCGCGGGGGGCCCCTTTCCTTCATCCTTCCCCCCGGGGAGCCCCTCTATATCCGCTTCCCCGTCACCGGGAGGATGGAGGAGCAGAGGAACCAGAGGTATAACAGCTCCGCCTACATCCTGGGGGAATACCGGGACCCCCAGAACCGCTGGGGAGCCGAACTGGGCCTGAGGGTGGATCATCTCTATTTCGCGGGCCAGGACCTTCGCCTGAACACGGCTCCGGCCATGAACCCCCGGCTCAACCTGGACTACGCCCTTTTACAGGGAGGAGAAAGCTCTTTTCTCCACTCCCTGGATCTTACCGCCGGGACGGGCCTCTTTTCTTCCATGAACGATGCCATCGCCTCCATCACGGTGGATAACCGGCTTTCAGATTTTGAACTTAAACCCAATAGGTCCTGGACCTCCATCCTGGGGCTCAAGGCCGACTTTGGCCAGGGCTGGAGCTTCGCCATCGAGGGCTACTATAAATATGTCTTCAACCGGGCCTACCAGTACATGCTGGTGGAGCCGGGCCTGGAGACCAGCACCTCGGTCCTTCGCTTTGACGGGGAGGGCCGGGTCTGGGGATTTGACCTTCAGCTCCAGCGGTTCCGGAGCCGCTTCTTTGACGGCTGGATTTCCTATACCTTCACCCATGCCCGCTATAAAGAGAGCGAGCGGCCCCGGGGCCTGGACGAACAGGGGAGGACCATCATCGAAGAAAGCCCCTGGTACTACCCTTGGTTTCACCGCTTTCATAACCTTAACCTGGTATTGAATATTCGCCCCCGGCCCAACCTGACCATCTACACCCGGGTAGGTCTCGCTTCGGGGCGGCCTAAGCCGGTGGTGGGGGCCGTTGAGCGCTACCAGGTGCTGATCCTCGATGAGGGGGGGAACCCCGTGGCGGACCCGAGCCAGCCTTCGGGCTTTCTGGTGATTCAAAACTTCCGCCGAGACTCCCGCTACGATGATGGGTCCCGGACCACCTGGTCCTTTCCCCTGGACCTCAAGCTGAGCTACCTCTTCCACAGAAGCGGGAGCCGAGTCCGCCGGGAGCTCTATCTGGCGGCGGAGAACCTTTCCTCCCTCTTCTACCGGGCCCAGGCCAACACCTCCTTTAACCAGTATACGGGGCAGGAGCAGACGGGCTCCGATGCGGCGGCCTACGAGCTTCCGGTCCCCATGGTTTCGGTGGGCCTCAGGTGGAGCTTCTAATGCCCCGGCAAAACCCCCGGCCCGCGCTGCTCCTGGGGCTCCTCGTAGCGGCCCTGGTCTTGTCGGGCTGTTCGACCCTGGTGGAACGGGGGGGCCGTTTCCTTGAGGGGCCCGGGGATCTGGTCCTGGAACGCTACCGGAGTTCCTCGGGGGATCTGGAACTCACCCGGATCCGGGGGAGCGATGGGGTCTGGGGGCTGGAGATCCGTTCCAGAGCCTGGCCGGCCCTCAGCTTAAGGGGGACCAACCTGGACGGAGGGGGGAACTTTTCCTTCACCCAGGCCATAATCCTTTCCTCCCACCTGGAGGGCTGGAACGAGGTGGTCCTGGATCTCCAGGGTCAGGGCCGCCTTCAGGGGGACGGGGACCTGGATCTCACCCTGAGCCGCGGGGGGCTATTGCTTATCCCCCGGGCCCCCCAGAGGCTCGATCTAAGGGAGGGCCGCATGAGGCTCGGGGACGCCCGCCAGAGCGGAGAGGGAGCCCTCCGCATCCTCTCCCAGCGCCGAGAGAGGATCCTGGCCCTCACGGCCTGGATGGATGACCATGCCCAGAGGGAGGGCCTCTTCTTTTATACCCAGGAGGAATGGGCCAGCTACTTTCGGGGCCTCCTTTTTCCTGAGCTCCTTCGAAGGCGGGAGAGGCCCAAGCCCTTTACTGCCCCCGGGGCCAGGTGGCGGCGGGCCGGGGGCATCCGCTGGAACGAAAGCTACACCGAGTTTTTATTGCCCCCGGAACTCCACGAAAGCCGGAACTCCTCCACCCTTTTACGGGACTGGGAAGAGGCCCTGGACTGGATCTACCTGGAATACGCCTGGGATATGATCATAGCCGGGCTCCATGGTATAAGCTTATATAAAACACCCTAGGGAGATTTTCATGGAAGCAAGAGGTTTTTCCCTCCTGGAACTTTTCGCCATGGGGGGACCCATCATGTGGCCCCTCCTCCTTTTTTCCATCACCGTGGTGGGGATCATCATAGAGCGCTCCATCTTTTTTCTGTACCATAATTTGGGAGTCAGGGATTTACAGGAAAGCTGCGCCGCCTTTATCCGGGCCCGGGACTTTGAAGGGGCCCTCTCCTACTTTGAACCCTTAAGCCGCCGGCGTCTGGGGGCCCGGGTTCTTTCCTGCCTTATTGAACGCCGAAACCTGCCGGAGCAAAAGCGGGAACGGGCCCTGGAGGCCGAGGCCCTAGGCTGCATCCAGTCCCTGGAGAACGGCTTTAGCATCCTCACCGCCCTGGCCTCCATCTCGCCCCTGACCGGATTTTTGGGAACCGTCACGGGGATGATAGGGGCCTTTCGGTCCATCGCCGAGGCGGCGGAGGTGAACGCCCAGATCGTGGCGGGGGGAATCTACGAGGCCCTGATCACCACCGTCTTTGGGCTCTGCATCGCCATAGGGGCCATGGGGGCCCACAGTATCTTCAGCCACCTCTGCGACCGCTTCGCCGCGGAAACCGAAGGGGCCGCCTCGGAACTCCTCTTGTTGTTGGATGATTTCGCCGTAGGGGCTGAGGCCTCAGCGGGGGCCCAAGAAAAGGAAATTTCCCTTTGAAGTTCCCCCGGGTAAAGAGGGGGGCCTTCCAGGAGAGTGCGGCCTCCAGCGACCTGGCCTTCCTCTTGATCATCTACTTCCTGGTGATCGCCGCCTTTAACGTCAACCTGGGCTTTCTGGTGAACCTCCCGGCCCCCGATTCCCGGCGGCTCATTTTACCGGAGGATCTTCTTCATTTTGAGCTGGACAGCCGAGGGGACCTTTTCTACCAGGGGGAGGCCTTTAGCTATGCCCAGGCCGAGGGGGCCATCCGCAGCCTGGGGCCCGAGGGTGCGCTGGTCCTTTCGGTGGACCCCCTGGCCCCCTGGCAGGCCCTGGTAAGCTTTGTGGAACTGGCCCAGGGCCTGGAGGTCCCGGCCTTCTCCTTCCGCCTGGGGGGGGCCCCATGAACATAGGCCGAAGCAGACGGGGCCGAAGCAAGCCCCAGGTGCCCCTCTTTTCCACCTCCGACATCGCCTTCCTCCTCCTCATTTTTATCATGCTCGTCTCCCTCATAAACTACCGCCAGAGGGTTCCCATCGAGTATGCTCTGGGCCCCCAGGCCCTGCGGGTAAGCCAGGATGCGAACCTCGAGATCTGGGTGGATAGGGGGGGAGCCCTCTACCTGGAGGGGCGGCCTGCGGATCTGGAAGAAGTAAGGGCGGGGATCCTGAGGGCCTATAGGGAGGCCCCACACACGAGGGTCCACCTTATCGCCGACCGGAACACTCCCTTTGGGGAAGTCCACCGGGTGCTGGATCTGCTCCAAGTTCTGTCGTTCCCCCTGGTGAGTCTCGTGGCGGCCCCCCAGTGAGGAGCTTCGATCATAAAAGGATCCGGATCATCGTCTTCATCCTGGCGGCCCTCCTCCACCTGGTTTTGATCTTATCCATAAGATTTAAGATGGAAGAAAGCCGCCAGGAACAACAAAGGGAAGCGGCCCCCATCCGGCTGGTGGACCTGGAAGAAGCCAGGCCCCCTCCCCCGCCGGAGCCCCCCCGGGTCCAAGAGGAGGAGGTCCAGCCCCTGATTGCCCAGGACTTTATCCCCACCGATGAACCTCCTCCTCCGGCGGTTACGGGCCCGCCCCTCCCCCAGGGCCCTGGGGAGGAAGAGGCTCTGGTCTACCTACCCATGCACATGATTACCCTATCGCCGGTGCTTCCCCATGACCAGATCATCCGGGCCACCGTCTACCCACGGCTGGCCCGGGAATCCCGCCGGGAGGGGCTGGTGATCATGGAACTCTTTATTGATCCCCAGGGGCTCATACGGGACATCCAGGTCTTGCGGGAGAACCCCGAGGGCTGGGGTTTTGCCGAGGCGGCCCTCCAGGCCCTGAGGGGCATTAGGGCCCAGCCCGCCCAGAGTGAGGGGGTGCCGGTGGCGGTCCGGCTGCGATATAACTTTAATTTTCAGTTGTAGAGGCCCTTTTTAGGACCTCGATCATTTCCATCTCCCGATCGATGAGGGCCCTGGACCCCAGGTGCCGCTCATGGAGGGGAAGGTCCAGCTCCCTGTCGTAGATGATCCCCCCCGGGGGCTGGCCCAGGATGATCACCCTTCCCGCCAGGGCCAGGGCCTCCCGGGGTTCGTGGCTCGTCAGGATGAGGAAGGGAGACTCCCCCTCTTGCAAAAGGGCCCGAATGGCGGCGATGAGATCCAGCCGTAGGGGGATGTCCAGGGATTGGAAGGGTTCGTCCATGAGGATGAGGGGCGAGGGGCAGGCAAAGGTGCGGGCCAATGAGACCCGGCGGGCCTGGCCCCCGGAAAGCTCATGGGGAAAGGCCTGGGCCTTACTGGCCAAGCCCACCAGGGAAAGGAAGTGAAGGGCCCGCTCCCGGGAGGGGGGGTCCATGCCCAGGGGGAGGGCCGCATTGTCCAGAACCCGAAGCCAGGGGAGGAGCCGGTTCTCCTGGAACATGAAGGAAACTTTTTGGTCCCCCCCCAGATCTATAGCCCCCCCCTGGGGCTCCAGGAGGCCCCCAATCAATTTTAAGAGGGTGGTCTTGCCGCAGCCCGAGGGCCCCAGGATGGCCAGGACCCCCTCGAGGCCCCCATCAAGCCGGGCATTCAGAGCAGAAAAGAGGGGGAGCCCGGGGTAGCCAAAGCTAAGGTTCGAGAGAGCAATATCCATGTTTATACCCCCCTCTCCCCGCCTCTGGGGATAACTCCCGAGCTGGCAGAAAGCTGGCGGACCCCAAGCCGGCGGAGAGCCAGGCCAAAGAGAAAGCGAAAGAGGGCGGCGGCCATCACCACCGCGGCGGTCCAGGCAAAGAGCTCGGCGGTATCCAGGTTGCTCCTGGCCCTCTGCATCATGAGCCCCATACTCTGGAGGGGCTGAACTATCACCTCCGCGGCCACCACGGCCTTCCAGGAGAGGGAGAGGGAGTGGCCCAAAGACCCCAGGATATAGGGGATGAGGGAGGGAAGGTAGAGGAAGCGAAGCCTGGCTGATAAGTCCAAGCGGTAGGACTTACAGAGTTCGATGAGGAGGGGGTCGGTGTTCCGGATCCCCTCGGCGGTGCTGGCAGCCATGAGGGGGAAGATCATGAGGACCGCCGTAAAGACCGGGGTCCTATTGGTTCCCAGGATTAAAAAGGCCATGAGGATGAGGGCTATAATGGGGGCCGCGGCCACCACCGCAAAGAGGGGCCGAAAGAAGGCCCCCAGGCGGCGGTCCAGGGCCGACCCCACTCCCAAGGCGACCCCCAGGGGGACCGCAATGGCCAGAGACAGAAGGACCCGGAGGAAGCTCCCCCCCAGGGCGGAGGGAAAGGCGGGACTGCGGAGGAGGCCCCAAAAGCGGCCCAGGACAAGAGAGGGCTCCGGAAAGATGAGAGCCGAGCCATAGAGATGGGCCCCCCCCGCCCAAAGGACGATGAAGGCCCCAACCCCCAGGATGCCCCAGAACCAGCGGCGGGGTGAAGGAATGTTCATGAGAGGGCGCTAACATAGGTCATTAGAAGTTCTTCAATACCCTGGGAGAAGTGAGTTTTATTTTCAATAGATTCCATTGATTGATCTGTCATTATTTCCTCAAAGACATTTTAATTAACTAGGTTATAGAGATCAAGTTAAACACCCACATTAAGACCTAGGATTGATCTCGCCACCTATCGAATCTAAGACCACCCCTGCACACTCAGCTCACGCTGGACAGGAACCTTCATCCCTGCCGAGCTCCGCTGGCGGTCTGACCCTAAAATCGTTACCTCCTAAGCTGGCCCTATCTGCCCGCCAGAGGCTCGTCATGGACGAAGTTCCTGCTCCAGCTGAGATAACTATGCTCGGGCAGATCAAGAAGAGCCTTTTAAAAATCAATCCTCCAAGTGTGATGGGGGAAGAAAAATTTTGAAAGATGCACACGAAGGGTGTCAGTCACTTTGTGCTGAGTCCTGCAGACCAGCGAGAGGGGACTTGGGGGGTGTTTGATTGACTAGCCAGGTTCCTGTCCAGCGTGAGCTGAATGTGCTTGGTAGGTCTTAGAATCAATATTGCTTTCTATAATCTGTCCTATTGCTCAGAACCTATACCCTATACCCATCTGCACCCTAGGCCCAAACCCCAAGGTAGTTTTCACCTCCCTATTCCCATCGAGCTTATTCGTGAGTTCGGCCATTTCGGTTATGGCGGGGCTGGGGAAGCGGATCCCCATCATGGCTTCGAGGCGGAAGTAGTGGCGCTCGGTCATGTTTACCCGGGCTCCCAGGCCGGCCAGGATGCCATGCTGGCTGTAGTCGGCGGCCCGGTCCAGCCCTGCAAAGACCACCGGGTTTCCCTCCCGGTCTTTCATGGAGAGGACCCGGTTGTAGTGGTAGCCAAAGAGGGGGTAAATGGAGCTCGACCCCCGGTCCAGGGGAATTTTGAAGAGGATCGAAAGACCCATCTGCACCGCCGAGCCTCCTTCGGTGCTTTCCTTTTTACTGTCATGGCTGAGGATGTTGGTGATGATGCCCCGGGAGAAGCCCAGCTGAACCTGAAGGAACCGGGCTTCGATAAAGCCGTGGCCCCCTATGCTGGTGGTCCTGGTGCCGCTGTAGATATCGGTGCCATTGTAGGTCCGCTTCCAGCCATTATTGGCGCTATAGTCAAAGTCCGCCCCGCCCCCGACACTAAAAGCTATCCTCTGGGCAAAGAGCTGCCCGGCACAAAAAATGAATATGAACATGACAGATAGTTTTTTCATTTAAGCCCCCAGGGGTTCCATGATAGAGGAAAACCAAAGTTTTTAAAAGTATTTTGATTTTTTTCCAAAAAAATCGAAGTAAAATACACGGTCGTGCCGTATAGGGATATGGAAAACCTGTACTGGCATAATGCCTTTGTAGAGGCCCTTCGCTTAGAGCTTTCGGCCTACCGGGAAGATCTGGAATTTCAGGAAAACTTCCCCCTGACCTTGGAACCCCTCCGTATCGACTGTGTGATAATCAAGAAGGCTAAGGACCTGGTCATCACCAAGAATATAGGGGAAATATTCAAGAGCGTGAACATCATCGAATATAAGAGCCCCGGGGACTATGTTTCAGTTCAGGATTTCTACAAGGTCTATGGTTATGCCTGCCTCTATGCAAACTTAGAAAGGGTTTTCCTGGAGGATATGACCTTAAGCTTTATAGAGAGCCGTGCTCCCCGATCCCTCCTGAAGCACCTAAGTGAAAATCGAAAGTACACCGTTGCGGAAAAGAGCCCGGGGATTTATACTGTTTCTGGGGATATCATGGCTATCCAATTGATAGATAGCCGGAAATTATCCATGGAAGATAACCTGTGGCTTCGATGTCTGAGCAATACCTTAGACACTAGGGCTATGGAGAGGGTAAGCAGGGCCTCAGAAGAGCAGGGAAAGGATGCCCGGCTTAGTGCTTACATGGATATTCTGGTGAGGGCTAACCACCAAATTGTGGAGGAACTAAAGGATATGAAAAGAGCACCCAGCTTAGAAGAGATTTTTGCAGGGACAGGGTTAATAGAACGGGCTGAAGCAAAGGCTAAAGCAGAGGCTGAAGAATGGTTTAAAGAATGGGTAAAAACTGAGGGTAAAGCATGGGCTAAAGCCCAATTCTTAACCCAGGAGGCTGAGCGTAAGGCCCTGGAGATAGCCCAAAAGATGATCAGCATGGGGTACCCCCTGGAAGACATAATAGCTGCAACGGAGCTTGATAAGAAACAGGTGAAAGCCCTCTACCCACAAAAGAAAGGGTCAAAAAAATAATTCAAATACTTCGAAATTTTTTTGGGACGTCCCAAAAAAATTCTTTAGAAGTTTGAAAAATACGTCTATTTTCTCTAATTTAGTCAGTCCAAGGAGCAGATACCTTTGTCATGTGTAATCCACATATTCACCCCTCGATTAGGCTTGTAGGATTTATTAATAAAAGGCAAAAATTATTCAATAAATATCCCCTATACCCCTTGACTAAATTTTAATAATTTTATAGAGTGAAGACCTGCGGGCCTTAAGGCTCCGCTGCGGGCGCCTGGCGTACCGTACACTATTGTAAGGAGAAAATACTGATGAAAAAAGTATTCTCAATTCTACTTCTCCTGGCGTTGGTTTCAGCGGGTGCCTTCGCTCAGGACTTTGCTCTCAGCGCCGGCGGCGGTGCCCTTCTTGACTACAGCTCCAATAACGGTATGAAGTCTGGAAGCGAATACATGGGCATGAGCATCTTCGGCATTGGCGGCTACGGCTTCCTGGATGCCACCTATGCTGTCCTCGATGTGAGCTTCGCTTATGGTTCATTAACCAATGTTGAAAAGCCCACCGCTGTACCCAGCGATCAAAAAGACGCCGGCAGTCAGATGGTCTTAGGCTTCAGCCTCATGGGTAAGTACCCTGTAGACATGGGTTTTGCCACCATCTTCCCCCTGGTAGGGATTAACTACAACTTTGTCCTTTCACAGAAAGACAAGGACGGAAACAAATTCAGTGACGAACCCGGGAATCTCTGGAAGGAATCTGACTTAAGCCAATTTGGTATCCTCGCCGGTGTGGGCGGTGACTTTGATATCAGCGACTCCCTCTACTTCAGGGCCCAGGCTCTCTTTCATCTTCGCTTCCCCAGCAAGTACATGAAAGACATGGCCAGTCTTTTTAAACTTCTGGATTCCAACATTTCTGCTACCTACGGTATGGGTCCCCGGATTCAGCTTGGGGTAGGCTACCGCTTCTAGTGTTCATTTAGGTTTTTGGGCTTCGGCCCAAAGCCTCCTTGTATGTTTTTCTTGAGCGCCGTTGAGCTTTCGGCGCTCATTTTTTTTTGTTTGATCTCGCCACCAATTACATAAACTGCATGAGAGGTGGGGGCCGCTCAGGTCTAGGAATTGAGATGAACCCGCTTACGGAGCCCCCGGCACCCAGTTTTGAATATTCCTTCATTGCGTTCAGCTCTCCTCGCACATACTGGATGCCAGAGGGGAACCTCGGCTCTTACGAGCCTCGGTGGGGGTTCCGGAGATTCCTTCATTATCTTATTCTGCTTTACCCGCGGTCTCCTCCAGCGGAGAATTCCCAGATATTCCTAGCCCCAAGCAGCCCCCACCTCTCTCGTGTTTGATCTTTTCACGTGGCGAGATCAAGCCACAGTTGGTTGAATTGAGAAGAACCTTTAGAATCAATCCTACAAGTGAAGTGGGTGGGGAAGAGTGATGTAACAAGCAGACAAAGGTGACAGATGTCCGGGGGCTGGCCCTTGTATGGGTCTAGCGAGAAAAGTTTCACCTTAGGGTGTCATCATTAATGGGTTATTATCAAGAACCTCCTTTTTATCCAAAAAAATCACTTGACTACATGTGAACAATTGGCTACAATCTGTTATGGTAGTTGAAAAAACCGATGCCTTTGATAAATGGCTACGCACCTTGAAAGATGAAAGAGGAATAATATGGCAAAAGAAAAAATAACAGGCTGGAATATCTTAGATTACCTCGACAATGAAAAAACGATAGCAGCTTACTTGCAAGTTGCCCTGGACGAAAACGATTCTACTGGGTTTCTCGTAGCAATCGGAGATGTGGTTCGTGCCCGGGGTATCAATGCTATGGCAGAAGAAATGGGTGTTAGCCGTGAAGGTCTATACAAAAGTTTCTCAGGTAAAAGAAAGCCGAACATTGAGACTGTATTTAATGCCCTTGACAAACTTGGATTGCAAGTCACGATTCAACCTAAAATGAAAACCACTAGGAAAAATAAAACTGCCGTTCTATAAATTACAGATGGTTACTGGGGTATTAAACCTACTTCAAACGTTGCTTTATTTCCTCCACAGAGAGGCCCTCCTCCAGGAGCTTTAATACCTCTGCTTTAGTTTTGGCTAAAGCCTTGGCTTCGGTCTCGGATATAGCCTCAGATACGGCCTTGGCTACGGCTTTGGCTACGGCTTCGGCTTCTAGCTTCTTGTATGCCACAGTTTGTTGTATGAACTCGGTTGATGTCATTCTGATCACCTCCTCAAAAATCCTTATGTTCGCCCGGTAGAGGACATTAAAATAGTCTTCTGCCCGGTTTTCCTGTTCCTGCCGGTTTATCACTTCCGTTATCTGCTGGACCTCATGACTGTTCAGTTTGTCATAGAGACTTCGAAGCCATACATCATCCTTCGAGGCTAGCTTCCGGCTGTTCACTATCTGAACAGGAAGATCAGCCCCTGTTACAGTATATATTCCAGGGGTATTTTCTGCAACTGTAAAGCCTTTTTCCTCGGTAAGATATTTAAGCAGCTTCTGGGGGTCCCGGCTTTCTATGAAGGTGAGGGACAGGTCCTTAAAGTGGACCCTCTCCTGGGCCCTATAGAGGCAGGCGTAGCCATAGACCTTGTAGTAGTCCTCCACCGAGACATA
The DNA here is from genome assembly GCA_009777335.1 of Treponema sp. Classification (GTDB taxonomy): domain Bacteria; phylum Spirochaetota; class Spirochaetia; order Treponematales; family Breznakiellaceae; genus WRKT01. The sequence continues at coordinate 249,172 of WRMC01000001.1, read as the reverse complement.
GTCGGTGGGACTCTTGTACTCTATGAGGTTAACCCCCTTGAACCCTGAAGCCAGGGTTGCGCTTATTTCCACATCCTTAAGCTTCTTAATAATTACGCAATCTATCTTTAGGGGAGCCTTAGATAGCTGGAACTCGGGGAGAATTTCGAGGGCATCCGGGTAACTTTTGAAGGTCATCCTAATGGCCTCAACGAAGGCGGAATGCCAAGATATATGAGTAGTTTCTTCTTGCATATACCTATACGGCACGGAGATGCAAAATACTTCGATTTTTTGGGAAAAATGTACTTGGGACGTTCCAGGTGAAAATTTAGGAAGATTACTAAATAAGAAAAATATCTCCAAATAGGCCAACCAAAGATGACTGACACCCAGGGCTGGGTGGCTGCACCTTTCCCAGGATCTAGCTAAGGCGGCTTTCTTCTACCACCTTACTATGGGTAATGATGGGATTCCATTGGCTATACCATGCAGGTGGTTCTCGATGATCATCTTCTATCGAACCACGCGTATTGGGCTGTGCTGGTGCAGCAAAAATCTCCGGCGGCGACTTCGGCTGCTGAGTTAATCTATACATACTAGAAAGAGAGTATGGGATGCAGGCCGTTCGAGCCGACGGGGATTGTTTGCTGACCAGCGTCAGCTGGATATGCTCGGTAGGTCTTAGTTGTGATTGGTCATTGCAGATTGTTTGCTGACCAGCGAGAGGGGACTTGGTCTGTCTTGATTATAGATACCATTTTTAACCGTTGAAAAAAAATTCATTATTTTTCCCAAAATTTCGAAGTATTTCACATCCCCGTGCCGTATAGGGATATGAACGAAGCAACTACACACATTGCCTGGCATCCTGCCTTCATCGAGGCCCTTAGGATGACCTTCAGAGGTTACCCGGATGCCCTCGAAATTCTCCCCGAGTTCCAGCTATCTAAGGCTCCCCTAAAGATAGACTGCGTAATCATCAAGAAAGTAAAGGAGGTGGAGATAAGCGCTTCTCTGGCTTTAGGTTTTAAGGAGGTAAACCTCATTGAATATAAGAGCCCCACGGACTATGTCTCGGTGGAAGACTACTACAAGGTCTATGGCTATGCCTGCCTTTATAGGGCCCAGGAAAGGATCTCCTACAAGGACCTCAGCCTAACCTTCATAGAAAGCCGGTACCCCCAGAAACTGCTTGGGTACCTAGCAAAGGAAAAAGGCTTTACAGTTGCAGAAACCAGCCCAGGGATATATACTATTTCAGGGGCGGATCTTCCTATTCAGATAGTGAATAATCGGAGGCTGGCCCGGAAGGATTACCTATGGCTTCATGGTCTTTATGACAAACTGAACCGCCAAGAGGTACGGCAGATAACGGAAGTAATAAACAGGCAGGAACAGGTATCCCGGGCAGAAGACTATTTCAATGTCCTTTACCGGGCGAATAGAAGGATTTTTGAGGAGGTGACCAAGATGACATCGACCGAGTTTATACAACAGACTGTGGCGTATAAAAAGGCCATATCCGAGGCCGAAGCCAAGGCAGAAGCCAGAGCTTTAGCTAAGGGCAGAGATGAAGTTATTAAACTCTTGGAGCAGGGCTTCACGGTGGAGGAGATAAAGAAACGCCTAAAATAAGGTTTGACCTGGCTGGCGGGATTCTCCTCCTTGCGGTCCTTGTTTTATCGGCTTGCGTAAACCCTGTGGATGGGAATCTTTTGGGGTCATGGGGTTCCGGGGGCGGCGAAATTACCAGGGTCCTCATCAGGGAAAAGGCGGGGGTCAGCACCCAAAACTATCCCCTTAGTTTTGGCCATGTTTTTAAAAGGGGAGATGTCCCCTCGGGCAGTTCCGTCGCTGTTTACTACAATGGCCAATCTTTGCCCAGCCAGTTTGATGTAAAATCCACCTACGGCGACGGCTCGGTTAGGCATGGGGTAATCTCGCTGCGGATGCCCCAGCTGCATGCTCATTCTGATCATTCCCTTTCCCTGGTAAGAAGTTCCGAGCAAAGCAATGGACAGGGTCTGGATAAAACTGCCATCCTGGCCACCGATGTGGGGGCCCTCATAGACCTGCAGGGCCCCGGCTTAAGGGCGGATCTGCGAAAGGCAATTGCAGATTCCCCCCAATTAAACTATTGGCTTAAGGGGGATGTCTGTACCGAAATTTTAGTCCGCCAGGACCTTAGTAACCAGTTAAACGCCCTCTGGGAAGTGCGGTTTTACCCCACTTCCGGTGGAAGTGACACCCCCTATATCAGAATTTCCCACACCATAGAAAATATTAATATTAGCTCCCGGGGAAATGTACACTATGGGGTATCTATTAAACAGGGGAATGCAAACCCCGCCGAAGTTTACAGTAAACCCAGCTTTCAGCATAACCACTCATCCCGGTGGCGGAAAGTTTTTTGGCTGGGAGAAGAACCGCCGGAGGTAGAGATTCGTTTTGATCTCCCCTACATGATCTCCACGGGGATGATCCTGCCCTATGATACTTCCTTGCAAATAAACGAAGCTATTATTGCTACAAGCTATACAAACTGGCTCAGTTCCAACAGGGACATAATGGGGAACGGAGATATCTTTATGTATATGCCGGGGGGCGGCGGACGGTCGGATATAGGTATGCTCCCTGGGTGGACCGCCTTGTACCTTTTATCCATGGACAACCGGATGCGGGAAGTAATGCTGGGTAATGGCGAAATGTCCGGATCAATTCCCATTCATTACCGGGAAGATGAATATGGGAGAAGTTTTTATGGACGTACCGTTTCCATAGATGACAGGGTTTCCTTTAACTTGATAAATTACAATGGACCGGCTCCATTAGGTGATACAGACACGCCTTGGCATGCAGATCAGGCACATCAGCCGTCCCTGGTTTATATCCCCTACATGATCACGGGGGATCGCTGGTTTCTCGACGAGCTCTATTACTGGGGCGGCTATAATTTGGCTTTTGATCTATACCACCGCAATACCCGGGGTGATATCCCCGGTGCAGACTCCAGTTATGGATTAATCGCAGGGCAGTTACGGGGTGTGGCCTGGGGCTTAAGGACCCTTTCCGATGCGGCGGCCATGGCCCTTGATTCAGATTTAGAGAAAAATTATTTTAGATCAAAGCTGATCAATAATTTGTCATGGTTTGTATGGAGGAACAGCGGAGCAAATGGTCATGGGCTAAACGCGGTGCTTTGGAGAGGTACGCCCCATACTTCCCCCAGTTGGCCTAATTCCTCGTTAATTTCACCCTGGCAGCATGATTTTATGGTTCTCTCCGCAGCTCATATAGCCCGCCAACATGCTGATATGCCTAATGCCGCCGTTCTGCGTGACAGCATAGGCAAGTTTACCATAAATAGATTCATCGAGCTTCCGCCCTATGCGGGTGTTGCGTATCGCATGCCATTATCTGATAAATCAAACATTCATTATACCGATGGCGACTGGGCTCGGTTTGCTGCTGATGTTGCCGAGTATAACAATAATGCTGATCCAAAAATCTATTTTGACAACCAGAGGTATTCGTATTCCTATGCCGCAATTGCCTTAGGAGCCAGCGCAGTGGTATCCCATTTACATGGAGGCCGGGGTGTTTATGATTTTATTAAAGAACACTCTAACTACAACACCTGGGCCAGAAACGATCCCACCTGGGCCTTTGTTCCTGTGCGCTAGCTTAGGCCCTGCCTCCGTGAGAGGTTCTTTCCATTAGATCTACCAGGCACTGGCTTACCCCAAAGCGCCCCAGGAGGGCCTTTACCTCCTCGGAAGTATCTGCCTTGTGCCCCGTGTAGCGGGCCCGGATCATGGCGTTCTTGGGGGTGTTTTCTTCCCCCACGAATTCCACCACATCGACCTGGTAGCCCGCTCCCCGTAAAATCTCACAGCGGATGGTGTCGGTTAAGAGAGCCGAGAAGCGTTCCTTATAGAGGCCCTGTCTGAGCAGGATGGCAAACTCGCCGGCCGCTCCAATACGGCCGTTGATCTCCTGCTGGCAGCAGGGGACGCTGAAGATATACTTTACCCTTGCCTGTATGGCATTAAAGAGGGCATGGTCCGTGGCGGTGTCGCAGGCGTGGAGGGTGATCATCATGTCGGCTCCGGCGGCGCTCATCTGGGCGGCGTCCCCGGCAATAAAGCTGCAGTTTTGCAGGCGGTATTTTTCTGCCAGGCCCTGGCAGAGGGCTATGGTTTCGCCGTTCAGGTCGTAGCCGGTTATACTAAAGCGGGGGATCTTTTTTATTTCTGTAAAATAGTAATGGAGAAAAAAGGTAAGGTAGGATTTTCCCGAACCGTATTCAACGATGTGCAGGCCCTCGGGGTTTTCATCACGCAGGGTTTCTTCGATGTTCTTTAAGAAGTTGTTTATCTGCCTATACTTGTGGTACTTGGCTTTTACCACCCGGTGATCCGCCGTAAAAACCCCCAGGTCGACCAGGGCTGGTATGGTCATTCCCTCAGTAATGATATATTGCTTCTCCCTGTCGTGGCTTAGGTTTTGAACCAGGTGTTGGGTTTCCGTTACCTTCCTGCTCGTTTTGGTCCTATGGACCTCTCCCTTCTTGGAGATCCGGTAGGCTATGACTTCATCCTGCAGATTCACATGGATATTTTTAAACCGGTGGGTTTCCTGGAAGCTTTTCATAAAAGAAGGAAAATTTTCCAGGGGAATATTTTGGTGAAAGGCCTTCTTCCCCGTAAAGGTTTCGCATTGGTATACCTTCTCGTTTTTTAACAAGATGGGTTTTACCACCGCCTTCGTTACCTCCGACGAAGAGAGGCTAAAGCTAATTTTAATGATGTCTTCAAAGGGGATACTGGTTAGCTCATCTGTCATGATGGTATTATAGCGCATTAGCTATTCGAGGTGAACATGACAACAAAGACCGAAATAATACAAGCATTGGAGGAGCAGGGTTTGGCGGGCAAACCGGTGTGCATCCATTCTTCAATAAAATCCTTTGGGGGCCTTGAGGGGGGGCCAGGGGCCATCATCGATGCGTGTTTAGAAAGGGACTGCACCCTGGTGGTTCCCGCCTTCACCTATATGCTGAATGTCTCCCCGCCGCCGGACCAGAGGCCCCGGCAGAACGGCAGGGATTATTCCCAGAGCCCTGACCCTTCCAGCAGCGACAAGACCTATTATAGGCCCGAAGACAACATCATAAGCGCCAAGAGCATGGGGGCCCTTCCGGTAGCGGTGCTGGAACACCCCGCCCGGGTCCGGGGGGACCACCCCCTTAACTCCTTTGCCGCCCTGGGGCCCCGGTCCCAGGATCTCATCCAGGGCCAGGGGCCGGACCGGGTCTACTACCCCCTGGAGCAGCTGGCCCAGGAAGGGGGCTTTGTGATCTTGATGGGGGTCGATTACACCAGCCTTACCCTCATCCACCTGGCGGAGCATCTGGCGGGGAGGCGGCTCTTTAAGGCCTGGGCCCTGGATAGCCAAGGGAAGACCATCATCTGCGATGTGGGAAGCTGTTCCAATGGCTTTATGAATTTTGCCTCTGCCCTCGACCCTGTCCTAAGGGAAGCAAGGGTAGGGGAGAGTCTCTGGAAGATCCTCCCCGCCAAAGAGGCCCTGGATGCGGCGGCGGGGGCCATCAAAGTGAGGCCCGACATTACCCGCTGTGCAGATAACTGCCTGAGGTGTCAGGATTCGATTAAGGGGGGGCCAATTTTCGATTAGACCTGGGCCTTCCCCTGAAGAGAGATGAGGACTTCCCTGGCCTTGTCGTAGTCGTAGCGCCCCAGGTGGTTCAGGGCCTCCCCTATGGCGGCCCCGGGGCCCTCGCCAAAATCGAGGGCCCCCAGACCTTTAAGAAGCTCCATAGCCCCATCCTGGTCGTAGGCTTCCAGGGCCTTGAGGGCCTTCGCCAGGCCTGCCTGCAGATCCGCCCCGGTCCCCGGGCCTTTGCTTTTCTCCGGCACCAGGGGGCTAAAAAGACCGGCAAGGCTCTGATGCAGTGCAGACAGCTGCTTGATGAATCCAGGGCCCTGGGCTTCACAATAGGGCCAATCCCCTTCCTTCGATTTATTTTCCAGTTCCTGAGCCTGGGCCGATAAAGCCATGGCCCCTATGCTGGCCAGGGAGGACTTAAGGGCGTGGACCCGGATGGAAAAGCCTTCCCGGTCATTGCCGGACAGAAGAGTTTCCAGCTCATGGGTGCTGCCCTCCAGCTTATGAAAGAAAAGATCCAGATACTCGTAGTACATGGCCCTTCTGCCGCTCAGCCGCTCCAGGGCGATGCCGGTGTTTATTTCTGCCACCGCCCCCAGATGCTGGAAAAATTCATCCAGATTTTCTTCCCTTTGTCCGGTTTGACCGGGGGCCCCTTCTTCGGTACCGCTGATTTTTTCTTTCGGAATCCAGTCCAGGAGGATCTCCATCAGATCGGGGATCTCTATGGGCTTGGATAAAAAGCCGTTAAAGCCGCTGGATAAAAAAAGTTCCCGGGTACCCTGCACCGCGTTAGCCGTCAGGGCCACGATGGGAAGGCTCCCCCGGTTTTTGAGCTTTCGTATCTCGGCGGTACATTCTATGCCGTCCATCTCGGGCATCATGTGGTCCATAAAAACCAGATCGTAATCGTTATGCGAAACCAGTTCCAGGGCGGCCTTCCCGGAAGAGGCGGTCTCGGGCTCTATGCCAAAGAGACCCAAAAGACCTGCGGCCACCCGGAGGTTAAAATCGTTATCGTCCACCACTAGAACCTTCGCCCCGGTCACGACGATGGTGTGGTCCTGGTTGTAGGCGGCGTTTCGTTTGGTCTCGGCGGGGTTTCCTTCCACCAGGGGAATCGTAAGGGTAAAGGTGCTCCCCCTGCCGTAGACGCTTTCGACGGTGATGCTGCCCCCCATCATTTCGGCGAAGCTCTGGCTTATGGCCAGCCCCAGGCCCGTGCCGGCGATGTAGCGGTTCTTCTGGGCCCCCGACTGGGCAAAGGCCTGGAACAGCTTCGGCAGATCCTCTTCTTTTATGCCCAGCCCCGAATCCTTTATCGAAAAAACTATTTTTTCTTCCTCCGGTACTATCGTCACGTTAAACTCGATAAAGCCCTGCTCGGTAAATTTTACCGCATTGCCGCAGATGTTGATCAAAATCTGCCGCAGCTTTATATCGTCCCCGTAGAGGGCATCGGGGATCTCCCCGGTGTAGGAATAGCTAAAGGCCAGGTCCTTGCGTTTGGCGGCCAACATGAACATGGAGATCACGTTATCAACCAGGGCGTGAAAATCGTAATGCACCGGGCTTAGCTCGATCTTTCCTGCCTCCACCTTGGACATGTCCAGGATGTCGTTAATAATCGTGAGCAATGCGTGGGCCGAAGAGTGGATGTCGTTGACATAATCCATCTCCCGCTCGGGGAGCTTGGAGTTTAACAGGAGGTCCGACATGCCCAGGATGGAGTTCATGGGGGTCCGGATTTCGTGGCTCATGTTTGCCAGGAACGAGGACTTTAACTTGGAGGCCTCGTCGGACCGTCTCTTTGCCAGGTACATAAAGGTGAGGATGCTGCAGAGGAGGAGGGTAGAAATGAGGCCCGTGCCAACCAGGGTATAGAGCATGGCGTTGGCGTCCCGGAAAAATTCTTCCACCGGGACCCCTATGTAGATATGCCAGTTGTTAAAGAGGTTTCTGCTGAAAAAGATGCTGTCTATGCCGGTGAAAGAAATGGTCCTATAGGCGTCAAACTCATAGCCGTCATGGAGGCGGCTGGCCAGATCGTCAAAGCCCCCCCTCTCGTTGCGGAGTTCGTCCAGCCTGATCCCAAAGATCGAATCGTCCAGGTGCACGATGATCCGCAGCTCCGAATCCAAAAGGGCCCCGTAGCCTACATTTAATAGATGAATGTCACTGACATAATCGTGGATCAGGGTAAAAAGGATATCAAAGGCCAGGACCCCAAAGGGCACGCCGTCATTGCAGTAGAGGACCCGGGATATCGAAAGGATGAGCTCATTGTTCACCAGACTAACATAGGGGTCCGTAAAAAAGACCACCCCATCGTTCTGGTAGGCCCCCACATACCAGGGCCGGCTGTGGACCTCGTACTCCCAGGGGATCTCGGTATCAAAGGAATGAAGAAACTCCCCATCGATGACCGCATATATATAGAGGAATCCGTTATACTTTTCGTCGTTCCGTAAAATTCTGCGGGTCATGTTTTGCAGTTCCCCGTTGATCATCTCCAGGGGCATGTCCATGGAGTAGAGGTCCTCGACGGTGGTGGCCACGATTTCGAAGGTGGCCTGGTGGGCCTTTAGGTAGGCCGTCAGGGTTTCGGCGGAGAACATGATGACCTCTTCGCCGTAGGAGCTGATGTTCCGGTTAACGATCCGGGAGGTAAAGTAGGCGCTGGTGAGGACCATAAAGATGGCGATAAGGACCACCACCAGGTATTGGAGAAGGAGGCTCGATTCGCCCTTGAGGCGGGAGAGGAGTTTCACTGCCCTAGAGGAATTTTTGAATCCGGCCCAGGGCATGGGAGGGATTAATGGGCTTTACGATAAAGTCCGAGGCCCCGGCCTCCATGCACTTCTGCACATAGTCCCGGGTAGATTTTCCAGTGATAAAAATGATGGGCCCCCCGTGTCCCCGCTTGCGAATTTCCCCCGCCAGTTCCAGGCCGTCCATGCCGGGCATTTCGATATCCAGCACAAAGAGGTCCGGCTTGAGGGTATTAAGGACCCCCAGGGCGCTGAGCCCCGAGGTGGCCCCGATGATCTTGCACTTGAGGTCCTTGAGGGCGGCCTTAAAGGTGTCCAGGCTGTAGGGGTCGTCGTCCACCGCCAGGATGCTCTTTAGATCCTCCCCCTCCTTTTTTTGGTCCCCCGGGCCTAAGCCCACATACTCTTCATCATCTTCCTTATAAAAGGCCACCTGTATGTCTATGGAGAGGGCCGTAAGGGTGGAAAGCAAAAAGGAAACGTAAGCTTCGATTTTGTCGGGCCTGTCCTCGTCAAAACTATTGAGGCGCCGCCAGCATTCCTCCGCCAGATCGTCGGCGTGGATCTCGATAAGGGTCTCCCGGAGGGCGCTCAGAAGCCGGGTGAGGGCTTTGAGGTCCCGCCCCTCCAGGGCCGTTTTAATGGCGCTTTCCTGGGAGGGGTACTGTTCCACAAAGGAGGATAGGAGCTTTCCATAGTCGTCCATCTGACTATTGCTCATGAGGCCCAGTCTTTGGGCCAGCATTAAATCCGGTATGGACCGCAGTCTTTCCCTCATGGTCATGGCAGTTCTCCCTTAGGTTTCCAAGAGTAATAAGGTCCGGGGGTCCAGTTTAAGGGCCAGGTGTTCATTCCCCTTCTTGGCCCCCGCCAGGCCCAGGGCGACGTGGTCCGGCCGGGCCTCCATGGTGATGACCGCCTTAAACAAGCTGTCGGCGTCCAGAAACAGATCCCCCTCGGCGGTGGTGGCGGAGTACCAGATGCAGAGCCCCATCTCTTCGGCGAAGCTCTTCATCTCCTTCACCGGGCCGGAATCAAAGTTGTAGCCGTCTATGATGAGGGCGTCGGCTTTAAAATTGCCGTCCTTTATGAGGGCCCGCAAGCTCCGGATGATCTGCTCGTTGGTGATACCCCCCTGGGTAAACTTCATGATAACACGGTTTTTAAGAACTTCGCCCTTTACTTCGTCCTGGTTTTCAAGATTTTTTCTTTGGATGAATTCGTCAAAAATGTCTTCGTACCAGGTAAGGATATAATCGGTATGTTTATGGAAGGAAATATGAATGATCTTCCCCCCCTGGAGGAGCCTGTCCAGGCCTATCTGAACCAGGACCGAGGTTTTTCCTATCCCCGAGGGGGCAGAGATGACCCCCAGCTCCCCCGGTTTCAGGCCCCCCCCTATGGAGTCCATAAAGACCCGGACGGGACTGCGCTGTATGAGTTCTTCCTTAACCATGTTGCCGCCTCCTTTTATCTTCCCCGGACTTGATGAGTTCCTCCGAGAGCCCCTGGGGGAGCTTGCCGTACTTTTCAAATTCCATGGTAAACTCCGCCTTGCCCTGGGTCAGGGATCGCAGGACCGTGGCGTAGCCGAACATTTCGCTCAAGGGGACCTCGGCCTCTATGCGGGAAGAGGTGCCGTCTTCGGTGGAGGAGGAGATGATGCCCCGCCTCTGGTTGATCGAAGCATACATGTTCCCCTGGAATTCCGTGGGGCCCTCGACGCTGACCTTCATGATGGGTTCCAGGATGATGGGCCTGGCTTTGTCGTAAGCTTCCCGAAAGGCCCCCAGGGCCGCGGCCTGGAAGGCGATGTCTGAGGAGTCCACCGGGTGACTCTGGCCGTCGTTGATGAGGCAGCGGATGTTCACCACCGGAAAGCCGATGAGGCTCCCCATCTTGATGGCCTCCCTAAAGCCCTTGTCGCAGGAGGGGATAAACTCGGTGGGAATGGCCCCCCCGCGGATCTGGTCCACAAAATCGTAGTCCCCCTCGCTATAGGGTTCCATGTAGCCCGCCACCCGGCCGTACTGTCCTGCCCCGCCGGTCTGCTTTCGGTGGGTGTAGTTGAACTCGGCCCTCTGGGAAATGGTCTCCCGGTAGGCCACCTGGGGCATCCCCGTGTCCAGGTCCGCCCGGTACTCCCGGCGCATCCTTTCGATGTAGACCTCCAGGTGAAGCTCCCCCATGCCCTGGATGATGCACTGGTTCGACTCGGAATCCACGTAGCTGCGGAAGGTGGGGTCTTCTTTGGTAAAGCGGCCCAGGGCCTTGGAGATCTGGTCGGAACTTTTTTTATCCTTGGGAAGAAGGGCCAAAGAGATGACCGGCTCGGGGACATACATGGAGGTCATGGCGTAGTTAAGGCCCCCGCCGCAGAAGGTGTCCCCGGAGGCACACTCGATCCCAAAGAGGGCGACGATGTCCCCGGGGCCCCCTTCGTTAATATCTTCCATATTATCAGCATGAAGCCGGACCAGGCGGCCCACCTTGAACTTTTTCCTGGACCGGGTGTTAAGGAGTTCCTCCCCCTTTTTGATCACCCCCTGGTAGATCCTCACCAGGGTAAGCTGACCGTACTGGCCGTCTTCGAGCTTAAAGCCCAGGGCCACCGTGGGGCTCTTTTCATCGGAATTCAGTTCCCGCTCGGCCTCGCCGGCATCCAGGTCCAGGGCCAGGTTCTTTACCTCCCGGGGGTCCGGAAGATAGTAGCCTGCCCCGTCCAGCAGGGGCTGGATGCCCTTGAACTTGTAGGCCGAACCGACCATGACGGGAACCAGAGCTTCGGTGATGGTCCCTTTTCGGATGGCCCCCCGAAGGAGTTCATCGCTGATGGGCTCGGCGGCCAGGAACTTGTCGGAAAGCTCATCCGAAAAGAGGGAGGCCGCATCGATGAGCTCCTCCCGGTGGGCCTCGGCCTCATCAATGAGATGGGAGGGAATCTCGGCCTGCCGCAGTTCGGTCCCCTGGGGGCCGTCAAAGTAGAGGGCCTTCATGGTGATGAGGTCGATGACCCCTTCAAACTTATCCTCCAGCCCTATGGGGATCTGGATCATCACCGCATTAAGGCCCAGCTTTTCGACCAGCTGCCGCCTTACCTTGAAAGGGTTGGCCCCGGTGCGGTCGCACTTGTTGACAAAGGCGATCCGGGGGACGTGATAGCGCTTAAGCTGCCGGTCCACCGTGATGGACTGGGACTGGACCCCCCCCACGGCGCAGAGGACCAAAATGGCCCCGTCCAGGACCCTAAGGGAACGCTCCACCTCTATCGTAAAGTCCACGTGCCCCGGGGTGTCGATGAGGTTGATCGTGTAGTCCTTCCAGGTTACCTGGGTGGCAGCGGACTGGATGGTGATCCCCCGTTCCCGCTCCAGGTCCATGTGGTCCATGGTGGCCCCCACCCCGTCCTTGCCCCGGACCTCGTGGATGGCGTGAATTTTTTTGCTGTAAAACAGAATCCTCTCTGAGAGGGTAGTTTTTCCTGAATCAATGTGCGCACTAATCCCTATGTTGCGCATCTTGCCGATACTCATGGTGCGAATACTCCTGTCCTTGGTTCGAACCTAGCCGTTTTCCAACCAAGTCCTGTCTTGCTAGTGTACTATAAGACAGACCGGAGAGGGAATATCCAGGGAGAGCCCCGTCTCTTTCATGAGGCCCTTTTCCAGGGTAAAGGTAAAGATGGTGTCCGAGTCCTGGTTGGCCGCAAAAAGGAAGGCCCCGTCGGGGCTGAGGCAGAAATCCCGGGGGGTCTTGCCGCCGGTCTTTACGATGCCCAAGAGGCCCAGTTCGCCCCCCTCCCTTAGCTCGAAGCAGGCGATGCTGTCGTGGCCCCGGTTGGAGGCGTAGAGGAACCTGCCGTCGGGTGAAAGGTGGATGGCCGCACAGTGGCTCTGGCCGGCAAAGTCCCCCGGCAGGGTAGAGTAGATCCCTATGCGCCGCCGGGAGCTCACTTCGAAGGCATAGACCTGGCTGGAGAGTTCGCAGAGGACCCAGCAGTAGCTGCCGCTTTTATCGAAGACCAGGTGCCGGGGCCCCGCCCCCCCATCAAAGCTAAGGGTGCCGGCTTCGATCATCGAAGGGGTCTCGTAGAAGACCACCTTGTCTATTCCTAAATCAGCCACGGCGATTTGGGTCTTCCCCGGCACCACCTTGGCGCAGTGCACATGGGGCTCCTTCTGGCGGGCCTCGTTGGGCCCCCGGCCGCTGTGGGTGATCAGACTGGGCTCCGAGAGCCAGCCCCGGTCGGCCTCAAAGATCGAAAGGGAGCCCGAGGAGTAGTTGGAGACATAGAGCTTTTTCTTGTCGGCGCTGAGGCAGATGTGGCAGGGGGCCTTGCCCCTGGCGGCCTTGGCAGAGAGGGGCCGCAGGCTTCCGTCTTGGTCCATCGTAAAGCTCATGACCCCGCCGCCCCCGGAACTTTCAAAGTCCCGGCATTCCAGGGAGGCATAGAGGATCCCCTGGTCTATGGTCAGGTAGGCCGGGTCTGGAGCCGCCCAGGAGCCCCTAATACTCAAGGCCCCAGTACTGGTGTCCCCCTCCAGGAGATAGATCCCCTGACTGTCCCTGACCGAGTAGGTTCCAACATAGATAGAATAGCTCATATGACCTCCAAGTGCTGCCTGTAAGAAGATAGGACAGATAATTAATAATATAACAGATAATGATGATTATAACATTAATATAAGATCAACCATGCACATCTAGCTCTCGCTGGACAGATCTCGCCACCCATTATTAACAACCGCAAGAGGGGTGGGTGCCGCCATGGTCTAGGAATTGAGATGAACCCGCCTACGGAGCCCCCGGCACCCAGTTTCTAGGCTACCAACATTGCGTTCAGCTTTCCTCGCACATACTGGATGCCAGAGGGGAACCTCAGTCGCAAACGCTTGTTGAGCGTCCGCTCCTTCGGTGGGGGTTCCGGAGCTTTCTTCATTATCCTATTCTGCTTTACCCGAGGTCTCCTCTGGCGGGGAATTCCCAGATATTCCTAGCCCACAGCGACCCCCACCCCTCCTCATGTTTGATCCTCCTAGGTGGCGAGATCAATCCGTGTTGGTGAGTAATAAAGGTGCTAATTCTCGGTAAATAAAAACATGCCAGTTTGCATGTTTTTGATTTTGAAAAACATGCAAAGTGTCCTGTTGTCTCACAGGCATATATCACCAAAAAAATATGCCGGACACCTATGCCTAAAGGTGACATCACCCCCACCGCCGAACCTCACTCGTAGGATTGCCCTATTAAAGGCTCTTCTCAATCCAACCGCTCTTTGCATGCTCAGCTGGAGCAAAAAATGCTCCCGGCGGCGATTTCGGCTGACTACACAAAAAATCTAAACCCTCACATACACCATTTGTGTAGTCAGGCCGCTGGAGCCGCTGGGGGCATGTTTTTGTCCAGCGGTGAAGGGGTAGGGAGGTCTTGGTTTTGAGATGAGCAAATATGTATTGCAATCCTGCGATATGGTGATACAATGATATCATGCTATTAAGTTGATATTTGAAGGAGTAACAGACATGGCAAAGATGAAAGCAGGTTTTATTGGTCTAATGCCCCGGGATGCACCGGATCCTCTCGTGATCCTCGAATCCTACGCCAAGGCGGGGTTTAAGGGAGCCGAAGGAGCGGGTTTCTTTTTTAGGGAAAACCCCGCTGACGGAGCAAAGAAACTCAAAGAGATGGGCCTGGAGCCCCTCACCGTAGGATATGGGAGCCGTCCTGGATCCGGGCCTCCCACGGTGGAGCAATTAATAGAGAACTGTAATACCTGGGGGGTGAAACGGGTGGCCTCCTTTGGGGGCATCCTCATGGCTCCCCGCTTTGGCGGGGGCGAATGGCCCGATTATGATGCGATCATGAAAGAAATCGAAACCTTCGAAGAAGTGGCCAAGGGCCTGGCTAAAGAGGGGATTCGCTTTACCTTCCATAACCACGATGTGGAATTCACCCAGACTTATAATGGGGTCCCCGCATTCTGGCTCATGGCGGCCCATAGCGAGCACATCTGCTTCCAGGTCGACGTGGGCTGGGCCATGTATGGGGGCGAAGATCCCATCCGCCTCATGAAGACCCTGGGCAAGCGCTGCACCGACATCCACATCAAGGACTACGCCCCCGGTGAAGTGGTCCAGGATAGGCCCAACGACGTAAAGGTGATCATGCCCCGGTTTACCACCCCCGGTACCGGTGTCCTGGATCTGGCGGGCTGTCTTAAGCAGGCCTCAGAGCTGGGCATCGAATGGGCCGTGATCGAACAGGATTTCCAGTACAACCTTTCTCAGTACGAGACCATCCAGGCCGCCTACCTGAACATGAAAGAAACTGGCTTTGTCGAGTAGGGTGATTGTATGGAAAAAGTAAAAGCAGGATTTATAGGCTTCCTTGGCCGGGGGGGTGACCCCTGGGCCGGGCTGGAGCAGGCAGCCAAGATGGGCTACAGGGGCACCGAGAATGGGGAGTTCATCCTAAGAAACGGTGATATAGAAGAAAACAAGAAAAGGATGAAGGACCTGGGCCTGGAGACCCTGACGGTGGGCACCATGTCCGGGGAGTCCCTCGAGAAGGACGGGGTCGAGAGCATCATTAAAAGGGCCCAGGACATAGGGATCCAGAATGCGGTGGTCTTCCACGGCAAGGCCTACTTTACCCGGATGAACCGGGAGGCCTCCTACGATGATGTGATGAAGGAGATCGAGTTCCTCCAGAAGGCCGCCGAGGCCTGTAATAAAGAGGGCATTAAGCTGGCCTACCACAACCACGACCGGGAGTTTACGATCAGCTTTAAGGGCCTGAGGGTCATGGACATGATCCTGGCCTATGCACCGGATCTCTGGATCGAACTGGACGTGGGCTGGACCACCTATGCGGGGCTGGACCCGGTGGATGTGCTCTACCGCATAGCGCCCCGGCTGGCGGCGGTTCACTTTAAGGATTACCTTCCCGGGCCGGATGTGCAGGTACCCCTCTGGGGGAGCGAAGAGAAGTATGACATGCCCAACTTCTGCTCCCTGGGGAGCGGGGCCCTCAATGTCCGGGGCTGCCTCAAGGCCTGCCAGGAGATAGGCATTAAGTACGCTGTGGTGGAACAGGACTTTATGCATGCCCTCACTCCCATGGAGGCCCTCCAGGTGGACTACCTGGTCATGAAGGAATCGGGCTATCTAGAATAGCAAAGTCTTTTCTTAGGTGCCCCTTTAGGGTACACTGGAATTATGGTTACGAATTATAAGGGAAGGGTCTGCCTTACAGCGGCCCTTCTCTTTGTATTATTCCTTTCCTCCTGTTCCCGCCTGGGTTATGGGGTTCTCCTCTGGTCTGCAGAGGATCCTCCGGTGCCCTCGGGGACGGTTCTTCCCGTATATATCCGATCAAACATAGAACAGGTCTGGGTGGTGGGTCTCCCCCGGGAGTATAGGGCCCCGGGGACGGTGATCGACAAGTTCGAAATTCCCCTCTCCAACCTGGAACTCCTGCGGAGCCGCCGCCGGGCAGAAGAGCGGGCCGAGCAGTTTGCCCCCTTTGCCCTGGTCTACGCCGAGACCCTCCAGGACGGGCTTCCCATCCGGGAGCGGCCCGAGAATACGGCCCGCCGGGTCTATAGGCTCCGTCTGGGGGAGCTGGTTAAAATCCTGGGTCCCGCCCGGGGCATAGCCCCCATCAGCACCACCGGGGAGCCCCTGGATGGCCAGTGGTACGAGGTCCTCACCTCCGACGGCACCCTGGGTTACTGCTTTTCCTTCCGCCTCCGTCTCTTTGAGCACCAGGGGGGGCCCCTCCTGGCGGCCTACGACGAAATCCTGGACGAAGAAGATGATGAGCTGGAATGGATCCTCTCCCGGCACTGGCACGCCGAGCAGTACGGCATCATGGCCAGCACCCGGCGCTACGATCTGGATGATCTTTCCCAGCACTGGCACTTTGACCTGGGCCAGGAGACCGGGGTGGCCCGGATCCGCCCCCGGGATCTGGACCGCTCCTTTAGCTACTCGAGGATCCGCTCCGCCGGGAGCCAGACCTGGCGTTTCGAGGGGACCTCCCTTCAGATGAGTCTCCGTTCGGAAAATACCCTGGCGGTCCAGTTTACCGAAGAAAGCGGCATGCTCCGGACCCTCCTCTTTGTGACCCTCTCAAACAGCGTAGACAATATAATTGTGAGCGAAGTGACCCGGCGGGAGGCCCTGTTTAGGAGCATCTATGATCACGGGCCGGTCTATATCAGCAACAACTACGGCACCCTGGTCTTTCAGGAGAACGGCCAGTTTACCTGGACCGGGAACACCCTTTTGGTGCCCCAGATCATCCCCGCCTCGGCCCTCAGAAGCGGGGTCCTCGACATGAGGCTCTACCTGGCCCCTGCCCTCAGCGACACCTATACGGGGGCCTTCACCCTCCATTTTGATGCCATAGGGGGCCAGAGCGCCCCGGTAGATTTCATGTATACCCTGGACAGCCAGGGCATGCGGATCGAGCATGTCCCCCAGACCAGCCTGGACGGGGTTACGGTGAGCCGCCGGGCCTCGAGCCCCCTGGTGATTTTCTTCTTTAGGACCGAGCGCCCCGAGGACAGGCCCAGGACCGAGAGCATCCTCGACGAAGCTCCGGCCCATGACTTCCTTCTCAACCCCTGGGACTAATGGCCTTTGTACAATTCACCAGGGTCTCCCTTGCCTTTGGCGACCGGGACATCCTGACAGACGTAAACTTAAATCTTGCCTCCGGTTCCAAGGCCGCCCTGGCGGGGGCCAACGGGGCGGGAAAGACCACCCTCATGAAGGTCATTGCGGGCATCATAGCCCCTGATACGGGAGAGCGGGCCATAGAGAGGGGCACCAGGATTTCCTACCTTCCCCAGTCGGGGATAGTCCACCAGGGAAGAAGCCTCCGCGACGAGGCCGAAGAGGCCTATCAGGGGGTTCGGCTCCTTCTGGCCCGCCTGGAGAGCTTAGGGGGGGAGCTTGAAAAGAGCAGCCCCGGCCAGGGCAGCACCAGGGCCCTGGTCGAAGAGCACCACCGGGTGCAGGAAGAGATAGAGAACTCGGGCTACTATAGAAGAGAGGCCGATATAAGCCAGGTCTTGAGGGGCTTAGGTTTTTCCCTGGCGGATCTGGACCGGCCCTGCGAGGAATTTTCCGGGGGCTGGCAGATGCGGATAGCCCTGGCCAAGATCCTCCTGGAAGACCCGGACATCATGCTCCTGGACGAACCGACCAACTACCTGGACATAGAAGCCCGGGCCTGGCTCCTCCGCTGGCTCCAGTCCTTTAAGGGGGGCTGCCTCCTGGTCTCCCATGACCGCTACTTTCTCGATGCCACGGTGAACGAGGTCTTCGAGGTCTTCGGGGGAAACCTGAAGCGTTACGCCGGGAACTATACCACCTACGAGGCCCTGCGGGCCCAGGAGAATGAGCTTCTCTTAAAGCGTTACCAGGCCCAGCAGGAAGAGATAGCCAGGACCGAGGCCCTGATCCGGCGCTTCCGCTACAAGGCCTCCAAGGCCGCCTTTGCCCAGGACCTGATCAAGCGGCTCGAGAGGATGGAAAGGATCGTGATCCCCGAAAACCTCAAACGGGTGAACATAAGCTTTCCCCCGCCCCCCCACTCGGGCCGGACGGTCCTAAGCCTGGAGGGGATCTCCAGGAGCTACGGGGCCCGGCGGGTCATAAATAAGCTGGACCTGCAGCTGGACCGGGGGGAGCGGCTTTTGGTGGCCGGGGTTAACGGGGCGGGAAAGACCACCCTCTTGCGGATCATCGCCTCGGTGGACCAGGACTACCAGGGGAGCCTTAGTTACGGCGCGGGGGTCCAGGTGGGCTACTTCTCCCAGGATGCGGCGGAGAAGCTGGGGGGCCCCAAGACCGTCGAGGCCTACCTGGAAGATGAGGCCCCCACCCACCTGGTCCCCCAGATCCGCTCCATGCTGGGGGCCTTCTTGTTCCGGGGGGACGATGTCTATAAGCCCCTGTCTGTCCTCTCGGGGGGCGAAAAGAGCCGCCTGGCCCTCTTAAGTATGCTCCTCCGCCCCATCAACCTTTTGGTCCTGGACGAACCGACCAACCACCTGGACCTCTCCAGCAAGGACATCCTTTTGGATTGCCTCAAATCCTACAAGGGCACCATCATCTTTGTCTCCCACGACCGGGGTTTTATGGAGGCCCTCTCGTCCAAGACCCTGGAACTCCGTGCCCAGGAAGAGGGGGGGAGCCACAGGCTCTTCTACGGCAACTACAAGTACTACCTGGACCGCCTGGAGCGGGAAGCTCTGGGCCTGGATGACCAGTCCCTTGGCCCGGGAGCAAAGACCCCGGAACCAGCCTTGCCCCCGACCCTTAGCAGTTCCGAACAGAGGAGCGGCCTTAAGCAGCACCAGGCCCAGGTCCGGCGGCTCCAGCGCCAGGAGGCGGAGATCCTCAAGCAGCTGGAGGACCTGGAAGGCCAGAAGGCCCGGCTCGAAGCGGACTTGGCTAAGCCGGAAGTATATAGCTCCGGCGAAAGGGCAAGAGTCTGTAAGCAGGACCTGGACAGGTGCAGCGCCGCCCTGGAAGAGAAGGGGAGGGAGTGGGAAGCCATAGCCCGGGACCTGGAGGGCCTGGCGGAGTCTCTTTAGGCATACATAATCATTCCATCTATGTTACACTAGGCCTATGAAGATCCTTATCATAGGCGGGGCCGGATACATAGGCAGCCATGTGGCCCGGGAGTTTCTTGACCGGGGAGACACAGTGACCGTCTTCGATGACCTCTCCACGGGCCTAAGGGAAAACCTTTTTCCCGAAGCATCGTTTATCCATGGAAGCATCCACGATTACGGGGCCCTCCTTTCGGCCTTCCGTTCCCTTTCAACTGGAGGGGGCGATACGGCGGTGGTCTACCTGGCGGCCTATAAAGCTGCGGGGGAGTCCATGGTCAAACCCGAAAAATACAGCAAGAACATCCTCGCCGCCATTAACATCCTAAATGCCATGGCCGAGGGGGGCATTAAATACCTCATCTATTCATCCAGTGCGGCGGTCTATGGGGTGCCCCAGTATGTGCCCATAGACGAGGAACACCCCGTGAGGCCCCTCAATTTTTACGGCTTTACCAAGGTTAAGACCGAGGAACTTATGGACTGGTATGATCAGTTAAAGGGAATCCGTTATGCCAGCCTCCGCTATTTTAACGCCGCCGGTTACGACAGCCAGGGCCGGATTAAGGGGCTGGAACAGAACCCTGCCAACCTGATCCCCATAGTCATGGAAGTGGCGGCGGGGATCCGGAAGGAACTGGAAATATACGGGGACGACTACGATACCCCCGACGGCACCTGCATTCGGGACTACATCCATGTCAGCGACCTGGCCCGAAGCCACAGCGGGGCCCTGGACTACCTGGTCAGGGAGGACCAGAGCCTGAAGGTAAACCTGGGGAGCGGCCAGGGGGTCTCGGTGGAGGAGATCCTCACCGCGGCCCGGCGGATTACCGGGAGGCCCATCCCGGCGGTCAAGGCCCCCCGGCGGCCCGGAGACCCGGCCAGCCTGTCGGCCTCTTCGGCCCTGGCAGAAAGGCTCCTGGGCTGGAGGGCCCAAGAGTCGGACCTGGATACCCTTATATCGAGCACCTGGAATATGTACAGGGGGTTAGCTATATGACAGATCAATTAAAAGCTTTATGGTCGTTTATCGATGCTTCGGCCGACATAGCCATAGATTTGCAGAGGGAACTTTGTAAGCATCCGGCCCTTTCCCCCGCCAATGGGGGCGAGGGGGAACTGGACAAGGCCGAGTTCCTTTCCCTCTGGCTTAGGGCCCAGGGGATAGAAAACATCGAGCGCTTCGATTGCCCCTGCGAGGGAGCCAAGGAGGGGATCCGGCCCAGCCTGGTCGCCACCATCCCCGGGGAGGATGAGGCCCCCGGGGCCCCCCGGCTCTGGATCATGAGCCACCTGGACGTGGTGCCCCCCGGGGAGCTTTCCCTCTGGAAAAGTGACCCCTGGGTGCTGGAGGTCCAGGAGGGCCCCCAGGGAAAGATGATTGTAGGCCGGGGGGTGGAAGATAACCAGCAGGCCATTACCGCATCCTGCCTGGCAGCCCTGGCCCTGGTAAAGCAGGGGGTCCGGCCCTCGAGGACCTTAAAGCTCCTCTTTGCGGCGGATGAAGAAAATGGCTCGGTCTATGGGCTCCAGTGGCTTATCAAGACCTACCCGGATCTTTTCCAGAAAAACGATCTGGTGCTGATCCCCGATTCGGGGGACCCGGAAGGGCGGGCCATAGAGATCGCAGAGAAGAACCACCTCTGGATTAAATGTATAACCCGGGGCCGCCAGGCCCATGCGGCCATGCCCGACAAGGGGACCAATGCCTATGTGGCGGGGGCGGACCTGACGGTCCAGCTCTACTACGGCCTGGCCCAAAAGTTTTCCGAGACGGACCCCCTCTTTGATCCCGACTGTTCGACCTTTCAGCCTACAAAAAAAGAACCCAATGTGCCCAACATCAATACCATCCCCGGGGAGGATGTGTTTTATGTGGACATGCGGATCCTTCCCCGGCATCCGGTGGATGATGTCATCAAGGAAGTGGAACGCATCAAGACAGAGGTGGAGGTGAAGCATGGGGTCCTGATCACCTGCGAGGTGGGGATGCGCAATGAGTCCCCCCCGACCTCCCCGGATTCGGCTCTGGTAACCGAGCTGGCCCGGCATGTGGAGGAGGTCTACGGGGTTAAGACCCGGCCCGTCGGGATAGGGGGAGGGACCTTCGCCGCCTTCCTCCGCAAGGAGGGCATAGACTGTGCGGTCTGGGCCCGGATCGAAGGGTCGGCCCATCAGCCCAACGAGTACGGCCTGGTTCGTAACATTTTAGGAGATGCCAAGGTCATGGCGAGTTTGGCCCTGGGTAAGGAATAACCGTGTTCAAGGTAGAAAAATCTTTTTATAAGACCCTGGCGGTCCTGACCATTCCCCTGGCCCTGCAGAACCTGATCTCCTATGGGGTTGTCTTTATGGACAACTTCATGATCAGCACCCTGGGGGATGCAGCCCTTTCGGGGGTCTTTGTGTCCAACCAGGTCCAGTGGATCCTGGGGATGATCTCGGGGGGCCTGGCGGGGGCCCTGGTGGTTCTGGCGGCCCAGTACATGGGGAAGGGGGATGTCCACCGGGCCAAGATCATCGTCACCATCGTCTTAAAAATTGCCATGGGCATAGGGGTCTTTATGACCCTTTTGGTGATGTTTTTCCCCTCGGAAATCCTGGGCCTTTTCTCCGATGACCCGGGGGTGATTAGCGAGGGGCTTAACTATCTTCCCATCGTTGGTTTTACCTATATCTTTGTCTGCGTCAATGCGGTGCTTTTGGCGGCCATGCGCTGTGTCCAGAATACCAAGATAGGGTTTATCAGCTCCTTAAGCGGTTTTTTGATCAATGTCTTCCTTAACTGGGTGCTTATTTTCGGCAACCTGGGTTTTGCTCCCCTGGGAGTAAGGGGGGCCGCCATCGCTACCCTCACTGCCCGGATCATCGAATTTTCCATCAGCTTTTTCTATGTCCGGTTTAAGGACCAGAACCTCCTCTTCCGTCTGGGGGATCTCAAATTATGGGACAAGCTGCTCCTTTGGGATTTCTTTAGGTACGGCACCCCCATCATTCTGGGGAGCTTTTTCTGGGGCCTCGGCGGGGTGGTCCAGGTAATCATCCTGGGACGTCTGGGCCCGGAGGTCCTGACGGCCAACACCATTGCCAACAACCTCAACCAGATTATGGGGGTGGTGGTCTATGCGGTCACCGGGGCTGCGGGGATCATCATAGGGCGGACCGTCGGTGCCGGAGAGGTGGACAAGGTAAAGGCCTATGCCCGGGCCCTGGAAGTGATCTTCCTTTCCTTTGGGATCATCACCGGGGGCATCATCTTTTTGTCCAAGGACCTTATCCTGGCCATGGCCTTCCAGGGCATATCGCCCCAGGCCCAGGGCTACGCCATCCAGTTCTTGACGGTCTTTTCGGTGACCATGGTGGGCACGGCCTACCAGATGGCGGTCCTATCGGGGATAGTCCGGGCCGGAGGGGCCACCCACTTTGTGCTGGTCAACGATCTCTTCTGGGTCTGGATAGTGGTGGTGCCCTCGGCCCTCCTGGCAGCCTTTGTCTTTGAGTTTCCCCCGGTGGTGGTCTTTGCCTGCCTTAAGTGCGACCAGATACTCAAGTGCGGGGTGGCGGTCATTAAGCTAAACCGCTGGGACTGGATGAAAAAGCTCACCCGGGAGTAAAAATAGTCTTGACAAGGGGGGGGAAATTTCGCATTGTAATACCCTGCGAATAAAAAAAGGCAAGGACGTGGCGAGGAGGTTGGGAGAGAAGTATTGAAAGGGAGTGATGTAGTCATCGAAGGCGTTACCAAGAGCTTTGGAAACGTCACGGTCTTAAAAGACGTGGATTTGGCGATACAGAAGGGGGAGTTTTTTTCCCTCCTGGGACCCTCGGGTTGCGGTAAGACAACCCTGCTCAGGATCATCGCCGGTTTTGAAACCCCCAATTATGGGGGGGTTACATTCGATGGGATAAACGTGCTTCCCATTCCTCCAAACAAACGGCAGGCAAATACGGTCTTCCAGAGCTATGCCCTTTTTCCCCACCTCACGGTTTTCGAAAACGTAGCCTTTTCCTTAAGGCTCATGAAACTTTCCAATAACGAAATACGCAGCCGGGTGAACGATTACCTCAAGCTGGTCCAGCTGGAGGCCCATGCCCGGAAGATGCCCAATCAGCTTTCCGGGGGCCAGAAGCAGAGGGTTGCCATAGCCAGGGCCCTCATCAATGAGCCCCGGGTCCTTTTATTGGACGAACCCCTCTCGGCCCTGGATGCCAAGCTTCGCCAGCACATGCTTATCGAGCTGGACGAGATCCACGACAAGATAGGCATCACCTTTATCTATGTAACCCACGATCAGGAAGAGGCCCTCTCGGTGTCGGACCGCATTGCGGTGATGCACCTGGGGGAGATCTTGCAGGTGGGCACCCCCCACGAGATCTACGAAAGCCCCGCCACCGACTTTGTGGCCCGTTTTATCGGAGAGACCAACCTCTTCGATGCCAGGGTGGTCAGTACCGAAAGGGTGCCCATCCCCCAGGCTAACGGGGTTTCTTCGGACTCAGGGACGGTGGAGTACGAGCTGCTGGCGGAGCTGGAGATCCCCGAACTGGGGAGGATCAAGGTTACCACCGTGGACGATGTCAGCCCCGGCCAGGAGGTGAGCTTTACCATCCGGCCCGAGAAGATTGTCATCTCCAAGGAGCGGCCCTCCAGCCGCCGGGGGGATATCAACCTGTTTCAGGGCATGGTAGATGAGCCCATCTATTCGGGCTTCCAAACCAAGTTCTACGTTAAGCGAAACGACATCCTTGTCCGGGCCATTAAACAGCACGCCAAGTACTATGATGAGGGGCCCGATATTATCTGGAAGGATGAGGTCTATCTTTCCTGGAGCGCCCATGACGGCTATATCGTGGAGGTAAAGTCATGAGCAGTCCCGCCCTATCCGCCAAGGATACCAAGGAGCCTCCAGGGGCAAAACGCAACTACGGCCCCCGGTATTCCTACCCCATGGGGGTCTGGTTTACCCTCTTCTTTCTGGCTCCCATCATCATCATCGTGGTCTACAGCTTCCTGTCCAGGGGGCTCCATGGGGGGGTGGTCTGGGAGTTCTCCCTGGAGGCCTACCGGAACCTGGTGAACCCCGCCTTCTTGCTTATCACCCGGCGGACCCTCTATGTGGCGGTTATTTCTACCCTGATCACCCTGCTTATTGCCCTTCCCTGCGGCTACTTTATGGCCCGTTCCCGGTTTCAGACCCTCTTTCTTCTATTAATAATCATTCCCTTTTGGACCAACTTCCTTATCCGGGTCTTTGCCTGGATGCTCATCCTGGGAAACAACGGCCTGGTGAACAATTTTTTATTGGGCTTAGGAATAATAAAAGACCACCTCCCGCTGATGTACAACCAGCAGGCGGTAATCCTGGTTTCGGTCTACATGTACCTGCCCTATGCCATTCTTCCCCTCTATGCCAACATCGACAAGTTCGATTTTTCTTTATTGGAGGCTGCCCGGGATCTGGGGGCCCCAAAGCTTAAAGCCATAGTAAAGGTCCTTTTACCCAATATAAAAAGCGGTCTTTTGACCGCCGTCCTCTTTACCTTTATTCCCATCTTTGGGGCCTATGCGGTACCCCAGCTGGTGGGGGGCCTGGATTCCTACATGCTGGGAAATATTATCGCCGATCAGATCCTCCGTTCCCGGAACTGGCCCCTGGCCTCTTCCATATCTATCGTCATCACGGTGGTAACCACCATAGGGATAGTGATCATGATGGGCCTCCAGCGCCGGGAATCGGAAGCCCAGGGGGAGCTGCTTGCTCCTGAGGAGGTCCCCCAATGAACCGCTGGCTTAATCTGGTCTTTAACCGCCTTGGCAAGCACCAGGCAGAAAATGGCTCCAGGGGGGAGGCCTCCCGGCATGCCAAGCGGGGGGCGGGGGCCAAGTCCTTTTCCTTTTCCCGGCTGGTCTTTGTGGTCACCATGATCTTCCTTTTCTTACCCCTGGGGGTGCTGGTGGTCTCTTCGTTTAACGATGCCACCAGCATGAGCTGGGCCGGGTTTTCCCTCCGCTGGTACCAGCGGCTCTTAGTAGAGCGGGAACTCTGGCGCAGTTTACAAAACAGTGCCATCATTGCTCTGAGTTCGGCCCTCAGCGCCACCGTCATTGGGACCTTTGGGGCCATAGGCATTAACTGGTACCGCTTTAAGTTTCGCAGCTACATACAGACCATCTCCTTTCTGCCCATGATCCTTCCGGAGATCATCGTTGGGGTCTCCCTCTCCATCTTTTTTGCCAGTTTAGGGATCCCCCTGGGGCTCTTTTCGATATACATAGCCCATACATCATTTAACATTCCCTTTGTCTATCTTTTGGTCACCGCCCGGCTCCATGAGTTTGATTTTGCCATCATCGAAGCGGCCCACGATCTGGGGGCCACCGAAAAGCAGGTCCTCTTTAAGGTGACCCTTCCGGTCTGCCTGCCAGGAATCATCGCCGGGTTCCTGACTGCGGTGACCCTCTCTCTGGAAGATTTTGTGATCACCTTTTTTGTGGCCGGCCCTGGATCTACCACCCTGCCCATCTTTATATTTTCTGCCATTACCCGCCGCGGAGGGATGACTCCGGTGATCTCGGCCCTCTCGGTGGTGATGATTTTAGGCACGGTGGTGCTTACCTATTTGCTGAGGAACTTTTTGAAGTACATCGCAGCAAAATAGGCCTTATGTTTGGTATTTTCAAGAACGCAGGTTTTTGAAAAAATAATTCATGTGAGAGGAGTAATAGAATGAAAGTGAAGAGGAACCTAGTCTTAATTGTCTTTGCGGCGGTGCTGCTTATAGGTGCCGCCTCCTGCAGCCGGCGGGAACGGCTTTACATCTACAATTGGAGTTACTACACCCCCGATGATGTGATCGAACTGTTCCAGGAAGAATTCGGGGTCCGGGTGATCTACGATGAGTACGCCAGCAACGAAGAAATGTACGCCAAGATTCTGGCCACCAACAGGGAGGGCCTTCTGGGGCGCTTTCTGGGGGTCTTCTCCCGGCGTTACGACATAGTTTTTCCATCCGAAGATTACACCGCCATCATGATAAGCCAGGAGCTTTTGGAGCCCATCAACAGGGCTCTGGTTCCCAATTTGCGGAACATAGACCCCCTGGTGTTACGGAAGGCCGAATACGACTCGAACATGAATTACTCGGTGCCCTATTTCTGGGGAGCCGCGGGGATCGCGGTTAACACCGCCAGGGTCCGGAACTTTGAACACACCTGGTCCATCTTTGGGCGGAGCGATGTGGCTGGCGGAGGCGCCCCCCGGATGACCATGCTGGATGACATGCGGGAAACCATGGGGGCCGCCCTGGGCTACCTGGGTTACTCCGCCAATACCCGGAACCAGAGGGAAATCGAAGCGGCCCGGGATCTGATCAACAACCAGTGGAAGCCCAACCTGGCCACCTTTGACGGAGTGGCCTATGCCATGGGCTATGCCCGGGGAGACTTCTGGGTGGTTAATGGCTATGCCGAAGACATCTTCTGGGAGATCTACGAAGATGAGCAGCTTATGCGGGATACGGTCTTCTTTATTCCCCCCAACGGGACTGCCTTTATTGACAGCATGGTAATCCTGAAAGGTTCGCGGAACATAGAACTGGCCCACGAGTTTATCAACTTTATACACCGCCCCGATATTTACGCCCTCTTTGTGGATGAGTTCGGCCTTCCTGCGACGGTGAACATCCCTGCCCGGCAGCACAAGGAAGGAGATTCCTGGTACGAGCTGGAGGACATCCTGGATCTGGAGCTAAAGTTTGATTTGGGCCCCGCCCTGGAGCACTTTAATAACGCCTGGTTTAATTCGATCCGGGTAGGAAACTAGACCTAACGAAGGGCCATGGCTATACGGGTATTGAAGTCCTTTTCGTCGATTTCGCCTTTAATGTAATCGGTTAAAAGAAGGCGGACTACATCGGGAAAGGACTTCCAATACTTGTCCGGCCAGGGGCCCATCTCATGGCGGAGGGCCTGATCTTCTTCTTCGCTCATGCGGCCCTGCGAAAAGGCCAGGAACTGGTCTATCATGGAGGCCAAGAGGTCCACCGGCACTGAAGATCCAGAGCCGCTGCCGGTGAGTTCCTTGCCGGCCCTCTGCCTGGCCCCTGGGCTGATCCAGGCCCCGGTAAGTTCCTGGACCTGGGCGTCGCTTAGCTCCGGGGCCACCTGTTTTACTATCCGTATGGCGTAATCCCGGACCGAATTTTTAAGGCCCTCTATGTTACCTTCCAGGTTAAGCTGGGCCGCCACCTGCTTTGCCAGGGCCCCCGGGTCCGGTGCTACCGGCATGCTGCCGAACATGGCTATGTCCCGGCGGCGGCGGACCACTGCGGCGGCGATCACTTCGATGTCCCTTTCGTTGCTGCGGTTGAGGATGTAATCCAGGGCTTTTACCAGTTCTTCCTGTGCCACCCCTCCAGAATACCCTTAATTTTAGCGAAATACTAGCCAATTTCATGTATAGGAAGTATCATGATTTTGCCATGGCAAGGATCATCAAGGTACATCCCCTGGATAACACCGCTATTTCCGTCAATCATATAATACCGGGGGAGGAGCTTGCCCCGGGCCTCATAGCCCTGGATGAGGTAGCCCAGGGCCAGAAGATCGCCTTGCAAGATTTATCTCCCCAGGATGAACTCATCCGGTACGGGGTGGCCCTGGGGAAGCTTAACCGGGAACTGAAAGCGGGGAGCCGCATAGACGATGACATGCTCGAGGCGGCGGCCAGCCCCAGTTTACAGGACCTAAGCTGGACCCCCCCTCCCCAGACCGAATTTACTTTTCCCTCCCATCTACATGCTTCCTTTGAGGGCTACCTGGTTCCTGGGGCCTGGTACGGGGGGGTCAGGAACATCCTCTGCATCATGACCAGTGTCCAATGTGTTTCGGGGGTGGTTCAGGCCGCCGCAGAGAAGATCCGCCGGGAGCTTCTCCCCCGCTACCCCCAGGTAGATGATATTGCAATAATCAGCCATCAGTATGGATGCGGGGTGGCCATCGAAGCTCCCGGAGCAGAGATACCCATCCGTTCCTTAAAAAACCTCATGCGGAACCCCAACTTTGGGGGGGAGATCATGCTTATCACCCTGGGCTGTGAGAAGCTGGAAGCCCATGTTCTTTTGGACCAGGATGAATTAAACCCCGAGCATCTTATCTGCCTCCAGGAGCAGCCCGGATATAGTGCCATGATCGAAGCCATCTATAGGATGGCAGATAAAAAATTGGCAATACTCAACGAACGCCGCCGGGTCAGCTTGAGCCTCTCGAGGCTGGCGGTGGGCTTCCAGTGCGGGGGGAGCGATGCCTTTTCGGGGGTCACCTGCAACCCCGCCGCGGGCCATGCGACAGACCTTTTGGTGGCCGCCGGAGCGGCGGTGATGTTCTCGGAGGTGACTGAGGTCCGGGACGCGGCTCAGGTTCTGGCGGCCCGTTGTACGAGCCCCCAGGTGCTGGCCAGGCTCATCGAGGAACTGACCTGGTACGATGCCTATCTAAGGCGGGGCGGGGCCGACACCAGCGCCAACCCCAGCCCGGGGAACAAGTCGGGGGGGATCTCTAATATCGTCGAGAAGACCCTGGGGGCCATAGTAAAGTCCGGGTCCTTTCCCATCAGCTGTGTCCTGGGCCCCGGTGAGCGATTGGCCCCTCCGCCGGAGGGGACCGCTTCTTCTGAGGGCAGCTCCCCCGCGGGCCGCCTGGTTTTTGCTTCTACCCCGGCAAGTGACTTTGTCTGCGGCCCCCTGCAGCTTGCCTCCGGGGCGGTGCTGCAGGTCTTTAGCACCGGCCGGGGCACCCCCTATGGCCTCGCGGCGGCCCCGGTCATAAAAATGAGTTCCCGGAGTGCCCTCAAAGAACAGTGGAATGACCTTATCGATTTTGATGCCGGGGCCATCGCCGAGGGGGAAGAAAGCATAGCCCAGGCGGGGGAGCGGCTCTTTCAGCTCATCCTTGACACCGCCTCTGGTCGCTACAGACCCCTGGCAGAACAGCACCGAATTTACAATGATATCTGCATCCTGGACCCCGCCCCCTTAACCTAGCCCAAAGGAGTTCCCTATGACCCATGCCGAAGCTTTTGCCAAACTTTGCCAGGTGATAACCCGGCTCAGGGCTCCCGACGGCTGTCCCTGGGACCGGGAACAGACCCCCCAGAGCCTGCGTGCAGACTTAATAGAAGAAACCTTTGAGTGCATCGAGGCCATTAACGAAGATGACCCTGAGCATATTAAGGAAGAACTGGGGGACATAATTTTAAACGCCGCGATGATCGCCGCTATTTTCGAGGAACGGGGGGTATTTTCGGTGGCCCAGGTCCTGGAGGATAATGCAGAAAAACTCATCCGCCGGCATTCCCATGTCTTTGGGGAAGAGAAGGCCCAAAACTCCCAGGAAGCTCTGGCGAACTGGGATAAAGAAAAGGCCCGGGAAAAGGGCAGGGGAGGAGCTTCGCTCCTGGATGGGGTATCCAAGGGAATCCCCCCCCTGGACCGGGCCTGGGAGCTCCAAAAGAAGGCCGCCAAGGCAGGCTTTGACTGGCCCGATCTGGCGGGGGTGATAGAAAAGTTCCAGGAGGAGCTGGAAGAAGTAAAAGCTGCCGAGGCAGCTGGGTCAACAAAGGCGACTGAAGCCACCTTTGTTGACCTTGAGGATGAACTGGGGGACCTCCTCTTTATGGGAGTCAACCTCTGCAGATACCTGGGCATAGCTCCCTCGGTGGCTCTGCATAGGGCTAACCTAAAATTTATCAAGCGCTTTAGTTATATGGAAGAAAGGATGAAAGAAAAGGGCCAGGCTCTGAATGCTCAAAACCTGGCCCTTATGGATTCTTACTGGAACGAAGCTAAGACAAGGCCCTAGCTCCCCTGGATCGGTCTAGAAAATCGAGAAGTTAAGAATTAAGCCCACAAACACGATGGACACCATGGACATAAGCTTAATTAAGATATCTACCGCCGGGCCCGAGGTGTCTTTAAGGGGATCCCCTACGGTGTCACCTACGACTGCGGCTTTGTGGGGGTCTGAACCCTTGCCGCCGTGGTTGCCCGCTTCGATATACTTCTTCGCATTGTCCCAGGCGCCGCCGGCGTTGGCCATCATGAGGGCCAGGACGAAGCCTGTAGCAGTAGCACCCGCGAGCATACCAATGACCCCGGGGGCTCCAAGGACCAAACCAATGGCGATGGGCGAAAGGACCGCCACCACCGCCGAGGGGATCATTTCCTTCTGGGAACCCCGGGTACAGATATCGATACAGGTGGCATAGTCTGGCTCCGAAGTCCCTTCCAGAATACCCGTATTGGTGCTGAACTGGCGGCGGACCTCTTTTACGATGGTCTGGGCCGCATTCCCCACGGCCCTAATGGTCATGGCAGAGAAAAGGAAGGTGATCATGGCACCCAGGAAGAGTCCTACCAGGACCTGGGGGTTGGTGATTTCCAGGCGCAGAACAGATTCCCAGGTGTCGGGGATCCGCTGCTTAATTTCATCGATGTAAGACACGATCAGGGCCAGGGCGGTAAGGGCCGCAGACCCTATACAGAAGCCCTTGCCGGTGGCGGCGGTGGTATTCCCCAGGGCGTCCAGAGCATCGGTCCGGATCCGGACCTCTTCGGGCAGTTTGGCCATCTGGGCAATGCCCCCCGCATTGTCGGCGATGGGTCCGTAAGCATCGGTGGTAAGGGTAATGGCTAAGGTAGAGAGCATCCCTACCGCCGAGATACCAATGCCGTAGAGGCCGTACTCAAAACTAGTGGCCCCTCCGGCGAGGAAGTAACTGATCATTAGGGAGGCGCCGATGATGATGACCGGGATTACCACGGAAATCATACCCACCGAAAGACCCCCAATGATGATGGTGGCCGGCCCGGTGAGACTGGCATCGGCCACGCTCTTGGTGGGTTTATAGTGGTCCGAGGTGTAGTATTCGGTGACATAGCCAATGATAACCCCGGCTAAAAGGCCGGAAATGACCGCACCATAGACCCCCATTCTTTCGGGGTGATTGGCAAAGTCCAGGGCATAGGCCAGGACGGGGTAGGCTCCTATAGCTGAAAGGGCCGCGGAGACATAGATACCCTTGCGCAGGGCCGTAAGAAGGGACTTCTGATCCGCCGACTCTTTTACGTTCACAAAGAAGGTACCGATAAAAGAAGCCAACAAACCAACTACGGCAATGAGGGGAGGTACGATGACCCCGCTAAAGCCGTACCCGGCGGCTACCGCCAGGGCCATACTGGCCACGATGGAACCCACATAGGACTCAAAAAGGTCGGCCCCAAGACCGGCCACGTCCCCTACGTTGTCCCCTACGTTATCCGCAATAGTAGCGGGATTCCGGGGGTCATCCTCGGGGATACCGGCTTCTACTTTTCCTACCAGGTCCGAACCCACGTCGGCGGCCTTGGTGAAGATACCACCCCCGACCCGGGCAAAGAGGGCTACACTGGAAGAACCCATGGCAAAGGTAAGCATGGCGGAAGTTATATATGAAATAATTTCTGCTTCGCTGGTTATATGGCTAAAAAAGGTGGGCAGAAAGACATAGCGCAGGAGGATATACCAAAGGGAGATATCCAGGAGGGCCATCCCTACGACCGTAAAGCCCATGACGGACCCGGCGGAAAATGCTATCCGCAGGCCCCGGTTCAAACTTTCTGAAGCGGCCTGGGCGGTCCGGGCATTGGCATAGGTGGCAGCCTTCATGCCGATTACCCCGGAGATACCCGAGAAAAAGCCCCCGGTTAAAAAGGCAAAGGGTACAAAGGGGGTTATAAAGCCCAGGAAGGCCATGATTCCCAGGACCACAAACATACAGGCAAAGAACATGGCCACCCCGGTGTACTGACGCTTCATAAAAGCGTTAGCCCCAAGCCGGATTATGGCTGATATTTTTTGCATGGTTTCGTTCCCTTCAGAGAACTTGAAAATTCTTTTAAATTGCACAAATGCATAGATCAGGGCCAAAGCAGACCCAACAGTAACAAAAACGATTAAACCTTCTCTCATAAAATAGAATCTCCTTTCGTGTAGATGGGTAATGAGAATTGCTGAGAACGAAAGGAGGGATCAAATCCGCAGACGGAGCAGAATGCTGTCTTTTTTACTTGGGATATAGGAATTGTGGGTAGTTTGCAATGAGGATTCGGTATAGGCGAATTGGACCCCCTGGGACAGGGAGGAGGGGGGAAGCCGCAGTATCCCGCTCCGGGCAGTCCAGGAAGCAGATGTGTCCCTGGGGACGGTCATCTCCACGGCACCCCAGTCTATGGTGTATCCCTTCAGGGTCCTATGGCCTTCGGAACCGGCATGGCTGTCCAGGTAATGATTGTCAAAGGAGAGCTCCCGGGGGAAGGAATCTGTGGCTGCCAGGGTAAAGGATCCCACAAGAGCAAGGAGTAAGTATACCTTTAAGAATAGGGGGCTTGGCTTTTTTCCCAAAAAATGCGCCATGGTAGTAGTCTTGCCCGGTTGGTATAGATCTGTCAAGGTACTTCTCTGACCCTGATGCGGGTCACTGCGGTGCCAGTGTTGTCCAAAAAAAACCGGCCCCAGGGAAACCCAGGGCCGGCCTATAAAACGTACTTTGTCTGTCTTACACCTTTCTAGAAGAGCGAGAAGTTAAGGATCAATCCCACAAACACGATGGACACCATGGACATGAGCTTGATAAGAATATCAACCGCGGGGCCCGAGGTGTCTTTGAGGGGGTCCCCTACGGTGTCGCCGACTACCGCGGCCTTGTGGGGGTCTGAACCCTTGCCGCCGTGGTTCCCGGCTTCGATGAACTTCTTCGCATTGTCCCAGGCACCACCGGCGTTGGCCATCATGAGGGCCAGGACGAAACCCGATGCGGTGGCACCGGCGAGCATACCTATGACCCCGGGGGCCCCAAGGACCAGCCCTATGATGATGGGTGAACCCACCGCGACGATGGCCGAGGGGATCATTTCCTTCTGGGAGCCCCTGGTACAGATATCGACACAGGTGGCGTAGTCGGGCTCTGAGGTCCCCTCCAGGATCCCCTTGTTGGTGCTGAACTGCCGCCGGACCTCTTTAACAATGATCTGGGCGGCGTTCCCCACGGCCCTGATGGTCATGGCCGAGAAGAGGAAGGTAAGCATGGCCCCCAAAAAGAGGCCGATAAGAACCTGTGGGTTGGTAATCTCCAGGCGCAGGACCGATTCCCAGGTGTCGGGGATCCGCTGCTTGATTTCGTCGATGTAGGCCACGATAAGGGCCAGGGCCGTAAGGGCCGCAGAACCAATGGCAAAGCCCTTGCCGGTGGCGGCGGTGGTGTTCCCCAGGGCGTCCAGGGCATCGGTGCGGCGCCGGACTTCTTCGGGCATCTTGGCCATCTGGGCTATACCGCCCGCATTGTCGGCGATGGGCCCGTAGGCATCGGTGGTAAGGGTAATGGCCAGGGTGGAGAGCATACCCACCGCCGAGAGGCCGACCCCGTAAAGACCGTATTCAAAACTCGTAGCTCCGCCGGCGAGGTAGTAGCTGATCAAGAGGGAGGCGGAAATGACGATGACCGGAATGACGACGGAGATCATCCCCACCGAGAGGCCCCCAATGATAATCGTGGCCGGCCCGGTGAGCCCCGCATCGGCGACGCTCCGGGTGGGCTTGTAGTTGTCCGAGGTGTAGTACTCGGTCACATAGCCTATGATTACCCCGGCGATAAGACCCGAGAGGACTGCCCCGTAGATCCCAATCCGTTCGGGGTTGTTGGCAAAGTCCAGGGCATAGGAAAGGACGGGGTAGGCACCGATGGCCGAGAGGGCCGCGGCGATGTAGATCCCCTTGCGGAGGGCAAAGAGGAGGGACTTTTGATCCGCCGACTCTTTTACCTGGACAAAGAAGGTTCCCACCAGCGAGGCGAGCAAGCCCACCACCGCGATAAGGGGGGGAACGATGACCCCGTTAAAGCCATAACCTGCGGCGACCGCCAGGGCCATGGAGGCTACCACCGAACCCACGTAGGATTCGAAGAGGTCGGCCCCAAGACCGGCGATGTCCCCTACGTTGTCCCCAACATTGTCCGCGATGGTGGCGGGGTTCCGGGGGTCGTCCTCGGGGATGCCCGCTTCTACCTTGCCGACCAGGTCAGAACCCACGTCTGCGGCCTTGGTAAAGATACCGCCGCCGACCCTGGCAAAGAGGGCCACGCTGGAGGAGCCCATGGCAAAGGTGAGCATGGCTGAGGTTATATAGGAAATAATTTCTGCCTGGTCGGTGATATGGCTAAAGAAGGTGGGCAGAAAGACGTAGCGCAGCAGGATGTACCAGAGCGAGATGTCCAAAAGGGCCATTCCGACTACCGTAAAGCCCATGACCGAGCCTGCCGAGAAGGCAACCCGTAAGCCCCGGTTTAAGCTTTCCGAGGCCGCCTGGGCGGTCCGGGAATTGGCATAGGTGGCTGCCTTCATGCCTATGATCCCGGAAATCCCCGAAAAGAAGCCCCCGGTTAGAAAAGCAAAGGGTACAAAGGGGGTTAAAAATCCCGCAAAGGCCATGGCCCCCAGGACTACGAACATAACCGCAAAAAAGACCGCGATCCCCGAGTACTGGCGCTTCATAAAAGCGTTGGCCCCCAGGCGAATGGTGGCGGAGATCTTTCTCATGGTCTCGCTGCCTTCGGAGAATTTAAAAATTCTGCGGTATTGGATGAATGCATAAGACAGGGCCAGAACCGACCCGGCCGTTACAAAAACAATTAGACCCTCCAACATGTGTACTACTCCCTTATAATCGCATGTGAGCCTTTTTTAATACGTAAAAAAGCCTGAAAACACAAGGATTGCCCACTGGGAACATAGTATCCAAATTTTGCCGGAAAGTAAATAGTTAA
Organism: Treponema sp.; assembly: GCA_009777335.1. Taxonomy (GTDB): domain Bacteria; phylum Spirochaetota; class Spirochaetia; order Treponematales; family Breznakiellaceae; genus WRKT01. Next base: position 214,244 of record WRMC01000001.1, on the reverse strand, counting down.
TTAAAACATTACAGGAGCCTATATGCTTACTCGATGTTTTTGGTTTCCAGGATCATCAGCTGCACAAAGTAGTTTATCTTTTTGTAGGCCCCTGCGAGCCTTTCGTTCATCGGAGTCTTGGACACCAGGCCCAGCTCCTTCCAGTTCATCACCAGTTCAAACTGCTTCTTTTCGCAGTCCTCCAGGAGCATCTTAAAGTGCTTTCCCACGACAATCAGGGCCGGGACCGCCTGGTTAATGATTTCGAGGGCCTCATCGTTGATGCTTCCCACGATGCTGTTGATGTACCGGACCTGGGATTTATCCCGGTCTACCCGCAAAAGGGCCCCCCGCAGCCGGGGTCCGTTGCTTCCCGTCTCTGCCAGGGTCTCATCGAGGGTGTTTATTTCCTGGGTCATGGCGGTAACCTCATGGAAGCTCTCGGACATCTGCCGGGAAGCCCCGTGGTTGGTCCATTGCCCCCTGACCAGGAGGATATCACAGAGTTCGTACATATCCTTGCTTAAGAATTCGCTGATAAAGGCGGCCAGGTGATTAAGGGCCGGGGAGTAGATGAAGGTATCCAGGCTCTTGTCCTCCAGGGGCCTGCCCTTTTCGGGGGTATAGTACTGGAGGCGATTGGTCGAGATGGAGCCGAACACTGCCTGCTCCAGGGTGTTTATCTGGCTGTGCCTTTGGTTCCCCGCGATTCCCTGTATAACCTCCCTGACCTCTTCGTTTTTCTGCTCCAGCCACTGGGCCGAGAGGGATTCATGGGGATGGATGGCTTTAATCTCCAGAATGGGATTCCTGGTAGCTATCCTGTTAATAAGCTCCAGGATTTTCGATGCTTTTAGATCTCCCAGGCTGGCGAGGACATTATTCCAGAGGGCCGGGGGAATCACATCGCTGCCCCCCTTGCAGTATTTAAGGACCTCGAATACGGTTTTCCAGTCATGGTCCCCTTCGGTGGGGGGAAGGACCGAGAGGAAGCTCGCCAGGTCTGCGGACAAGATGCCCGCATCTACGGGGACAAATTTTTGCTGGGACACAAAGTCCCCTTCCCTAATTTCGGGATCGAATTTTCTCACCAAAGAGAGGAAGTCAAAGAAGACAAATTGCTTCATGGCGGCGATAAGGTCATAGCAGCGGTCCGCCGCGGCGATCCGGGGGCTGTCAAAGCCCGCTGCCAGGGCTGCCAGATCTTCCTGCAAGATCCGGGGGAGATCCTCCCCGGAGGTCTTACGCCGTTCTGCTATTTTATCGGGGCTGAGCCTTTTAATAATGTCCATGGTGGGCTTATCAAGAAAGGCCTCCAGGGCTATCTGCCTGATTTTTACTTCCACCGCCGGATCCCTTAAAAAGGTCTGCAGGGGAAATATGGCCTTATAAATGCCGAAAAAATACTGCCCCAGGGAGGCATCGGCTTCTTCGTGGCGGGGACGGAAAAACTTCGCGTATTTATTGTGGGCGATTTCTTTGACCAAGTGCTTTAATAGGACGTCCTTGTCGGAGCCCCCTTCGTCGTCCCTGCCTATGAGGGACATCATCTTGTTTAATACATCAGACATGGTGACCTCTACCCTAGTGTACCTTTATAGGAGCTTTTTTTCAATATAAGCTATGGGTTTTCACATATCTGAACAGTTTACAGATCTTGATGGGATCAAAATAATTTGACAGTTTTGAAATTCACGGTGTAGACTATACCTTATTAGCTTACTCAAAGGGGAAGGAAGAACATGAAGACATCTACCATGAGAAAAGGTGTATGGTTGCCCTTGGTACTCCTGGGCATTTTAGCGATTACCGTTTCCTGCCAAAGGGGAGGGTCCACAGGAGGAGGGGCCGCAGCGGATACGGGCTTATCGCCTTCGGGTCTGCCCTACGATGTGGTAGGGGAAATAACCTTTATGACCTGGGGCGGGGATGATACCTTCTACGAGGATCTGGGTACTGCCCGATGGACCTCCGATGACATCCGGGCCACCAACCCGGCGATGATCCACGCCACGGCCCTGGAGTTTAAAAAGATCTTTCCCAATGTGACGGTCAACATCTTTGCCATGTCCGGGGATCCCAATGCGGGGGTACCCTGGGAGCAGCACCGCGAAAACTTCCGTATGCAGTACGGACGGCACGCGGACGTCTATGTGGTCACCGACATGATCGGGGATATACAGCGGGGGCTTATTGCGGACCTTTCGATGTTCCGGGACATAGACCCCATGCTGGCCACCTTTAACCCCGGTATTCTCGATATGCTTACGATAGAGGGCCGGCTCTTTGCCCTGCCCCAGTACATCATACCCAGGGGTATTTGGGTAAACCGGTCCCTGGCAGATGCCAACAACATCGACGTGCCGGACCCCGACTGGACCATAGAAGAATTCACCCGCTTTATCACCAACCACCGGCCCAACGAATGGTACGGCAGTATGGGCGGCTGGGGGGACGACCTCCACGTGGTGAGGGGCGGCACCCGGGATTTTAACTACCAGCTTATGTACCGCCAGCCCGGCGAACCCTTCGTAAACATTAACGGCCAGCCCACCAGGGACCTCCTCAGGGTCTTTAATCAGTGGCGGCACCACACGGTCCATGCGAATAACGATGCGGGCCTCGTGACTTCCGAGTTTATGTCGGCCCACGGAAACTGGGGTTGGCGCTTCTTCTTCGAAGGCAGTCTTTTAACCTTCTCCGGCGAACCCTGGAACCTGGGTTCTGCTGCCAACCCCGACTCTGGGAACAGGGTGCGGGTAGCTGACTGGGACATCTATCCCATGCCCTCTACCCAATGGGTGGGTAACCATGTGGGCCTTACCAATGACCCCTGGGTAATCCGGAACTTTGCCATGGACGACGGTAACCCCGCCTTGAACGAAGAAGAGGAACTCAAACTCCGTATCGCCTACGAGTTTGTGCGCTTCTTTGGGGCCGACACCCGGGCCTGGGAATCCCGGCGGAACACCATGTTCCTCACCGGCGGCGGCGTCCTGTCTCCCTCCATGAACATCTCTCTGCCCTTTGTGACGGGCCCCGAATTCGACAAGCAGATGGAAATCTGGTACAGCCTGCCCCAAACCCAGGCCTACCGGAACCGGAATGCCATGCCCGGCTGGCACTATGTGATGGAGCTTTGGCAGGCCGGTCAGCTCTGGGACATCTCTGACAAGGCCTTCCCCTGGTTCTACGACTTTGAAGGGGGCCGGCGGACCATCATCTGGGAATGGAACAATGCCTGGAACCCCGATGTTACCGGGGCGGTTAGCACAGACCCCAACTGGCTCGATCAGATTTACTCCCGGCTCCCCATATGGAACACCGCCTTTAATGAGCGTTGGGAAGTAGAAATGGTGAGGCTGAACGATGCTTTAAACCGGTACTATCCCTTACGGTAGTTACATCTTTTCCAGCCCATCCATTCGGTTTTAGGATGGGTGGGCTGGTATTATAAGGTTTTAGCTATGTCCAAACTAAGGATTGTCGTATTAATCTCCGTGGTGACTATCCTGGTGGGGGGCATCATTGGGTTTATCATGTTCACCCGAAATGTGGACATACTGCCCGTAAGCCGGGCCCAATCCGATGCCGCCCACGCCCTGTTACGAAACTCCTTAAGCAGCCCCCGCCTTACCTATGTGGATTTCCTTAATGCCGCAAATCCCGCCCCTGGCCCAAGAAGGGACATAACCGTTCCTGCCAGCACCACCATAGCGGGGGGCGAAAGCCTGGTCTATCAGGTAGAGGTCCCCTATGCGGGGTTCTATTATTTTTCTCTTGCCTATAACGCCTTAAGTAACAGCTTTACCGATATATCCCTGGCCATCGAAGTAAATGGCATAACTCCCTATTTAGAAGCCCATGCGATTATTCTGCCGGTTTTTTGGGAGGATGAATCAAAGCAATATCCTATCGATAAATTTGGAGATGAATCCCCGCCCATACGCAGAAGGGTCCCGGGCCCCCATAGGGTACACCTCTTCGATACCAGTTATACCTCTGACCTGCCCCTCAATTTTTATTTACACGAGGGCCTTAACACCATAGAATTTTTTAACAACACCGCCCAGCTTTTATGGCTGGGGGACCTGGCGGCCTACTCTTATAGGGAGCCCGAACCCTACCATGCCTCCATGGGGTCCGGGGCGGTGGCGGACTTCCTCAATATTAACGCAGTCTATTATACCAAGAAGAACTCGGCCCATGTTTCCAATAGTTCCTCTTCGAGCCCCCACATTATGCCCTATGACCCCATACATAGAAGGGTAAATGCCCTTACGACCAGCAGGGCGGGGGACGAAATTTTTTACGATATCAACGTACCCCAAAGCGGCTATTATGCCCTTAGCTTGCAATATAGAACAGGTTTGCAGGACTTTGCATTTTTTACGAGCCTGCGCATTAACGGCGAGTTCCCCTTTGCCCAAGCTGCCTCCTACCCCCTGGCTCCCACCGCCGGGAACCGCTGGAGTAACTATACCCTCTCGGACGATGAGGGCAGCCCCTATCTGATTTACCTAAGCCAGGGGAACCATCAATTGTCCCTGAGGACCGAACGGGCCCCCATAGCTACGCATATCCGAAGCCTCCGGCTTTTAATCGACCATATTAATCAGTTTTCCATAGAGATCCGAAAAATTACCGGTACCGTAATAGACCGGAATCGCACCTGGCGGCTTACCTCCTATATTCCAGAGATCAGTGATTATCTGGACGCCTACGATATTATTTTACGGGACCTTATTATCGATCTCTCCCGCCACAGCCCCCGGGGGGAAAACTCCTCGGTCATCATGCCCCTGGTCCAGGCGGTCTCGTATCTGGAACGGCTTAGGGAGCGGCCCGATGAACTCCCCCTTTATATCAGGATGCTCAACGGCCAGGATGCCTCGGTGCTCCAGCAGGCCGGGGTGGCTCTGGACGCCCTCCATGGGAACTCCCTCAATTTAAGTGCCATCTATCTGGGCCGGGCCGAGGATCTTCCCCGGGAGAACGCCCCCTTTATGACGGTTTTTACCGATGGGGTCAGGAAACTCTGGAACACCTACTTCTCTGATAGATTCAGGACCCGGAACCACGAAGATGCCCTCAATATATGGTATGCATCTTCCTATGTTCAGGTGGATCTGCTTCAGCGCTTTATCGATACCCGCTTTACCCCCCAAACGGGAATAAGGGTAAACCTGTCGGTGATGCCCGATGTAAACCGCCTTATCATGGCCAGGGCTGCAGGGACCAACCCCGATATTGCCATGGGGGTCCCCTCCTGGATGCCCTTCGAGCTGGCCCTTCGGAAAGCTCTCTATGATCTGACCGAGTTCGATGACTTCTGGAGCTACATGGGGAATGTGGTACCCGGGGCCCTGACCAGCTATATCTTAAATGAAGGGGTGTATGCGGTTCCCGAGACCATCTCCTTCAATGCCACGGTCTACCGGGAAGACATATTGGGGCAGCTCAACATTCCGCCCCCCAATACCTGGACCGATGTGGCCCAGATGATGGCGGAGCTCCAGCGCTTTGACATGAGCTTCTACATGCCCATCGCCGCCGGTACGGGCTACAAGTGGTTTTATCAAACCTCCCCCTTGATCTACCAGAATGAGGGCCTCCTGTACCGGCCCGACGGCCTGGGGACCGCCATTAACGAGGCCAATGCGGTAAACGGCATTTCTTTCCTGGGAGATCTCTTTACCACCTATGCCCTGGCCGCCCAGGTCCCCAGCTTCTTTAACTCCTTCCGCCTGGGCCAGACCCCCGTGGGCATCATCGATGCGGGGACCTACCTTCTCTTAACCCTGGGGGCCCCGGAGCTGATGGGCCAGTGGAACATCATCCCCTATGTGGGGACCGAACAGGAAGACGGCAGTATTTCCCGCTGGTTTATCGCCAATGGCTCCGCCAGCGTGGTGTTCGAAAATACCACCCAGCCCGATAATGCCTGGACCTTCCTTAAATGGTTCCTCAGCGAAGAGACCCAAACGGACTTTGCCTTTTCCTTGTTTTCCAGCTTTAGGATCTTCTACCTGCCCTCTAACATTAACGCCCTGGGGAACATTCCCATCGACGATAATCACAAGCAGACCATACTTGAATCGGTGGCCTGGCTGAGGGATGCACCCCGCAGTCCCGGTCAGTACTTGCTCGAGAGGGGGCTTTCGGACATCTGGAACACCATCGTCTTTGATGGGACCCCCGTGCGGGTTGCCATAGACCGGCAGGTCATCGAGATACAGCGGGAGTTCCGCAGAAAGATGACCGAGTTCGGCTATCTTAATTCCCAGGGTGAGCAGGTGGTGCCCTACGTAGTCCGGGAGATAGACTGGATTATCGACCAGATAGACAATGCAAGGCTTCCGCAGCCAATCCCGCAGGCAGGCAGGCCATGAGTACCAAAGTCCGGCCCCAGAAAAGGCTGTCCGTCAACTCCAAGGACGGCCTCCATGCCCTGGTCCTTCTTTTACCCTATGGGGCTCTTTTTTCCATCTTTATCGCCATCCCCATAGCTGTGGCGATCTATTTGTCCTTTACCTATTTTGATCTAATCCAGGCCCCCACCTTTGCGGGGCTCTATAACTACATAACCCTCTTAACCCAGGACACGGTCTTCTTTAGGAATGTCCTGCCCAACACCATTCTCTTTGCCCTGAGCATAGGTCCCGGGGGTTATGTCATTTCCTTTATGATGGCCTGGATGCTGGCCCAGATACAGAGGGGTCCCCGGACTGTCATTGCCCTTTTGCTCTACACCCCCTCTTTGGCCGGCGGGGTATTTATCGGGGTCCTCTGGCGGACCATCTTTATGGGGAACCAGGGGGGTATCGTTAACTCCATCCTCTTACGCTGGAACCTGATCCAAACGCCCATACAGTTTTTGCAATCCCCTCAATATTTAATGAGCATCATGATCCTGGTCTCCCTGTGGAGTGCCATGGGAATAGGCTTTTTGGCCATGTTGGCGGGGATCCTAAACATCAACAAGGAACTCTACGAGGCCGCCTATATAGACGGCCTAAGAAACCGCTTTCAGGAAATTATCTATATCACCATCCCTTCCATGAAGCCCCAGATGCTCTTTGGGGCCGTCATGGCCATAGTGGGGGCCTTTAATAACGGGGCCATTGGAGTTGCCCTCTCGGGGGCTAATCCGACGCCCCAGTATTCGGGGCAATTGATCACCAACCATATTGATGATTACGGCTTCCTCCGTTTCGAGATGGGCTACGCTGCGGCGGTGTCGGTAGCTTTGCTCTGCATAGTCTGGGTTTTTTCCAAGCTCGCGTATACCTTTTTTGGAGAGAGGGATTAAGATGGCAAGCATTCAGGGGATGAAAATAAATCCCGAAAGATTCCACTCGTCCCAGATAAAATTTTACCTCTTCCTGGTGCCCGTAGCTCTCTTTATGACCCTGCCGATTATATACATTATCAACCAGGCCTTTAAACCCCTGGAGGAACTCTTTCGCTTCCCCCCCACCTTTATCGTCCGCCGTCCCACGTTACAGAACTTTAGGATGATCATGGGCATCACTTCGGGCACCGGGATTCCCATGTCCCGCTTCCTGGTGAACACCCTTATCGTGACGGTGGCGACCGTCAGTCTGTCTATCTTTATCACCGCCATGAGTGCCTACGCCTTTTCCAAGAAAAAGTTCCGCCTTAATACCGCCCTCTTTAGACTAAACCAGGCGGCCTTGATGTTTGTTCCCGCTGCGGTGGGCATACCCCGCTACCTCATCATCGTAAACCTGGGTCTTAACAATAATTTTCTGGTACATATCCTGCCCCTCTTGGGCATGCCGGTGGCCCTCTTCTTGGTTAAGCAATTTGTAGATCAGGTGCCCGATGCCCTCTTGGAGTCGGCCCGCATAGACGGGGCCGGTGAAGTAACCCTGATGTTTAAAATCGTCTTTCCTTTGATTACCCCGGCCCTGGCCACCGTGGGGATCCTTTGCTTTCAAATAGTCTGGGGGGCCACCGAAGCTTCTAACCTCTACCTGGTAGATGACACCTTAAAGTCCTTTGCTTTTTACATAGGTACCCTGGCTAACCTGGATACCCCAGCCATGGCGGGGGTTCAGGCCACGGCAGCTCTTATTATGTTCTTACCCAACCTGATCATCTTTATTTTTATGCAGTCCAGGGTAATGAATACCATGAGCCATTCGGGAATAAAATGAGAGCAGCAAAAATGAAGAAGCCCCTATTTTTCATTTTTTTTCTCTTGACTTTACTGCCGGTTGAGCTGTTCTCCCAATCTACCGCAGTAAGCTTTGCCCGAAACCGCAGGGGCTTTGCAGTGCCCACCCAGGACGCCTATTTGCCCGAGCATACCATCACGGGTCTGGGTTTAAGTAATCCCGAAAACATAGGTTTTGGGAGCAATGACATCCTCTATATCGCCGACACGGGGAACCGGCGCATCGTCTTATTCGATACCATTTCGGGAACCCTGGTGCGGGAAATTCGTTACGAGGAATTTAGGTCCCCCCGGGGTCTCTTTGTTACCCCCGATGATTATCTCTATGTGGCCGACTCTGCCGCCCAGGCTGTGTATATTTTTAACCCGGCGGATGAGCTTATTCGTACCATTTATGCTCCCACCTCTGTGGCCTTTGGGGACACCGATTTTGCCCCCATGAGGGTAGGGGTGGACCCCCGGGGCAGTATGTATATCATAGGTGAGGGGGTGTATAACGGGATCATTCACCTTTCCAACGAGGGTGAATTTTTGGGCTTCTTTACGGCCAACCGCACCACCCTTACCTTCGCCCAGCTTATGCAGAACATTTTCTTTACCGACAGGCAGAGGCAGGGCTTGCTGGATCGCCTTCCCCTGACCTTGTCAAATGTATTTGTAGATCCCCGGGGCATAGTCTATTCAGTCTCCATGGGCCGGGACGAGGCTGCCTCCGGGGAGGCCATTAAAAAGCACGATATGGCGGGCCGGAACATGCTCGGTTCCACCACCGGAACTTCCCTGACCGATATTAGTGTAGATCGCTTTGGCAACATTTTTACCGCCTCTACCCATGGGTGGATACAGGTGAACACCGGGGACGGCGAAGAGATCTTTTATTTTGGTGCGGGCCCCCTCAGCAACGATGATATTGCGGGCTGGTTTACCAATCTAATTTCCATTGCCGTGTCCTCCCAGGGTTATATCTGGGCCCTGGATGGCACCAAGGCTTTTTTGCAAAGTTATTCCCCCACCGAGTATACCCTTTCGATTTACCGGGCCCAGCAGCTTTTTAATGACGGCCATTACAACGAAGCGACCAGGGAATGGACCAACGTACTCAGATTTAATCAGATGTCAGTGCTGGCCCATAACGGCCTGGGCAAGGCCTGGCTTTACCAGGAAGAATTCGCCAATGCACAATATCAGTTTTACGTGGCCGGGAACAGGGAGTTTTACAGTCAGGCATTTTGGGAAACCCGAAACTCCTGGCTCTTAGGGAATATGTCCTACATACTCATAACCTTTATTGCCTTCTTTTTTACTGTCTTTCTAATTAAGCATATCGATAAAAAGAAGCGGGTAAAAACAGCTATAGCCAGGGGCATAGATGCCATTATGCATGCTCCTTATTTAAACTCGGTGCTCGTCTCATTTTCTGTGGCTCGCCACCCCCTGGATACCTACTATTCCCTTAAGCGGCGCGAAAGGGGCTGCGTTCCCGGAGCAACGGTAAATTTTCTTTTGTTCTTTGCTGCCTACATGATCTTTCAAACCTCCAGAGGTTTTGTGGTTCAATTTGTTGAAATAGAAGACATGGATTTTAACGTCGTCATCGGGGGGTTTTTAGGACTCTACCTTTTATTTGTTTTCTGTAATTACCTGGTCACCTCCATAAATGACGGCGATGGGGGAGTGGCCGATATTTTTAAGCTGGTAAGCTATGCTATGCTGCCCCTCAGTGTTACCCTGCTTCTTGTTACGGTAGTTTCCCATGTGCTCACCGAAAACGAAGTGTTCCTTCTGGTCTTTATGCTTATCGGTGGCTTCTCCTGGAGCGGCGTTCTTTTGTGGCTGGGCCTGCAGGAAGTCCATGGCTATAGCTTTAAGGACACCTTTAAAAGTGTCATCTTTACCATGGCCTTTATGATCATTGCCCTGGTGGTGCTCTTTAACATGACAATTCTGTTTAATCAATTCGGGTTGTTCTTTGAATCCATCGTAAGGGAGGTCCATGCGAATGTTACCAACATGTACTAAGTCGCAGAAGATAATTCCTCTGGTGGTGCTTCTTAGCCTTACCCTTGCAATTGCCGGTTCGGCCACATATTTCCCCACGATTAGGGATACCCTTCTGCCCCCGCCCCGGGCGGTTCCGGATGATAGAGAAAAATCTGCCGCATATGAATTGCTGGGGCAGTTTGGGGATCTGGTCTATTACTTTAGGGCCGACCGGGACATCATCATGATCGAAGACCTGGTGTCGGGCTACATCTGGAAGACCGGCCTGGACGCCCCCTTTGGGCAGGACCTGGACCGGATCATCGCAGCGGCCCAGACCGACGAAGAGAGGATGCGGGCCGCAGAACCCCGGGAGGTCCGGCTTAACGCAACCTACACAGGCTTTGCCAACTCCCTGCTCACCGTCGAGTTTTATGACGAAACCTTTAACCTGAACATGGTCTCCTCTTCGGCCCGGCAAGGGTCCCGTTCGGAGCTGGTTAAAATTTCTGACAGCCACTTTCGCCTGGATGCTCATTTTACCACCCTGGAATTGCAGGTATCCCTGCATTTTCATCTATCGAGCCGGGGCATAAGCTACCGAATTTATGATCACGAAATTTCTGGGCCCGGTCAGGACCGCATGGCCGCCATCATTATTACTCCCTTTTTAGGGGCCGCCGGCGGGGTCCGGGAGTATTTTAACCATGAAACAGGGGAGTACGGCCCCCAGACCCCTGTGCCCATGACGCCAGGTTATGCCTTTGTCCCCGACGGGAGCGGAGCATTAATCCGTTACCAGGATCACACCGTAAGCATAAACCGCTATGTGGGGCAGGTTTTTGGGGACAACCCCGCAGAAGCAACCCTGTTTTATGATGACACGGTTCACACGGTTCGCCGTAAGGAACCCCTCATGCCGGTCTTTGGGGTTTCCATAGGACAGGACCAAAAAGCATTCGTCGCCTGGGCGGACCAGGGGGATGAGCATATGGAAATTATCATGTCCCCCAAGGGTAACACCACGAACTATAATTATATTTACCCCCGATTTATTTTTAACCGGCCCATACATCAGGTCTATAACCGGGCCCGGGATGGTTTCTTTAGATTGTTCCCCGAGCGGCATAGATATGATATTGCCATCGATTACCATTTTCTAAGGGGCGAAGATGCGGATTACGTGGGGATGGCCCTGGCCTACCGGAACCACCTCATCAGTAACGGCACCTTAAGCCCCGGCCAGCTTGCCAGGGACGGGCAAATTCCGGTCCGGACCGACTTTATAATGGGAGATGTAAAGCGAAGCGTTATAGGGTTTTCCAATGTGGTTACCACCCATGCCAGAGATGTGGGAGTCATAGTCCGTGACTTGCTCGATCATGGCATTGGTTCCATAAACGGGGGGCTCTTGGGGTTCCAGGATGGCGGCATTACCACCGGGAACCCCGGGAATATCAATTTTACCCGCCACATAGGAAGCCGAAGGGATTTTCAACAGCTCTTTTCCGAAGCTTCTTCTTTAAACGTGGATTTGAGCTTTGCCCAGGACTACACCACCATTAACCGGCATCAAATGAATCTTCCCCGGAATCAGGCTTACCACATGAACCGCTGGGGCCTAAGAGCCAGGGACAATAATAATCCTTCCCTGCCGGTGCAGGAAATTTCTTTTGCCCGGCCCCAGCGCAGTGCCGATTGGTTTAATCGGCAGACCAGAGAAGCTGCCCGCCTGGGAGCTTCTTCCCATACCGCCAGCGGAATGACGAGCCAGCTCTTAAGTCACTGGGGCAGGGTGGATCCCATTACCACGAAGGAAACCATAGCACTGTACCAGGAGACCTTTGCCAATAGCCCCCTTCCCCTAAATGCGGTGGCACCCAATAAGTATCTATGGAGCCACATCGACAGGTTTTTGCAGATCCCCGTGTTTCCAACCCAGTATATAATCCAAACCGACACGGTTCCCTTTTTGCAGATGGTCCTTAATGGAACCATGGAAATGTACGGCCCCTATTCAAACTTTTCATTTTTTACCCAGCGGGATGTTCTGCGGATGATCGACTATAACGTATATCCCGCCTTCGTTCTTACCTATGGGCCCGCCTACCTCTTATCCAGCACCAACTCCCTTAGGTTTTTCTCCACCGAGTACGATGTATACCGGGACATTATTATTGCCATCCATGGGGAAGTTTCTGCCGCCCTGGGACCCGTTAAAGGTCTTGAATGGATTGATAGAAGGGTCCTGGCGGATGGGGTAATTTTAAACGAGTACTCGGGGGGCATAAGGATCCTTATTAACTATACGAATGATGCTTACTCCTATGGGGGTCAGTATTACAGGGCCCTCTCTGCGACACTCATACGGGGAGTACCATGAAAAAGAAAAAATTGAGTGTCTTTGAAAAAAGGCAAAACTTCCTGGGCTATATGTTCCTCCTTCCCTGGTTATTTGGATTTTTAGTCCTCACTGTATGGCCCTTTATCTATACGATTTACTTAAGCTTCCATGAAGTGTTTTTTTCCATAGAGGGCTGGCAGATAAGCTATGTGGGCATAGACAACTATAACCTGGCTTTTTTTAGGAACCCCAATTTTGTGCCTGCCCTTATCTCTTTTTTAACCATGGAGCTGGCCTATGCTCCGGTGATTACAGTCATTGCCTTTATTCTGGCCCTATTATTAAACCAAAGCATAAAATTTAGGGCCGGCTTTAGGGCCCTCTTCTTTATGCCCGTCATCGTCATGTCTGGTCCAGTGATGCACCAGTTGATGGATTCCGGGGGCATGACCATTACGGGGATCGAAGACATGATCCTTTTTCAAATGGTAGCCCAGTTTTCCATGCCCCTGGCTACGGCCTTGGTTTTTATTTTTGCCAACTTTTCCATGGTCCTCTGGTTTACGGGAATACCCATCATTCTTTTTATTACCGGTCTACAGAAAATAAATATTAGCATCCTCGAAGCCGCCAGGATAGATTCTGCCAATTCCTGGCAGATTCTATGGAAGATAGTTATCCCCATAGTGAGGCCTATCATTATGGTTTCGGTTATTTTAACGGTGGTGCAGCTGGGGACCTACGATATTAACCCGGTGCTGCCCATGGTCCAGGACGCAATTTATGTAACCACCAGGGGCCTGGGATTGGCCAGCACCTATGCATGGGTATATACCGCCGCAGCCCTGGGATTAATGGGTATAGCTTTTGCTCTTTTAAAAGAACCCAATGAAAGTGCAGAAGAATCGATGAAACGGGCCAGGGCAAAACGAGAAATTTATGGTGGAGCTTAAGGGATGATAGAAAAAATTCAGGCTACCAAGCAGAGGGTTTTACTCAAGACAAAGCATTTTTCGCAGCGGGTAAATTATGCCCACCTATTTATCTATGCGGCTCTTATTCTTATAAGCTATCAGTTTATGTACCCCCTTCTTAGGATGATCACTACCTCTTTAATGAGCCCGGACGATATCATTAACCCCACGGTAAACTGGATACCCAAAACCACTTCTTTGGGTAATTTGATTATTGCCCTTAGGGTTTTGGATCTTAGTACCACCCTGGTTAATTCCATTTGGTATTCCGGCGTCCTGGCCTTTTGTCAGACCCTGGTCTCTTCCATAACAGGCTATGCCTTTGCCCGCTACAATTTTAAGTTCAAGAATTTTTGGTTCCTAATGGTGATCATTACCTTTATCCTTCCTACTCCTATTTTGCTTATACCCAGGACCATGATGGCGGTATGGGTGAGGGAGACCATAGGACTTCAAATGATAGGAACCCCCTTCCCCCAAATTTTTATGGCCCTTACAGGACAGGGTATCTTTTCTGCCATTTTGATTCTTATTTTTTATAACTTTTTTAGACTCATCCCCAGGGCCCTGGACGAGTCTGCCGCTGTGGACGGCGCAAATCCCGTACAGATTTTTTACCACATCATTTTAAAATTAAGTCTAAGCACCATACTGGTGGTCTTTCTTTTGTCGTTTGTATGGAACTGGAACGAGACCTACATAACCAATACCTTTGTGAGGGGCCAGATCGCCCTTCTTCCCCACCGCCTTGCTGTGTTTGACAGCATTTTTGACCAGTTCATCGAAGCCGGAGAAGAGCAGGAGCGCATCAACGAAGCTTATAAAATGTCCGCCACCTTTATCTCCATCTTGCCCCTCTTTATCATGTACCTGGTGGTCCAGCGGCAGTTGATCCGGGGTATAGAAAGCGCGGGGATCACTGGCGAATAAAATTCGCCTTACGAGTAGGTAACTCGCCTTACGAATAAAATTCGCCTTACGAGTAAACCTCCTTACGAGTAAGATTTGATCTGAGATATCATTTCTTGTAATAATAGAAATGATCGCAGCAATCATGTCCCTGCATTAATGTTTTGGTCATTTTTAAGCCTATGTTTGGGTTAAACCCTTCTGTTATATAGGGGTCGTTTGTACAAAACATATAATATGCTTCCTCCGTAATTCCGCAATATTTGGCTAAATCATAAAGTCCGCAGCGGGTACACTTCATTTGAGTTCCCGTTTCTGTTTTTTCTATTTCATATTCCCAACCCTCTTGTTTCAAAGGCTTCCATAAACATGAAATGAGTCCTTCAATGGATGTATCCTCGATGTCTTCTGCAATTCTTTTCCACTCATTTAGGGCTTTTTCGCCATTTTGTTTAGAGACAATTTCGTATACTTCATCTCCAAATCGTTCTTTTAATGCTCTTATCATTTTGGCCATATCTGTATAAGAAGAAATACGGAGCTTTTGGATTTCTGTTAATTTATTGGACATTATGTTGACCTCCAGGTACTTTTTATTCGCTGCCTTTACAGGCGTATATGATAAGCTCGTTTGATTCATCGTTGATGGGTTTTTTATCAAAATTTTCACATTCAAGCTCGATGATAAATCCAGCTTGAGCTAGCCAGAAGTGTATCTGTTCCAGAGTTGCATAATGTTTTATGCATTCGGTTTCTTTTTTGATAATATTACCATTAACAAGTTTCTGTTCAAGAAGCCTTTTAAATTTTAGAATCCCTGTTTCTTCATCAAAAGATCCAGATGTGATCGAATCTTTTCGATAATTACCCTTATCGTCTGTGCCCTCCCAACTCCAGACTATCTCGCCGCTGTCTTCGCATGATTCACCGGGTTTAGTTAAGGTGCGGCCATTGGGAGCATAAGGTCCATATGCAATATATACATGACCGCCATGGACGAGTGACCTAGCAGCTTTTTTTATGAACAGCTCCTGGGCTTTTTCATAGTCCATGTCAGATTCTATGTTGAATAGGATATTACCCGCTAGTACAACCACATCATAACCCGTTCCCCAATCATCATGTACCGCATCTGCTTTGAACCAATTTACGTTTTTAACTCCCTGGGCTTTGTCCTCGATCTTTTTCAACATAAATTCATCTATGTCAAAGCCCGATACCATGTGTCCGGCTTTTGCCAAGGGAATGAGAATGCGTCCGCTGCCGCAGCATATTTCCAATACTTTTTTCGGTTTGTTTCCGATGACAGACAGAATAAAGTCCACATCGTCTGTTTGAGTTTCATGCTGGTCATATAAATCTGCGCTTGATTCTTTAATTACATCGTTATCATTTGACAAAGTTTATGTCCTCCGAAGGTAGTAAATTATCTGCTTTACTAAACAAAGTCAATGTACTCAGTGGTTGGGCATAAAAAAACCGCTGGAGGATGCCCCCCAGCGGTATTCGTTGTGTTAGAACACCCTCTTAGAAGGGCCGCTCAGCTAAATACTTATACTCTTTCCAGGTTCGGGCGGTTTGGGCCTTGGCTTTTTCCAGAAGAGCTGCGGCTCTTTCGGGGGCGGCCCCGGTAAGGCTCCTAAACCGGCTTTCCTTGTACATGTAATCTTCCACACTGGTGGTGGGATCCTTACAGTCCAATTGGAAGGGGTTCTTCCCTTCAGCTTTAAGCCGGGGGTCGTAGCGGTAGATGGGCCAGATACCCGAAGAAACGACCGCCTTGCCCTGTTCCAGACCCTTGCTCATGTCGATGCCATGGGCAATACAGTGGGAGTAACAGATGATGATGGAAGGCCCGTCGTAGGACTCGGCTTCCTGGAAGGCCCTGATGACCTGCCTCATATCCGCACCCAGGGACACCCTGGCCACATAGACATGGCCGTAGCTCATGGCGATGGCACCCAGGTCCTTCTTGGTGGTTTCCTTACCCGCGTAGGCGAACTTGGCAATGGCACCCACAGGGGTGGCCTTTGACATCTGGCCGCCGGTGTTGGAGTAGACCTCCGTATCCATGACCAGAAGATTCACGTTCTTGTTAGATGCAATGACGTGATCCAATCCGCCGAATCCAATGTCGTAGGCCCAGCCGTCACCGCCAAAGGCCCAGACCGAGCGCTTGACGAAGTGATCCGACAGCGAGAGGAGCATCTTTGCGGTGGCGCTGGAATTACCCTTGAGGGCTTCTTTTAGTTCCTCCACGTTTTTCCGCTGGGCTTCGATCTCGTCGTTGTTAGTCTGGTTGTTGGCCAGCAGCTTGTCGATGACCGCAGCGGCCAGACCTTCGCCCTTGGCTTTTACGGCGATTTCCCTGGCTGACTGGGCCAGCTTATCGCTGGAAACCCGCATACCCAGGGTAAACTCGGCGGTGTCTTCAAAGAGGCTGTTGGACCAGACCGGTCCCCTTCCATCGGCCCGTTTGCTATAGGGGGTGGTGGGGAGGTTTCCGCCGTAAATCGAAGAACAGCCCGTGGCGTTTCCTATGACCATCCGGTCTCCGAAGAGCTGAGAGAGGATCTTGATATAGGGGGTCTCACCGCAGCCGCCGCAGGCACCGGAGAACTCAAAGAGGGGCCGCTTGTAGGCCAGACCCTTGACGGTGCCAAGGTTGAGTTCCGATTCGGGAACCTCGGGCAGTGAAAGGAAGAAATCCCAGATCTTGGCCTGTTCGGCATGGAAGGCCGGATCATCCGAGTAGGACTTCCAGGCAAGGGCTGTGGGTTTGGAATTATCCTGAGACATGGGACAGATGTTGAAACAGAGTCCGCAGGCATAACAGTCCTCGGCTCCAATCGCCATGGTGGTTTTCTTGCCCTCCACGGCCCTGGGTTTAATATCCACCGCCTTAAAGCCCGCAGGAGCGGATTTAACTTCCGCGTCTGTCAGGTTCTTAAAACGCATACAGGCATGGGGACAGACGGTACAGCAGTTGCCGCACTGTATACAGACCTCGGGGTTCCAGATGGGCACCTGTTCGGCCACCGAGCGTTTTTCGTACTGGGTGGTAGCGGTGGGGAAGGTACCGTCATTGGGAATCTGGCTTACCTTTAGTTTGTGGCCCTGCTGTCTCGAGACGGCTCCAAGGACATCTTTAATCCAGGGGTCTTTGGCCCCCGTAAAGGCGGGCTTCATGTGGAGGTTTCCTTCGGTCTTTGTGGGATACTTTACTTCTTCGATGGCATCCAGAGCTTTGTCTATGGTGTTAAAGTTTCGTTCCACCACTTCCCGGCCCCGCCTTCCGTAGGTTTTTTCCACATAGTCCTTCATCAGCTTGACCGCCTCGGCTTCGGGGAGGACCCCGGAGATTTTAAAGTAGGCAGCCTGAAGGGCCGTGTTTATCCTGGTGCCCATGCCGGTTTCCCGGGCAATATGGACCGCATCAATGACATAGAACTTTAGTTTCTTGTCGATAATCCTCTGCTGGGCCTCTACGGGAATTTCCTTCCATACATTGGCCGCACTGTAGGGGCTGTTCAGAAGGAAGGTGCCCCCCTCTTTGGCAAATGCGAGCAGGTCGTAGATTTCCATATAAGAGAACTTATGACAGGCCAGGAAGTCCGCATTGTTAATCAGGTAGGGCCGGCGGATGGCTTTCTTGCCAAAGCGCAGGTGAGATACCGTAAAGCCCCCGGATTTTTTGGAGTCGTAGGAGAAGTAGGCCTGGACCGAGAGTTCCGGTTTGGCTTCACCGATGATCTGAATGGTGTTTTCGTTGGCCCCTACGGTTCCATCAGAACCCAGGCCGTAGAACATACATTCGCTCATTCCTTCTTCTTCGATGCTAAAGTTTTCATCGTAATCCAGGCTCTTGCCCAGAACATCGTCGTCTATGCCGACCACAAAGTTGGGGGTCTTTTTGCCCGAGAGATTATCATAGACCGCCTTGGCCATGGCGGGGGTGAATTCCTTGGAACCCAAGCCATACCGGCCCCCCAGAACCAGAGGGTTGGCGCTAAACTTGCCGGCGGCCTGCATTTCGGCGATGGCGGTGCGGACATCTTCGTAGAGGGGTTCACCGGGAGCTCCGGGATCCTTGGTCCGGTCCATGACCGCAATGGCTTTTACCGAAGCGGGCAGGGCCTTTACAAAAAGTTCCGCATCGAAGGGCCGGTAGAGCCGGACCTTCAAGACCCCAACCTTTTCACCCTTGGACATGAGATAATCAACGACTTCATGACAGGTCTCCCCGCCGGAACCCATGATGATCACCACCTTTTCGGCGTCCTTGGCCCCCACATATTCGTAAATCTGGTAGGCCCGGCCGGTTAACTTGGCGTATTTGTCCATTTCGACCTGGACTATGCCCGGTACCTTTAGATAGAAGGGATTAACCCCCTCCCGGCCCTGGAAATAGGTGTCGGGGTTCTGGGCGGTCCCGCGGATATGGGGACGCTCGGGGCTTAGGCCCCTCTGGCGATGGGCGATTACCAGTTCATCGTCCACCATCTGCTTCATGATTTCGAAGGGGACTTCTTCTACCTTCTGCATTTCGTGGCTGGTCCTGAATCCATCAAAGAAATGGAGGAAGGGCACCCGTGAACGCAGGGTAGCGGCGTAGGAAATGGTGGCTATGTCCATTACTTCCTGGACATTGTTGGAGGACAGCATGGCAAAACCGGTCTGGCGGCAGGCCATGACATCCTGGTGGTCACCAAATATTGAAAGGGAGCTGGTGGCCAGGGCCCGGGCGGCGATGTGAAACACCGAGGGGGTAAGTTCCCCGGCGATTTTGTACATATTGGGAATCTTTAAAAGCAGCCCCTGGGAGGCCGTAAAGGTGGTACTCATGGCACCGGTGGTCAGGGCTCCGTGGACAGTCCCCGCTGCCCCTGCCTCGGACTGGAGTTCTACCACTTCGGGGACGGAACCCCAAATATTCTGACGGCCCTGGGAGGTAAACTCATCGGAGAGTTCACCCATATTGCTCGAGGGGGTGATCGGATATATTGCGATGACCTCACTTAATGCGTGTGCCACGTGGGCAGCGGCACCATTCCCATTGATTATTACCATGTTTTTATCAGCCATTAGTGCTCCTCTTGGATCTAAGTATGGATCCAGCATACCCGCAGATGGGGAAAAAAACAAGGTGGGTAGGAAAATTTTCTTGCCAAGCCAGGGGATGTGGCATATGATTTGTAGAATCTTCCGAATAATGGGGTATAATTCGGGGAAAGGAGCAAAATGCTTTGCCGGGTATTCTAAGCAGGGGGATCAGCAACTTACTCCACAGCAGGGATGAATTATCCTTCAGGAACCTCAGGGCCCGGTTTTTGCCGGTGATCCTCCTTTTTCCCCTCTCGGTTATCCTGGGAGATTTCCGCTATTATGATCATAGCATAGCCCTGGCAGGCCTGGATTCCCATTTTTTGATGTACTGCCTTATAGGAGCGGGCTGGCTGGTCCTGGCCCTGAGTCCGAAAAACCTGACTGCCCATGTGTTAAAAATAGCGGTGCCCCTGGCGGCGGCCCTCAACCTTTCCCTGTGGTTTATTCCCCTGGGGCTGGCCCGCTTTGTGGTCTATATGGCCGGGAAATTCCTTATCGGCCTCTGTGCGGGGGCCGCTTTTTTCTTCTTTTGTTTTGCCCTCAACAATGTGGAGCGGCTCCTGGGGATGATCCTCATCCAGCTGTATTATGGCCTGTATTACATCCTCTACCATGCCCACCCGGCCCTCCATGGGAGCATCAGGTACTACGGCAGTCCCCTTATCATGCTGGCATTCCTGGTTCTGTGCTTTGTTTCTCCCTTCAAAATGGAGGATCTGCCCTTTTCCAGGGACCAAATTGACCTTACCGAACCCAAAAATTCGGGGGTGCCCTTTGTCATAGGCCTTTCCATCGTTCATTACATGATCATGTGCATGTTTAATTATATAGAATGGATGGATAACAATGTTTCCAGCCTGGCCTTTGGGCTGGGGACCCTGGGGGCGATCCTGGCGGTGGTCTTGCTGCAGCTTCAAAAGGGAAAAAGCGCCCTCTCAATTTGGCTCATGTTCCTGGCCCTCTCCCTCCTGGGGCTGGGCTCCCTCCTCTATGATGCGCCCCTCACCTTTATTTCCGGCTCCTTTACCTACGGCCTGGGGGACAGCCTGGGTTATATCATCATTTTCTACCTCTGCGGAGGGGCCATTAAACAAAGCCGCTCATTGAAGATGTTCAAAATTTTCTGTCTGGTGGTGTTTATTAAGTATGCGGGAATTTCCTCCCTCTTTTCCTTCTATTTTAATTATTTCGAGGTCCCCAACCGCTTTCTGGCCTTTGGGGTGGTGATGGTCCTGGTCAGCATCTGTCTTATGCTCATGCCCTTTATCCAAAAACGGCTCTTCGAGGCCGACTGGACCGACGGGATCCGCTTGAACAGCCTCGACGAGTACTCACAACCCCTGGCCCAGATGGAGGAACTCAATATAAAAGACCGCCTTAATCTGACCCCCCGGGAAGAAGAGGTCTTTACCCTCCTATTGCGGGGCATAGCTCCCAAGGAGATCGCCTACACCCTCAAAATAAGCTACGATACGGTGAACTTTCACCAGAAGAACCTCTACCGCAAGCTGGGCATCCAAAGCCGGGCGGAGCTCTTTGCCCGCTATGGCAGCCTTGCCAGGGAGTAATTTTAGCTTACCTACCCATTTTAGTAGGTAGAAATCCCTTTCCTTCCATTGTATGGTCTAAGTATGGTAAAAAAAATCAACTATGCCCTGGTTTTTTCCATGGTCTGGGTTCTGCCCCTTCTCTTGGGCTCCTGCTTTGGCAATTCCTCCGGGGTGACCTACGAGTTTACCACCGTCCGCCGGGGTACCCTGGAAAGGACCGTCTCATCCAGCGGCACCATACACCCGGTCTCTACGATCCGCATCCTCCCCCAGATGAGCGGCAAGGTAGAAAAGGTCTTTGTCGATTTTAATGACACCGTCCAGCGGGGTGATGTCCTGGCGGAACTCAACACCGACATGCTCCGCCTTAGGCGGGAACAGCAATATGCGGCGGTCCTCAAGGCAAGGGCCAATTACCGGCTTCAGCTTATCAGTTACAATAATCAGGCCTCCATGGCGGAGCGGAACCTCATCTCTGAGTTTGAGCTTCTGACGAGCCGGACCAATCTGGAAAACCTGGAGGCCGATTTGGCGGTCGCCGAGGCCACCCTCCGTTCCATCGATACGGAAATAAATCAATTCGCCTATATCACCTCCCCCATAGACGGCATCGTCTTTGACCGTCGCATTAACGAAGGGGACTCGGTCTCCGAGGGAGCCTCTGGGGCCGCGGCGAGCATTTTTGTCCTGGCAGAGAATTTCAGCGAGATGCAGATCGAAGCCAACATAGGGGAGCTGGACGTGGCCTCGATCTACCGGGGCCAGGCGGTGCGCTTTACCCTCGAGAGCCTCCCGGGCCGCCGCTTTAACGGGGTGGTCGAGAACATCCGCATGGTGCCGGTGGTGATCAACAACCTGGTGAACTATACGGTGATCATCCGGGTGGATAACCACGACGGCTCCCTCATGCCCGGCATGACCTGCTCGGTGGAGTTTATCGTGGCTCGGAGCGAGAACACCCTCCTGGTTCCCAACGGGGCCCTCCGTTACCAGCCCACGGCCCTGGAGCCCAACGAGCTGGAGGAAAAGCTTTTTTACGCCAGCCTTGCTCTGATGGATGAAAGAGAGAGGGCCCAGGCCATAGAGGAGCGAAACCAGGCTCTGGCCCAGGAAGCGGCCCAGGCCCAGCAGAACCAGAGGACCGGCCTGGCGGGCCTTATCACCGGCGGGGGGCGGAACTTCCGGGTGATGGCCAGCCGGGGTCCCGCCCGGGCCCAGGAGGGGATACGGAACCTCTGGTACTTTGGCCCCTCCGGAGGTCTCGAGGTGGTCCAGGTCCGGACAGGAATTATTACGGGTACCACCACGGAGATCCTTCCCCTGGAGGACCTGGAGGGCTGGCAGTTTATTTTACGGGAAAGGCTCTAGTGTATATTCACCAGCTGTTCCAAACCTGCCTGCGCTCCATCTCCCGGAACCGTATGAGGAGCCTCCTTACCTCCATGGGGGTCATCATAGGAGTAGGCTCGGTGATCATCATGGTAGCCATGGGGGAGGGGACCCAGAAGTTTATCGAAGAGCGGATCTCCTCCATGGGGGCCAATGTCTTGCAAATCCAGTACCGCCGGCCCGCCGCCCGGAGCGTCTCTGCCTCCTACCCCCGGCGCACCGGTTTTACCAAGGAAGACCTGGAGCACCTAAGGCATGAGTCTACCTTTGCCAATGCCATATCGGGTTACATCCAGGGCACCTTCGATGTCTTTGGCCCCGAGGGGAATGTCCGCATCCGGGTCCAGGGGGTGGAGCCCGAGTTTAGCATAGTCCGAAATTACCCCGCCGATGGGGGCTTCTTCTTTGACGACGAGGACATGGAGACCCGGAACCAGGTGGCAGTCCTGGGCCGGACCACCGCAGAAAATCTCTTTGGGGTGGAAGAAGACGCCCTGGCCCAGCAGATTCGCATAGGGACCAACATCTTTACGGTCATAGGGCTCCTGGAAAGAAAGGGAGCCAACCTGGACGGGAACGATCAAGACGACGTGATCCTGGTGCCCCTGGACACCGCCATGACCCGGCTCCTTAACACCCGGGAAATTAGCCATATCTTTATCAGCGTCATAGGCCGGGAGTTTATGGATCCGGCCATACAGGAGACGGACCTGATTTTACGGGAGGCCCGGCTTATCCCCGACCGGGTGGCCTCGGACTTCTCCATCGTAAACCAGACCGACATCATCAACATGGTGTCAGTCACCACCCGGACCCTCACGAGCCTTTTGGCGGCCATTGCGGGGGTAAGCCTCTTTGTGGGGGGCATAGGGATCATGAACATCATGCTGGTATCGGTGACCGAGCGGACCAGGGAAATCGGTATCCGCATGGCTGTGGGGGGCCGCCGGCGGGACATCCTCTACCAGTTCCTTTCCGAAGCGGTCATCCTCAGCCTCATGGGGGGTATCCTAGGCATAGGAATGGCCTTCCTGGCCTGCCGCTTCCTGGAGATGGCAGGGATCCCCACTTCGATAAATGTGATCATCGTGGCCATCTCAGCCCTCTTCGCAGCCCTGGTAGGCATCGTCTTTGGCTTCTACCCCGCCCACAAGGCGGCCAAGCTTTATCCCATAGAAGCCCTCAGGTACGAATAGCTACCCAATTTGGTAGGGAAAAGGGGCCTTTTTCACCCCTACCTACCATGTTTTGTAGGTAGCCAGGGGAATTTGGGGCAGATATTATTATGACAGATTGAGCAATTTGGAAAACATTTGTTTTTTATGGAGGTTATTATGAAAAGGAATGCAGCTCTTTTAATTGGGATCTTGATGATCCTCGGTTCTGTGGCGGTCCATGCCCAGATGGGGGGCTTTACGGGCCCCCAGGTCTTTGGCCAGGTCCCGGCGGGGTTTGCGGGACAGCAGGGCTTCGGCTTCATGGGGACCATGGGACCCGTGTCGGTGGCCCAGGTAACCCAGACCTTCCCCAACAAGGCCCAGGCGGTGATGCGGGGCTATATCGTCCAGCAGGTGGCCAACGACCGCTACATCTTCCGGGACGCCACCGGGGATATCCTGATCAAGATTAAGCACGACCGGTGGTGGGGCCTCTCTGTGGGACCCAATGACCTGGTGGAAATTGGCGGCGAACTGAAGCGGGAAAAAAACATGTGGATTAAGTACTTCGACGCCAAGAACATTAGGTTGGCCCCTTAGCCTCGAGAGAGTACCCAGGGCTAATCCCCTGGGGCGGTAAGGTTCCATGAACACGAGGGCCTTGTTAGGCTTTTTCCTATTGAGTTGTTTCTTCGCTGCGGCTCCGCTGCAGGGGCAGGCTGTCTACCATGGCCAGCCTATCTCTGCGGCAGAGGCCAGGGTGCTTCCCCACGACAGCTGGGTTACCCTGGTGGGCACCATAGTCAATGCCCTGCCGGGGGGCCGGAACTACACCTTCCGGGACTCCTCCGGAGAAATGGTCGCCGAGATCGACTGGAATATTTGGAGGGGCCTTAACGTGGGCGCTTCGGAGACCGTGGAGATCTGCGGCGAAATCAAAATTAACCGGGGCCAGGTTTCGGTCCAGGTACGAGCCATAGCCAGAGCTTCCACCGGAGGAGCCAACCTGGCCACCAGGCGGCCCATCCCGGTGGCCGAAGCGATCCGCCTGCCCAACGATACCTGGGTAACCCTGTCGGGTTATATAGTCACCGCCCTCCCCGGGGTGGACAACTACGGGTTCCGGGATCTGCAACAGGGCGAGATAGTCATCACCATAGAACAGAGGGTCTGGCGGGGCCTCTTTGTGGGAGAGAACGACCGGGTGGAGATCAGCGGAGAGCTCCGCCAGAACCGCGGTGTAGCTTCATTAACAGTCAGGGCCATCAGAAAATTGTGAATTACCTCTTAGGGGGCACCCTTCGCTTGATGATGGGTTCGAAGTATTTTTCCAGGTCTACCTTTTTATCCAGAAATAGTATGGTCTTCCGGTAAATCACAAAGGCCGCGGCCATGGCCAGGACCACCAGGATGGGAAGGGCATACTCAATGGCGTTAGGGGGAAAGAAACCCTGGAGCCTGGAAAATAAAAACATGAGGAGGGCAAAGACCAGGATGGTGGTGAGGATATTAAAGAGGGTTCCTCCCAGGATAAAGAGAAGGGTGTTTCGCCGTTTGTTTGTCATGGGTTTTTTCGCTCCTGTTTAATTGATATGGCCATGGTTACCAGGAGGATGATGCTGGAAACCACCACGCTGGAATCGGCCACATTAAAGGTGGGCCACCGTTCCATCCCCAAGAGTCCGTAAAATTTCACGCTGACAAAATCTACCACCCCATCGGGCCTGAAGATCCGGTCTATGATGTTCCCCAGGCCGCCGCCTATGATCCCCGCCAGGGCCCAGCGCTGAAGGGGGGTAAAGTCGCTGGTCTTAAAATAGTACCAGACCAAAAAACCCAGGACCGCCACGGGGACCAGGACAAAGAGGAAGAGCCGGTATTGGTCAGGCACATTGCTCCCTATGCTGAAGGCGATGGCCTTGTTTCGCACGTGATATATATGAAGGAAATCGTTGTTGAACACATCGTTTATAAAGGTCCCTATCCGGGGCCAGTTATGAACTATGAAGGCCTTGCTTGCCTGATCGAGGGCAATCACAAGGGCGGTCAGCGAAAAGGGCAATAGGAGCTGCTTGCTTGGCAGTTTCATGGTTCGTTTCCTTTGGTCTTCTTTTTAGAGCCCCGTGGGGACATCGATAAATTCACATTCAATCTTCAATTCGGATATACAAGCATCCATTATTTTTCGCACCCCCCAGACCTCGGTGGAGTAATGCCCTCCGGCAATGATGTTTATCTTGCTCTCCAGGGCATGGTGGTAAATCGTATGGGAGGCCTCTCCGGTGACATAGAGATCTACCTTTTCTTCGATGGCCTGGAAGGCCTCCATGGCCGCCCCCCCTGACAGGACCGCACAGGTCTGGTTTTCTTTTTTGCCGAAGGCAAAAACATGGGCTGGAGGCCGCCCCATGAACTCTATTTTTTTTACCGCCTCTTCGGTGCCCAGGGGCTTGCGAAGCTTCCCCTTGTAGCCAATTTTGTGGCCCCCATAGAGGCCAAAGGGCTCCTTGTCTTCTATGCCCAGTAGTTCAGAGAGGACCGCCGCGTTCCCTAGGGTGGGATGTTGATCCAGGGGCAGGTGGACCCCATAGAGGGCCAGGTTATGATCCAATAGAAACTTGATTCTTTCCCGGTGGTTCCCTTCGACCCTCAGGGGTTCCCCCCAGAAGAGGCCGTGGTGGACAAAGACAAGCCCCGCTCCGGCGGCGGCGGCCCGTTTAAAGGTTTCCAGGCTGGCATCTACCGCAAAGGCCAGCTTTGTCACTTCCGCTCCGTCGTTATCCACCTGGAGGCCGTTAAGGGAGGAATCGGCCTTCTCGAAGAGGTCCAGATCCAGGAGACTGCGGAAAAAAGCATCTAGCTTCGCGGTGCTGCACATAAGGGATTATATATCCAGGGCCCTGGAGGGTCAATTATTGAGGCTAGGACGTCCCAGGGTGGAGGCGGCAAAGGCGGCGATGATCTCGGCGCTCAGGACCGGGCCCAGCTCCCGAGTGGGGCTCCCCTGGCCGGGAAAGAGCCGGGAGATAAGGGGGTAGCGCAGGGGAACATCGCTAAAATCGAAGGGCCCCGCCCCCTCGGGGGAGATAAGGATCCCCCCCTCCGCCGCATGGAGGGCCAGAAGGGCCTGGTAGGGACCCGGGGCATCGGGGTTTTCCCTGACCCGGTCGGATACCAGAAAAAGGACCGGCAGACCCAGGGGGGGAAGCTCCTCCCGGGGGGCCAGGGTAGGGCGCCTCATCCTGAGGCCCACTCTTCCTATCCCCTCCCTCAGGGAGCTAAGCCAGCCCTCTTCTGTTCTGGTTGGCAGCGGCGGAGGGGCCTCTTCCCGGTAAAGGGACCAGAGGTAGCTCTCCACTGCCACGAGCCCCCGGATGCGTATCCCCGGCACCTCGGCACTCTCTAAAAGGATGAGGGCCGAAGCCCCGGCATCAAACCCAGCTAGGAAGATCTCGTCCCTGGAGGCCTGATCAAAGAGGGGGCCCTGGGTAAACCAGGGGTTGCTCCGTAACCAGGGAAGCAGAAAGGAAAGCTCCCCCAGCCGCAGCTCCTCCAGGGCCCGTCCCCGCATATTGGCCCTTGGCTGCTGGCTTCCCTGGCGGAAGGCCCTTTGCCGGTGCATCCAGGCCCGGGGGCTCTGGCCGTAGGGCTCCCGGGTATAGCTAAGGACCGTGAAGCCCCGGTCCCTTAGCTCCATAGATAGCTGGTCCGTGACCAGGGGGGAACCATAGGCCGGAGGAAGGAGGAGGAGGAGGGGCCGCCGGGAGGGCCGGGGATCATCCTCATCGGTATAGAGCCGCAGGTGGTAGTCCCTGCCGGCTTCCAGGCGCAGGGTATGAACCCCCTGGCTCGAGAGGCTGCCCTCCAGGGCGGGCCTAAAATGAAGGGCGGTCCAACTGCAAAAGATCAAAATCACCAGGGGCAGGATGAGGAAGACCAGCCCCCTATAGTAGGGCATCTTCTCATCCCCCCGCCGGTACTTGCGGAAGGAGATCCCCGCCAGGACCCCCGAATAGAGGAGGAGGGGAAGCACCTCGGGTCTAAAACCATAGGCGGGGATGAGGATGAGGGCGATAAGAAGGCTGACTAGGGGAAACCAGGCCAGGCCCTCTATGGGGCGCAGCTGCTTTAGATGGGGCCTAAGGATATGGAGGAGCAGAAAGAGGATGATCAGGGAAAGGGGAACCCATATGTCCTGCATGACCAATCAAGTATATACTGGAATATAATAGAAGAAAAAGACCTGGCTTGGAGGAAGGTATGGCAAAGATCCTGGGTTTTATCGGTTTAGGAGTCATGGGGCGCCCCATGGCCCGGCATCTGGCGGAGAAACTTCCTCCAGCTATCGATGAACTATTGGTCTACGACATAGATCCCGGGAAGGCCCAGGCCCTTAGGGAGGACCTAAGCCCCGCCGCCGCTCCCAGGGTCCGCCTGACAAGCTTAGAAGAAATTGGAACCCAGGGGGATATCATTTTTCTGTCCCTCCCCGGTTCAAAGGTGGTAAGAGATATAGTCCTGGGCGGGAGCTCCGAGGGAGGGGCCCCGGCTCCAGAAGAGAGAGCCCTGGGGAAGCTCCTTAAACCGGGGAGCATCATCGCCGACACCTCCACCACCGAAGTTCAGACCGTCAAGGACATTTCCCAGGCAGCTCAGAGGGAAGGGTTTTACTTTCTCGATACCCCCATTTCGGGGGGCGAAAAGGCAGCCCAGGAAGGGAGGCTTTCTTTTATGGCCGGCGGGGATGAAGGGGCCTTCGAGAAGCTTAAGCCCTACTGCCTGACCATGGGGGCCTCGGCGGTCTACCTGGGGGAATCCGGGGCAGGGCAATCTGCCAAGGCGGTAAACCAGATGATCGTGGGGGCCGCCTTTGCGGCCATCGCCGAATCCTTTAGCCTGGGGGTAAGGAGCGGCCTGGATCCCAAGACCCTTTACCAGGCCATTAAGGGGGGCTGGGCCGGTTCGGCGGTCCTGGATGTGGCGGCCCAGGACATGTTCAGCCGGGCCTTTGCCCCCGGAGGGACCGTGGACATCCACTGGAAGGATCTGGGCTATGCCCTCACCCTGGCCAGGGATACCGACAGCCCCGTGCCCCTGACCGCCCTGGTCCACGAAATTTTCAAGGCCGCCAGGGCCAAGGGGGAGGGGCAAAAATCCCAGAGTGCGGTGGTCCGGCTCTGGGAGGATCTACTGGGGATAGAGGTAACATAAACCATGGCAGGAAGCAGAATTGAAGAAGCCTATGTACTGGGCCTGGACTTTGGCACCGACAGCTGCCGGGCCCTGATTGTTTCCGCCCATGATGGGAGCGAAGCAGCCTCCTCCTCGGCCCCCTATAAAAGGTGGGCCCGGGGCCTCTACTCAGATCCAGGGGAGAACCGGTTCCGCCAGCATCCCCTCGATCACCTGGAGGCCATGGAAGAGGCGGTCCATGGGGCGGTCATCCAGGCGGGGCGGGAGATAGGGGCCGCAATCCGGGCCATTGGCATAGATACCACCGGATCTAGCCCCACGGCGGTAGATGCCTCGGGGACTCCCCTGGCCCTGCGGGAAGACTTAGCCGAAAACCCCAGCGCCATGTTCGTTCTCTGGAAGGATCATACCAGCCTGGAAGAGGCGGAGCTGATAAACCGGGTAAACCAGAACAGCATCGCCAGGGGAGGGCCCGACTACCTCCGCCTTAACGGGGGCCTCTACTCCTCCGAGTGGTACTGGTCCAAGGTGCTCCACATCCTCAGAAAGGATCCTCAGGTAGCCGCCTCGGCAGCTTCCTTTGTGGAACACTGCGATTGGATCTCGGGCCTCCTGACAGGAACCGGCGATTTAAATACCATGAAGCGGAACCGCTGCTCCATGTCCCTCCGGGCCCTCTGGCACAAGGACTTTGGCGGCTATCCCCCCCGCAGTTTTTTTGAAGAGATAGATCCCCGGCTGCTCCCCATCTTGGACAGCCTGGGGAATCAGTGCTTCCCCGCCGATACTCAAGCAGGCTTCCTCTGTGATGAATGGGCCCAGCGCTTCGGCCTGCCCTCTTTTGGCCCAGCCAAAATCCCCGTCAGCCTAGGGGCCCTGGATGCCCACATAGGGGGGATAGGGGGAGGAGTCGCCCCGGGCCGCATGGTCCTGGTGGCGGGAACCTCGGCCTGTCATATCCTGGTGGGCGAGGCCCAGTCCGCTGAGGCCCTGGCGGGGATCTGCGGCCAGGAAGAGGGATCGGTCATCCCGGGCCTCATGGGCTACGAAGCAGGCCAGAGTGCCTTCGGTGATCTCCTCGCCTGGTACAGGGATCTCCTCCTCTGGCCCCTGAAAGATCCCGCCTTAAAGGGAATAGCAGCCTCCCTGCCGGATCGTTTACTGCCCGAACTCGAAGGGGCCGCATCTATGCTGGGGCCCTGCGCCGGGGGCCTCCTTTCCCTGGACTGGCACAACGGGCGCCGGACCCCCGATGTAAACCCCCGCCTTAAGGGAGCCTTCTTCGGCCTTAACCTTGGAAGCGATGCCCCCAGACTCTACCGCTCCCTGGTGGAGGCCCTGGCCTTCGGGAGCCGGGCCATCCTGGAGCGCTTTAGGGAAGGGGGCATCGCAGTGAATGAGATCTCCGCCGTCGGAGGGGTGGCCTGTAAATCCCCCCTGGTGATGCAGATCCTCTCGGACACCCTCAACATGCCCATCCACGTCTTGGCTAGCCAGGAAGCGGTGGCCCTGGGTTCCGCCATGTGCGCCGCCGCTGCCGCCGGGCTCTACAGCCACATCCCCGCTGCCCAGGCCGCCATGGCTTCCCCAGTAGAGAAGACCTACCTGCCCAGGACACATGAAGTTGCTGCCTATGAGGTGCTATATCAAAGCTACCAGGTGGCAGGGAAGTATGTAGAAGGATAGGTAGGATTAATTACCTCGCCTGCTATTTCTAAACCAAGACCTCACTACCCCTTCACCGCTGGACAAAAACATGCCCCCCGCGGCTCAAACGGCTCTGACTACTCAATCGTGTAACCTTAGGGGATAAACCTTGCCCTATTGATTGAGCAGTCAGACCGAAATCGCCGCAGGGAGCATTTTTTGCTCCAGCTGAGCAAGCAAAGTGCGGTTGGATTGAGAAGAGCCTATCGTTATCCAACCTCCAAGCAAGGTCGGTGGGGAAGAGTGATGAAACATGCAGACTAAGGTGCTAGATCTAATTTTTTCGATGAAAAATATGTGAGAAAAAAACATGCCATTTTGCATGTTTTCTGTTTTGAAAAACATGCAAAGTGTCCTGTTTTGTTTTCACCCCTTTTTACTCGCTTTAACAATTAATCTGGCACCTTTGACGACAACCTTCATTATTTTTCTTCCCCCATCACATGTGTAGGATTGATAATGATAGGCTCTTCTTAGTCTAACCACGCATAGCTATCTGTGCTGGAGCAGGAACTTCGTCCCGGGCGAGCATTTTGTAAGCTCGCCTGGGATGAAGGTTCCTGTCCAGCGAACGCTTAGTATGCTGGGTTGGTTTTGATGAAGGGGACATATTCTATCCTGCTTTCTAACCATTGCAACCCTCATGCCTATTTTCTATACTAGGACCATGACAGTACCACAGTACCCGGAGTTTGCACCCCTCAGCCTGGAGCACAAAAGCGAGATGCATCCCAAGCTCTCCCTTACCCCCGACGGGGTTTCGGAGTTCACCTTTCCCTGTCTCTTTCTTTTTAGGCAGCGTTACCAGTACCGGGTATCCAACCTGGAGGGTAAGACCTTTATCATCAGCGGCACCCAGCCGCCCCCGGAGCATGAGGAGGGGGCCGATTCCAGGGAGGGGAAAAAGTTTTTCATGACCCCCTGTGCGGCTCCGGGCCGGGGGGTTATTCAGGAACTCTTCAAGACCCATGATTACTGGAAGAATATTTCCGATTCGGTCCTTATTCCCAATAGGGAAAAATTTGAGGAATGCGGCATTGAGTTCACCGAGGATCGGGACAACTTCGACTACCTCTACCTTAGGACAGACCTGGCGGAACTGCCGGGGAAAAAATACCACAAGAAACGCAACCTGGTGGCCCAGTTTTTAAAAACCTATAGCTACGAAAAGAAACCCATCACCCTGGAATTGGTACCCCATGCCATGAAGGTTCTGGAAACCTGGAGGGCCGATAAGGGGACCGACGGGGACTACTGGGCCTGCAAGGAGGCCCTGGACCGCTTTGGGGATCTAAACATGAAGGGGATCCTCATCTACGTGGAGGGGAAACCGGTGGGCTGGTGCCTGGGGGAACCCATAGCCCGGGGGCGGATCTTTACGGTCCACATAGAAAAGGGCCTGGAAAGTTATAAGGGAATCTACCAGTTCCTTAATCAGGCCTTTGCGGCCACCCTTCCGGAGTACTTTACCCATATTAACCGTGAACAGGATTTAGGAGATGAGGGGATGCGCCAGGCCAAGATGACCTATAGGCCCTCGGGGTTTGTGCGGAAGTACAAAGGTCAGTTGAAGGGATAAGCAGGGGCAGGGGGATCACGCCATGATGGGTCTAGAGAATATGTTCGTGTACTTACCGGGGATCCTCATCGGCCTTACGGTCCACGAGTATTGCCATGCCCTGGCGGCGGCAAAGCTGGGGGACTACACGGCCCAGCAGATGGGACGGCTTACCCTAAACCCCCTGCGGCACATAGACCTGGTGGGGCTCATCTTTCTCGTCGTGGCCGGTTTCGGCTGGGCCAAGCCGGTTCGTTTTGACCCCTCCAATCTGAAGAACCCTCGGCGGGACAAGGCCATCATCGCCGCCGCAGGCCCCCTCTCGAACTTTCTCATGGCCCTGGTGATTGTGTTTCTTATTCGGACCTGCCTGCTCCTCATAGGACCCCGGCTGGGTCCCCAAAGTATGGAAGCCTTTTTTGGTTTTATCCATGTCATGAGTTTTGCCGCCATTATTAACCTGGGGCTCTTCGTGTTTAACCTCATCCCCATTCCTCCCCTGGACGGGAGCCACATAGTCTTTTCCAGCCTGAACCTGGACCCCCAGACTGAACGGCGTATCATGTCCATAGGAGCACCCCTCCTCTTGGTCATCATCCTCAGTCAGAGATTCACAGGAATAGACATCCTCCCCATAGGGAGGATCACATACGCCATATTTGGGTTTCTAATGAACTCAATATTTTGATGTAGGTTTAATTACAGCATCTCCTCCTCAAAACTAAACCCAAGACCTCCCCAGTACACTAAGCTCGCGCTGGACAGGAA
Organism: Treponema sp.; assembly: GCA_009777335.1. GTDB lineage: Bacteria > Spirochaetota > Spirochaetia > Treponematales > Breznakiellaceae > WRKT01. The sequence continues at coordinate 181,427 of WRMC01000001.1, read as the reverse complement.
CTTAAAACCCAAGACCTCACTACCCCTTCACCGCTGGACAAAAACATGCCCCCCGCGGCTCAAGCGGCCTGCATCCCATGCTCATTAGATAATATATATAAATTTCTTCAGCAGCCGAAATCGCCGCAGGGAGCATTTTTTGCTCCAGCTGAGCAAGCGATGAGCGGTTGGATTGAGAAGAGCCTATCATAATCCAACCCTACAAGTGAGATGGGTGGGGAAGAGTGAGGAAACATGTAGACAAGGTGTATGATTAATTTTGTTGGTGAAAAAAGGGCATTTTATAAACATGCCATTTTGCATGTTTTATTTTTTCAGAAACATGCAAAGTGTCCTGTTTTTATTTTGCTACTTTTTGGCGGTAATCCCAGGATATCTGACACCCATGTCGATGAATATATTTTTTAACAGACATCTAGGTTTGATCTCGCCACATAGGTAAACAAACACAAGAGGGGTGGGAGTTGCTTGGGGCTAGGAATATCTGGGAATTCTCCGCCGGAGGAGACCGCGGGTAAAGCAGAATGGGATAATGAAATAAGCTCCGGTACCCAGTATGTGCGAGGAAAGCTGAACGCAATGATAGAATACGAGAAACTGGGTGCCGGGGGCTCCGTAGGCGGGTTCATCTCAATTCCTAGACCTGAGCGGCACCCACCCCTCCGGCGGGTGTACATGGTGGTGGCGAGATCAAACCTACCTATTCTTCCGACACTACCCTATTTTTCCCTGCTTGCTTGGCTTCATACATCTTGGTATCCCCTCGGTGGACCAGGTCCAGGAGGGTTTCACCTTGCCGGTATTGGACCACCCCTATGCTGATGGTCACCACCCCGGCCTTCTCGTGGGCCACCGCTTCTACGGCGGCCCGCAGACGCTCGGCCAGTTCGGTGGCCTTGGCTATGCCTATGTTGCTAAAGAGGATGACAAACTCTTCTCCCCCCCAGCGGGCAAAGGTGTCTTCGTCCCTGATGTTGGCGGTGACAGTCTGGGTGATCTGAATCAGTACCTCGTCCCCCAGGCTGTGGCCGTAACGGTCGTTTACACTTTTAAAGTTGTCTATATCAAAGAAGAGGAGGCAGAAGGGTTCGTGGCGTTTGTTTTTTATCCAGAGTCCAAGGACATGTTCAAAGCGGCCCCGGTTGGCTACTCCGGTGAGTTTGTCGGTGATGGAATTTATCTCCAGGAGCTTTTCCGCCTCGAAGCGTTCCCGCCGGGATTTTTCATGGCTGTAGGTAAAGATGGCACAGGCTATGAGGGTGACCCCCAGGTATATGCCCCGTTCATGCAGGGGGGGGCTTAGGGCAGGGTCCTGGAAGGCGGCACAGTAGGCCAGGTAGGCTCCCAGGATACAGAGGGAAAGGATAAAGCTGTTTTTTAGATGATTGGGAATCAGGTAGGCACTGATAAGAAAGAGGGCAACCGTCATGAACTGGAGAAAGACCTGGCTTGCCTCCAGGAGCTGGAGGTTTAAGAGGTAGAGGGAAAAAATTATCAGCTGGGTTAGAAAGATTACGATGAGGGTGATGTTATAAGGGCCTATCCTCTTGGAGAGGAAAAAGAAGGCCAGGGTAATCCCCAGGACCAGGCTCCGTATGGCCAGAGAGAAGGCTGCCGCCCGGCCTCCTCCGTAGTAGAAAAAATCGGAAAACACAAAGGCCATAAAAATGATGCCCATGATGAGGATCAGGGCTCGGGCTGTACCGAGGCTCCGTTCCTTTTCCTGGGCCAGGAATTCCCGCTCTGTATCCCGGTTAGAAAATTCGCAGAACCGGTTTACTGCGAAGATGGAAGGGTTTTCCGTCGGCATTTTAAGTATTCCAGCACATTTTCATAATAAAGTAAAGGATAGAAGCGGCCCTTATTATATGGTATGATCAGACATGTTTGACCGACTTACCGAAAAAATTTCCGATGCCTTTCGCTTTGTGGCAGGAAAATCTACCATCACCGAAAAAAATATTGATGATGCCGTAGAGGCCATCAAGATGGCCCTTCTGGAGGCGGATGTAAACCTTCGGGTGGTCCGCCGCTTTGTGAATTCTACCATAGAAGAAGCCAAGGGTGAAAAGGTCCTCCGTTCGGTGGACCCGGGCCAACAGTTTATAAAAATCGTCCATGACAAGATGGTTTCTTTCCTGGGAGACACTGGTCTGGGCCCCACGGGGCGTCCCAGCCAGGAGCTGCAGCTTAAGGGGCCCGATACCATCTCGATCATCCTCATGCTGGGTCTCCAGGGGGCGGGGAAAACCACCGCCTCGGCGAAACTGGCCCTGCGACTCAAGAAGGAGGGCCGAAAACCCCTGCTCCTGGCCTGCGATCTGGTCCGGCCTGCGGCGGTGGAACAGCTGTCTATCTTGGGGGACCAGGTGGGGGTTCCGGTCTATAAAGAGGAGGGAGCCAAGGACCCGGTGAAGGTCTTTCGGGGGGGGCTCGATTGGGGGAAGAGGAATCTGATTGACACCCTGATCATCGATACCACCGGGCGTCTGGAAATCGACCAGGATATGATGGCCGAGCTGGGGCGCCTCAAAGAGGCGGCCAGCCCCGATGAGCTCCTTTTAGTGGCCGATGCCATGACCGGCCAGTCCGCCGTAGATATCGCCAAGGCCTTCGATGAACAGATAGGCCTTACGGGGGTGGTTCTTACCAAGTTTGACAGTGACACCCGGGGCGGGGCGGCCCTCTCCCTAAAGACCATTACGGGAAAACCCCTCAAGTTTGTGGGGACCGGCGAAAAGCCCGAAGACTTTGAACCCTTCCACCCCGACCGGGCGGCGGGGCGCATCCTTGGAATGGGTGATGTGGTAAGCCTGGTAGAGAAGGCCCAGGAGGTCATCGACGAAAAGGAGGCCCTGGAACTTCAGAAAAAAATGGAGAAGGAAACCCTGACCCTGGAGGACTGGCTTGATCAGCTTAGGGCGGTAAAGAAGATGGGTTCCCTCAAGTCCATGTTGGCCATGATCCCCGGGATGTCGGGGATTAACGAAGAAGACCTCAATACGGCGGAACTTAAATACCATGAAGCTATCCTCTCTTCCATGACCCGGAAGGAAAGGGCCAACCACCTTATCATAGGCCCCTCCCGGCGGGCCCGGATTGCCCGGGGCTCGGGAACCTCCGTAGCCGAGGTGGCCCGTCTCTTAAAAAAGTTTGAAAAGATGCGGGGGATGATGAAGAAGATGGCCAAGATGGGCAAGGGTGGGGCCATGCCTAATCTGGCGAATTTTTCTCCTAGGGTGTCTTGAAGTTGCTCTGAAGATAGCTTACGAAGGATTTTAACAGGGGATCGAATTTGTCCTTCACCGGCAGGACGGCAAAGATGTCCATCCGCTCCCTTTCAAACCAGGCGTAGATCCGTTCCCTTATTTCCAGGTCCGTGCTTTGGGAATGGGCAATCCTTACCAGGAGGGTCATCTCATCCCGGGAGAACATGACACTGCGGTTTTGGTAGTAGAGATAGTAGCTGCTCCCGCTGGCGGTTCCCTGGATCTCCAGGATGTCGCCCTTCTTTTTTTGGGGACCTACCGGCTCTTTTTTTCCGGATCTTTTGGCCACCGTCTCGCTCCTCCGGGCTGCTGCATTGGCCTCCTGGGCGGCCCGGTTTAGCTCCACCACCTGCATGTTGTACAAGTGCACCCGGGCCTGCTCGATTAAAAAGGCCAGCCCCTCTGAGTCAAGCTTGGGGATGAGGCTTCGCAGTTCCTTGGCGAGGGAGTCTTCCAGGGGGTCGCTTTTCTTTTTGGCCATCTAAGGTACTCCTCTTACATAGAAAAAATTACGGGCTCAAGTTTTCGATCAACTCTATTATACTGCTCCCCGAAGCTTTTTCCATCTGCTTTACCAGGGCTCCCAGGTCCCGGGGGAGGGGAGCTCTAAGGTGGAGCCCCTCCAGGGCGGAATCGCCGGGGACATAGACCCCAGGGGGGGTATATCCGGGGATGAAGAGATCCATGGCATGGAGGCCCAGACGGGAGATAAGGGGCCTTTCTTCGGCGGGGTCCCCCTGCCAGTTCCTTTTAAATGAAGAGAGCTTCACCGGCTTTGAGGACCTGCCATAGAGATCGTCGCAGATCACCGGATGTCCCAGGGCGGCCAGGTGGACCCTTATTTGGTGGGTCCTTCCGGTGTGGGGCCGGGCTTCTATGATGCTGTAGTTTCCGGCGGAACCCAAAAGGCGAAAGGCCGTGAGAGAGGCCTTCCCCCTAAACTTGTCGATTATCGTGAGGTGCTGCTTGTTGCCGTTGGGGACCAGGGGGAGGTCGCAGGAAGTTTCCTTCCAGGAGGGCCGGCCCTGGACGGCAGCTATATACCGCTTGTGGATCAGCCTCTCCTCAAACATCAGGGAGAAGATCTTGTGGGTGCCGCTGTCCTTGGCAAAAAGGATGAGTCCTGACGTATCTTTGTCGATCCGGTGGACCATGTAGAGCTTCGGGACCCCCAAGGCTGCCTCTGCCAGCTGGTCAAGCCTTTCCTTGGAATCGTCCCAGCGGTCGGCCCTAACGGCGATGTGGGCACTTTTATTGAGGGCTGCCAGGGAATCATCCTGATAGACAATGGTGAAAAAAGCTTTTCCGCCTGGCTGTTTCATGGCTTGGCGGGGTTAATCCTCAGGGCCTGCATTTGAGCCCGGACGCAGAGTTCTGCTGCCTTAAAACAGTGCTCCTGGGTCATGGCGTTTTCTGTTCGATTGATGCAGTCCAGGATGAGCTGCCCAAAGAAGGGGAACCCTACCTTTCCGGTAAGGTTAAAATAGGTCTCCCCCTTTTTGTTGGCCAGGTAAAGGTGGTTGCCCCCGGAATTTTTAATACCCAGATTGAGGTACTTGCGTTGTTCGATAAAACCTTCGGTCCCCAGAATGATGGTCCGGCCATCTCCCCAGTTCTGAAGGCCCCTGGGGGTAAACCAGTCTACCCTAAAGTATTGGGTGACCCCATTGTCTCCCACCAGGGTGGCATCTCCAAAGTCTTCCAGCTCCGGGTACTGGGGGTGATTGTAATTGGCCACCTTGCTGTGCAGTACCTTGGCGTCCTTGCAGCCCCCGTAAAAAAGGAACTGCTCCACTTGATGGCTCCCTATGTCACAGAGTATGCCGCCGTACTGTTCCTTCTTATAGAACCAATCGGGCCTCGACTTGGGATCCCCCAGCCGGTGGGGTCCCGTTCCGAGGACCTGGATTACAGAACCAATGGCCCCCTGTTCGATGAGGTAGCCCGCAAAGATGGCGCTTTCTACGTGGAGCCTCTCGCTAAAGTAGCACATGTACTTCTTTTTGGTCTTCTTCGCCATGGCCTTGGCCTGATTGAGCTGGGCTATGCTTACCAGGGGAGTCTTGTCGGTGAAGTAATCCTTTCCTGCAGCCATGACCCTGAGGCCCAGGGCACAACGGTCCGAGGGGATGGCTGCGGCGGCCACGAGCTTTACTTCCGGGTCAGAGAGGACTTCCTCTTCGGTCCGGGCAATTTTTACCTGGGGGAACTGTTTGGCAAAGGCCCTGGATTTTTTCGGGTCCGGATCGTAAACCCATTTTAAGTCTGCCCCTGCTTCTATGAGGCCATTACTCTGCCCGTTGATATGTCCATGGTCCAAGCTTATGGCCGCAAAGGCGAACTCACCCTTTTTTACCACTGGCTTGGGCTTCCCCTTGGGAGCGTAGTTCATCCCCTCAGACATCTTCGCCATGGTAACCTCCGGGTTGATAGACTTCTATAACTTACATGATTGTATATTAGCATGGTGTGGAGTTTTTGTAAAAAACTCCCAAGCTCAAAATTCGAAGAATTTTGAGCTTGGAGAAAGAGGGATTTGCCTTCCAGCCCTCGACATCCTGTCTCGGGCTTCCAGGCCGCCTCCACCGCTAAACCGCCGTCCATGGCGGTTTACCCTTCCAGCGCTTTCGCGCTTCCAGGGCCGCGGTTCCGTTTCAAATCCCTCTCTCTCGTAGGGATTGCAAAGTTTTAGTTTAAAGACATTTTGCGATATCTTAAACTAAATACGGAGAGAGAGGGATTTGCCTTCCAGCCCTCGACATCCTGTCTCGGGCTTGCAGGCCGCCTCCGTGCCTTTCGGTGCATCCATGCACCTCAACCCATCGAAGGCTTGCGCCTTCTCCGGGCACGGCACTCTGGTTCAAATCCCTGGTTGCTTGCTCTTACTGTCCACTCTACTTGTACTTAGATATATTTCCTATACAGGAAATTTTTCGGAGAGAGAGGGATTTGAACCCTCGGTACCCTTTCGGGTACATACGACTTCCAATCGTACACCTTCGGCCGCTCGGTCATCTCTCCAATATCGCGTTATCAATGATCAGTGGAGTTTTGCTTCGCAAAACTCCTTAGCTCAAAATCGAAGATTTTGAGCTCGGAGCAGGGGGGATTCGCCTTCCAGCCCTCGACATCCTGTCTCGGGCTTCCAGGCCGCCTCCATCCCCTGCCGCCGCCATCCATGGCGGCTTTTCCTCGCATACGCTCGGCGGGGATTCCGTTTCGAATCCCCCCTTTTCATATGTAAATGATCAGTGGAGTTTTGCTTCGCAAAACTCCTTAGCTCAAAATCGAAGATTTTGAGCCCGGAGCAGGGGGGATTCGAACCCCCGGTACCTTGCGGTACAATGGTTTTCGAGACCACCTCCTTCGACCACTCGGACACCGCTCCATTAACAAGGCTTTATTATACCCAGGGGGAAGAAAATGTAAAGCATGGCCTGGGGGCTCCTAGGGGAACCTTTTTTGTCCATGGGGAGGGCAGGAAATTCCTTAAAATTTGGAAAATGACCCAGTTTAACCGTTTTCTAACAATTCCTTCATACTTCCTTAACATATAAAGGACAATCTTCTCATAATTATTACGATGAAGGAGTGTTTTATGAAACGAATTGCCATATGTTTGATGATTCTGGGCATTGCGGGCCTCGCCTTTGGGTTTGGAAATCGCGAGAGTCAGGGCGGCGAAGCGGTTACCATTTCGGTGGGCGGCTCAACTTCGGTAACCCCCCTGATGGAACTTTTCCAGGCCGAATATTCCCGGCTTCACCCGAATGTGAACATTACCATTAGCGGTACTGGATCGGGGGACGGGATCACCGGTTCTGCCAGCGGCATGTACGATATTGGCATGTCCAGCCGGGAGTTAAGGCCCGCCGAAATTGGGACTGGTCTTGAGCCCATAGTGGTGGCTATTGATGGGATTGCCCTCATTATTAATAGTTCCAACCCCATGGCCAATTTAAGCATGGATCAGGTTCGGAGCATCTATACCGGGTCCATCACCCGTTGGGAACAGCTTGGGGCAGCGGCCAACGGTAAGACCGGTGGGATCGCGGTTATTTCCCGGGAACCCGGTTCGGGTACCAGGGGCGCCTTCCAGGAGATCCTCAACTTTACCGATGCCAACCTGGTAGGGAATGCGGTTATTCTGGACGGAACCGGAGCCATCAGGTCTGCTGTTTCTCAGAACCCCGATGCCATAGGATATATCTCTTCGGGATCAGTGGATGCTTCAGTTAAGACCCTGAACATTGACGGTGCGGCTCCTACGGAAGCCAATCTGGTAAGCGGCTCCTATGCCATCGCCAGGCCCTTCATTCTTATCATCCGCCGGGGCGTGACCCCCAGTCCTGCCACCAGGGCCTTCCTGGACTGGACCCTTGGTCCCCAGGGACAAGCGATTGTAGGACGGAGCTGGGTTAGGGTAAACTAAAAGAAAGTGCTAGTCTCCCGGCGAATTACTGACAACATCTTTTCATGGCTCTTCAGGGTCTTCTCCTTCACAGGAGCAGCTGCCCTGGGAGCTATTGTTGTTTTTATCTTTGTCCAGGGGGTGGAACCTTTTATGTTTCCTACCGCCAGGACTCTGCGTATTGTAGTAGAACGGATCGATCCCATCTGGGTAAACGGTGTCATCTACGAGAACCAGCATGAATTTATCGAACTGCCCTGGGATACCAGGAATGTGGATATACGATTTACCAACCGGGGTGAAGAAAGATCCTTTTCGTTCAGCCTTTCACCGGGCAGGAATTACCAGACCACCCTTCTGCTTCCCCTTGATGCAGGGGCCGATGCCACATTAAGCGAACCGGATGCCTACACCTACTCACTCAGTTTCCCCGGCGCCCTGGCGGGCCTCAACCAGCGGATTCATATCATCCTGCCCGAGCCTCCCTACAATGTCTTTGCTTTTCTGAGCGGCCGGGCCTGGCTTCCTACGGATGCCAAGGTGTATGGCATCCTGCCCATGATTCTGGGGAGTCTCTTTGTCTGTCTGGGGGCTCTCTTAAATGGGGTTCCCATAGCTATCCTTTGCGCCCTTTTCATGTCCGAGTTTATGCCCCAAAAAGTGGCCAGCATATTCCGGGGCAGCGTGGAACTGTTGGCGGGGATCCCCTCGGTGGTGTATGGATTTTTCGGCCTCATGGTGATAGTTCCTTTTATTAAGGATGTCTTTGGGATCCCCTCGGGGAGCAGCCTCCTGGCGGCGGTTTTAGTCTTATCGGTGATGATCCTCCCCACGATTATCGTGGTTTCGGAGAAGTGCCTAAAGGCGGTGCCCCGGTCCCGCAGGGAGGCTTCTTTAGCAGTGGGGGCCAGCAAGATGCAGACCGCATTTTTTGTGGTCCTGCCCCATGCCAAGAGCGGGGTCTTTGCGGCCATCATCCTGGGGTTTTCCCGGGCCGTGGGCGAAACCATGGCGGTGATCCTGGTGGCGGGAAATTCCCCCCAGATGATTACCGGCCTCCTCCAGAGTGTAAGGACCCTTACGGCTACCATCGCCCTGGAAATGGGCTATGCGGCAGAAAGGCATGCGGGGATGCTCTTTTCGGTGGGGGCGGTGCTCTTGATCATGGTGTTTATATTGAACAGTGTAGTTCTGGTCCTGCGCCGCCGGGGAGGGGAAGAAGATGAGTAAGCAGATTCCTGCATCGGCATCTCAAATTAGAAAAAAAAGAAAAGTTAAGGACGGCATGCTCTACGGCCTCATGGTGGCCGCTTCCCTTATGGTGGGACTCTCCCTTTTGGGCATCGTGGTGTATATCCTTTTTCAATCGGCGGGGAAGCTGACCATCGCCACCGTCTTTGGTTCGGGGACCGAGAGTTTTCTTCCCATGATCCTTGCCACTACCATGACGGTGGTGGTCTCCCTCTTTCTGGCCCTGCCGGTGGGAATAATGACCGCCATATACTTAAATGAATATGCCCGAAAGTCGGCCCAGAGCCGGTTCATCCGCCTGGCCATCGATACCCTGGCAGGGATTCCTTCCATAGTATACGGTCTTTTTGGTCTCCTGCTCTTTGTCCGCATCTTTGGTTTTGGTCAGTCCATTATTGCTGGCGGGCTTACCTTAAGTATCATGATCCTGCCGGTCATTATTCGAACCACCGAAGAAGCTTTAAAAACAGTACCCCTTTCCTTTAGGGAAGGTTCCCTTTCTTTGGGGGCTACCAAGTTCCAAACCATACGCCATGCGGTCCTTCCGCCGGCCCTGCCGGGGATCCTTACCGCAGCCATCCTTGCCACCGGCCGGGTAGTTGGTGAATCTGCTCCGGTCCTCTTAACAGTGGGGATAGCCCGGCATCTGCCCCGGTCTATTTTTGAACCCGGCCGGACCCTGACGATTCATCTCTATTATTTAACCAAAGAAGCAATTAACCCTGATGACTTCGCCCTGGCCTTTACCGCCGCGGCGGTCTTGATTATTCTTATCCTCATTATAAATACGGCGGTAAAACTTATAGGTATGAGTTTTGGCTTTACCGGGGAGAACATAGACTGATGGATTACCAAGAAACACCCCTGGAGCAGAAGCCCCCGGAGTTAAAGCAAAAGGTACTGGTTAAGGACCTGGATCTTTTTTACGCAGATTTTCAGGCCCTTAAAAATATTTACTTTGATCTAAACACCAACGAAGCGGTGGCCCTGATTGGCCCCTCGGGCTGCGGGAAGTCTACCTTTATTCGGGTCCTAAACCGAATGAACGATTTAATTCCTACTTGCCGGATCACCGGCGAAGTTCTTCTGGACGGGGAAGATATTTACGGCGCCATAGATGTGAGTGAGCTACGCACCCGGGTGGGGATGGTGTTTCAGAAGCCCAATCCCTTCAACATGAGTGTCTTTGATAATGTGGCCTACGGCAGGCGCATGCAGGGGATGAAGGACAAAAAAAAGCTTTCAGAGCTGGTGGAGCAATCCCTTATCAAAGCTGCCCTGTGGGACGAAGTGAAAGACCGGTTAAAAAAATCCGCCCAGAGCTTATCGGGGGGGCAGCAGCAGAGGCTCTGCATAGCCCGGAGTATCGCCATGTCTCCGGAGATCATCCTCATGGATGAACCTACCAGTGCCCTGGACCCCATAGCCACGGGCAGAATAGAAGAACTTATCGTGGAATTAAAAGAAGATTACAGCATAGTCATCGTCACCCACTCCATGAACCAGGCGGCCCGGATTAGCGACCGTTGCGCCTTCTTCCTCTTGGGTGATTTAATAGAATACGAAGCTACTTCCAGGGTTTTTACCCAGCCTCGGGATAAGCGCACCGAAGATTATATTTCCGGCCGTTTTGGTTAAGGGGGAAACATGCAGATCCGTGGACCTTTACAGGATGAATTAAACAAAATCCGCCGGGAGCTTTCACTCATGGCTGCCAGGGTTGAAGAAGACCTGGGCAGAGCTCTGGCTATTTTGCGGGGCGCCGGTGATGCCGCTTTGGCAAAGGAAGTTAAGGCCAGCGGTAAAATCGTTGATGCCATGCAGATAAAGATCGAAGACATGGCTCTGGTGCTTATAGCTACCCAGCAGCCGGTGGCCAGGGACTTAAGGGAATTGCTGACGGTCTTTAAAATTTGTTCCAGCCTGGAGCGGATAGGCGATTATGGAATACATCTGGTTAAGGCGGCGGTAAAACTGGCCCGTAAGCCCCCCTTCCGATCCCTGGGCCGGATAGAGCGGATGGTAGAAATTGGCAAGGACATGCTCAAAGAGGCGATCTCCGCTTACCAGACCCTCTCTCCCGAAGCCGCCCGGAAGGCAGCTGGGATGGATGATGCCATAGATCAGGAACACAAGGCCCTTACCGAAGAACTCTTAAAACTCATGAAGAAAAACCCGGAGCTGGTAAAAGCTGCCGCCAGGCTCTTAAAACTTTCGGGTTATATGGAACGAATGGGAGATCATATCACCAATATATGCGAAGGGATTATCTTTATGGTCGAAGGCAGTCATGAAGGGTTAAACAATTGAGCGGTGAACGAATCATTGTAATCGAAGATGACCCGGAAATATTTGAAATGCTGACCTATGCCTTTTCCCAGGAGGGTTGGAGGCTCTACTCTGCCCTCAGCGGCGAAGAGGGTTTCGATCTCCTGGGTAAGGAAGGAGCGGACTGCATCATCCTGGATATAATGCTCCCGGGCATGGATGGGTTTAAGGTCCTTAAAAAAATTCGCCAGGACCCTGCCTTTAAGGATATCCCCCTTATCATGTGTACTGCCCGGGGAGAAGATGCAGATATCGTCACGGGCCTTGAACTGGGGGCCGATGATTATGTGGTAAAACCCTACAGCCCCCGGGTCCTGGCCGCCAGGGTCCGCTCAGCCCTGCGCCGGAAAGAATCTGCCCAGTCCAGGGATACCGCCATTATTCAGGCGGGGGATCTTTCTATTGATACGGAAAAACATACTGCCTTTCTGGCCGGGGCTCCCCTGGATCTTTATGCCACCGAATTTGCCATCCTGGCCCATTTTATGAGCCACCCGGAGATCGTTTTTTCCCGTCAAAAGCTCATTTCGGCCATTCGGGGGGATGATTACCCCGTGACCGATCGTTCGGTGGATGTGCAGATTATGGGACTAAGAAAAAAGCTGGGAGCCTCTGCGGATTTGATTGAAACGGTCCGCGGGGTAGGGTACCGCTTCCGATCTGATAAAAATGAACCGAGGAATCCATGAAAAGTATTTTTACAAAGAACCTGCTTTTTGTTTCTTCTGCGGTCCTGCTGGTGTCCATATATTTTACCCTGGGGGTTCTGCGTTTTGCCAATAACCAGTATACCCAGATTAATATATCAAACCTGGAAGATTCCGCCAGAACCCTGGCCCACTTTACCCCTCCCGATGTATTTAGGGACACTGGTATTGCCAGGGAATGGGCTGCCGGTTTAATTGAAACAGCTCCGGCCTATCATCGCATAACCTTAATTAATTCCAACGGCCGGGTTATTTTTGATACCGATATGGATGCGGCCCTCATGGAAAACCACCTGGACAGAACGGAGCTGCAGATCGCCATGAGGCAAGGCTACGGTTCTTCCCGGAGAGAGTCTCCTACCATGGGCCAGTATTACCTATACTCGGCGGTGCTCATCCGGGATTCAATAGGGGGCGTTGCAGGGGTTCTTCGTATTTCCCGGGAAGTTTCTGGGTTCTATTCACGCCTCCTTAGTTCTACCTTGCTGTTTTTAATCGGGGGCCTGGTCATTATTCTATCTGCCTGTTGGGGGATTTTTTATTTTTCCAGAAGCTTGTCCCGTTCTGTGGAAGCGAAACTGGATTCTGATTTACAGGAAAGAACCCAGGAACTAAAGCATAAAGCTGATGAGGCCTCGGCGGAGAGCCTCCATAGGGAAGCCATCTTAAATAACATGTTTGACGGGCTCATCACCCTGGATTCCCGCTTAAACATCATTCATACTAATCCCCGGTTTTGTACAATATTTGACTGCGAGTACGATAAAAGTGTTAGGGGGAAGCCGCTCCTGGAGTTTAGCCGGTCCCTGGAGCTGGAAGAAGCGGCCCAGCAGGTCCTAGGCACCGGGCAGGTGCATGAGTGTACCATTAGGCGCTATGCCTCCGGCAATGCCCAGCACCTCCATGTATATTCCGCCCCCCTGGATGAGGGAGTAATAATGGTGATAGGCGATATTAGCCGCCTGGTAAAGCTGGAACAAATCAGAAAAGATTTTGCGGCTAACGTAAGCCACGAGCTGCGGACCCCCATTCAGATTATTCAGGGCTTTGCAGAGAATATCCTCGATTCATCTCTGGATAATTCTGAGCAGATCCGTTACTTTACGGGGATCATCAAGAAAAATGCCAAAGCTATGGAAGATCTAACCGGAGATTTACTAACCCTGGTGAGTCTCGAAGATGAGAGCCAGCCCCGGCCTCCCATGGAAGTGCACGATCTATTACCCCTCATAGAAGAGGCAGTTCAAATGGTAGATGGGGCAGCTAAAAAGAAGGACATTTCAATTTCAGCTTCCTGCCCTTCTGATATTAGCTTAAAGCTCTACGATACCTTGTTTGTCCAGGCCCTGGTTAACCTGCTTGATAATGGCATCCGTTATTCCAACCCGGGGACAAAAATAAAAATAAAGGCCCTTCGCGAAGAAGAAAAGGTAATGATAGAAGTCAGTGACAAGGGAATAGGCATTAGTGCAGAACACCTGGACAGAATTTTTGAACGGTTCTACCGGGTAGATCCCTCCCGAAGGAAGGAAAAAGATACGGGAGATACCGCCGGGACCGGTTTGGGCCTTTCTATAGTCCGGCATATTGCCCTGCTTCACCAGGGCAGAGCCGAAGTAGAGAGCCATGTGGGCGAAGGTTCGGTCTTTAGGCTCCTGTTCCCGGCCTAGCGCGGGCTGCTCCGAAGACGAATATGGGCTTCCCGGAGCTGCTGCTCGCTCACTTCACCGGGGGCCTGCATTAAAAGATCCTGGGCATTGGAGTTCATGGGGAAGGCGATAATTTCCCTTAGGTTTTCTTCTTCGGCCAGGAGCATGACAATCCGGTCTATGCCCGGGGCCATTCCTGCATGGGGCGGGGTTCCGTAATGAAAGGCGTTGTAGAGGGCAGAGAAGCGCTTTTCTATATCATCCTGGGTGTACCCTGCAATTTCAAAGGCCTTAAGCATCACCTCGGGGATATGGTTTCGAACCGCTCCGGATGAAAGCTCATATCCGTTACAGACTATGTCATACTGGTGGGCCCGGATGTCCAGGGGGTCCTTCTCTTCCAGGGCCTTTAGGCCCCCCTGGGGCATGGAGAAGGGATTGTGGGTAAACTCTATCTGGCCGGTCTCCTCGTTCTTTCCGAACATGGGGTAGTCAACAATAAAGCAAAATTCAAACCTATCCTGGTCTATCAGGCTTAACTGCTTAGCCAGGGCGGTACGGATGAGGCCCGCCAGATTATCTACGAGCCGCGGTGAATCGGCGATAAAAAAGAGGGTGTCGTTTTCTTTAAGATCCAGATCCTGTCTAAGGGCCTCTTGTTTTTCCTCGGAAAGAAACTTGACGATGGGGCCCTTAAGGCTGCCCTTCCCCTGGCTGTCCCCTTCACCTCCTACCGAGATATACCCCAGGCCCTTCATGCCTATCTCTGTGGCGTAGGCCAACATACGATCGAAAAATGAACGGCTCTGGAGAGCAGCTCCGGGGACCTTGATGCCCCGGACAGGGATGCCCTTAAAGGGGGCAAAGTCTACATCGGTAAAGAACCCGCTTAGGTCTTCTATGATGAGGGGGTTCCTTAGATCGGGTTTGTCGGTGCCGTAGCGCAGCATGGCTTCTTCATAGGGGATGCGCCTGAAGGGGGCAGGGCTCATGGGTTTTTTGCTATAGGCCGCGAAGGTGCTGCTTAGAACATCCTCGGCTATGGTATACACATCCTCTTCTTCTGCAAAGGCCATTTCGAAGTCCAGTTGATAGAACTCGCCGGGGGTCCGGTCAGCCCGGGCATCTTCGTCCCTAAAACAGGGGGCAATCTGAAAGTACCGGTCAAAGCCCCCAACCATGAGGAGTTGCTTAAAGATCTGCGGAGCCTGGGGGAGGGCATAAAATTTCCCCGGATGCTTTCGGCTGGGGACCAGGTAATCCCGGGCCCCCTCGGGGGATGAGGAAGTAAGTATGGGAGTTTGAATTTCGATAAAGCCCAGGTCTTCCATTTTTTTTCGGATAAAGCTAATTACCTGGGATCTAAGGATGATCTTGTCCTTTACCTCGGGGTTTCTAAGATCCAAAAAGCGGTGGCGGAAGCGGACTTCTTCGCGGGTGTTCCTCGATTCGGAGATCTCAAAGGGCAGCAGTCTAAGGGTTTTACTCTGGCAAATTAACTCAGCAGCGTGGACCTCTACGGTGCCGGTAAGGAGCCTGGGGTTTATCGTTTCCTGGTCCCGTTTTTTTACTTCTCCGGTTACGGTAATTACGCTTTCTTTAGGGGCCTCTATACCCTGGTGCAGCACAATTTGGGTGATGCCGTATTGATCCCGGAGATCCAGAAAGGTCACTCCCCCGTGATCCCTAATGGCATCGATCCAACCTGATAACCGGACCTTGGTTCCTACATGGCTTTCTCTTAGTTCTCCGTTGGTATGTGTCCGGTACTGGTTCATGTTAGCTGCTCCTTTAGAATCTCTTGAACTTTTTCGGGGTTTCCCTTTCCTCCCAGTTTGCGCATCACCTGGCCCATTAGAAAACCAAAGACCTTTTCTTTTCCCTGGCGGTAATCTTCGGCCGAATCCTGGTTTTCTTCCAGCACCGCTTTTACTGCGGCCGTCAGGGCAGCATCATCGTCCACCATGCTGAGGCCCTTTTCGGCTATGTGGGTGTTGGGGTCCGCATCGTGAAGAAAAATAGCCTCTACGGTTTCCCTGTAGGCATTGCGGTTTATCTTTCCCCCCATGACAAGATCGATGAGGCTGAGGATCTTATCCGGATCCAGGTTTAGATCTTCCGGCAGGGTGTTGGTGTTGTTCATGAGCCGCATTATTTCACCGCATATTAGGTTAGCTGCTTCCAGGGTAGATGAGACATGCTTTTCAAAGGGGCCCTTTCGTATCCTGGTGGCCAGCTCTTCAAAGAGCTTTGATATGTTCCTATGGCTCGTTAGAATCTGGGCCTGGGTTTCGCTTATCATATAATCCTGCACATACCGGAGCCGTTTTGCCTCAGCCAGCTCGGGCAGGGTTTCTTTAATGGAATTGAGCCATGCATCATCGATGTGAATGGGCAGGAGGTCTGGATCAGGGAAGTAGCGGTAATCCTGTGCATTCTCTTTGTTCCGCATGGCGTAGGACAGGCCCCGTTCGTCATCCCAGCGGCGGGTTTCCTGCACAAGCTTGGCCCCATCCTCCAGGGCGGCTATCTGGCGCTCCTCTTCGTATTCTATGGCCCGCCCTATGGCTCTGAAGGAGTTAAGGTTCTTCATCTCTATCCGCACCCCAAGTTCTGCCCCCGGGGGCCGGATGGAAATGTTTACGTCTGCCCTGAAAGAGCCTTCCTGCATTTTACAGTCGCTAATTTCCAGGTACATGAGGATCTCCCGGAGCTTTTCGAGATAGGCGAGAGCTTCCGCGGCATTGCGAAAATCCGGTTCTGACACTATCTCTAAGAGGGGCACCCCCCCCCGGTTATAATCCATATAGGTTTCATTGGGGCCGTGGATGAGCTTCCCCGCATCCTCTTCCATGTGGATCTGCCGGATCCGGATGATCTTTTTCCCTCCCTCCGTTTCTATTTCGAGCTGCCCCCCCCTGCAGATGGGCATATGAAACTGGGACACCTGGTAGGCCTTGGGAAGATCAGGATAGAAGTAACTCTTCCGGTCAAATCTGTTTATTCTGGAGATCTCGCACTTAAGGGCCAGACCCAGGCGGAGGGCGTAATCTACCACCTGACGATTCATCCGGGGCAGGGTTCCAGGCATACCCGCACAGATAGGACAGACCTGGGTGTTGGGTTCCGCCCCATAGGCGGTAGAACAACTGCAGAAGATCTTGGATTTTGTTGCCAGTTCGGCATGTACTTCCAAACCTATAACGGTTTCCCATTTCATCCTTTCTTCTCCTCCGAACTGGCTGCTTCCGGCCCAGTCCAGTGATGCTTAGTCCGATTCTGGTAGACCTGAGCGGCCTGGATGATGAGATCCTCCGAGAAGGCCCTTCCTATGAACTGGAAACTATAATGCTGACCCCTTTGAGTACTTCCGCAGGGAAGCACCGCTGAAGGGAGTCCCGCCAGGTTGGCTGGAATATCGTAGACCTCACCTACGGGGCTCATGATGAGGTCGAAGTTTTCAAAGAGCCGGGCATAGGTCTGGATAATGAGGCTCCGGACCTTTAAGGCCTTTCGGTAATACCTATCGTAATTTTCTGATAGAAGGAGGAAACTGCCCAGGAGGATCTTCTTTTTGACCTCGTAGCCGAAACCCTCGCTTCTAGAGAGGCGGTATAGGTCCATGAGGGTTTCTGAACCGGCTCGGCCGGGGCCGTACTTAAGCCCGTCGAAGCGGGAAAGGTTGGTGGAACCTTCGGCGGCGGTGATGATGGTATGGGCAGCGATGACAAATTCGCTTAGGGGGAGATCACATTCACCGATTTTCGCCCCCGCCCTTTCCAGTTCTCTGGCAGCTCCAAAAATGAATGAGCCGGTCTCTTGATCTTTTAATTTATCAATGTAATTCCGGGGCAGCCCTATTCTTAGGTTCTCCAGGGTAACCGCCTGGTTTGATCTATAACCTAAGGGTTTCTCTTGAATACAGGTATCATCTTTGCCGTCCATGCCAGAAATAATTGACAAGAGGGCAGCAGTATCGTCGATGTTTCTTCCCATGGGGCCAATTTGATCAAGGGATGAGCCATAGGCTCCTAAGCCATGCCTTGAGACCAGCCCGTAACTGGGCTTAATTCCTGTCAGTCCCTGGGCTCCGCAGCTGCGGCGGATTTCACCCCCCGTATCGGAACCGAGCACCAGGGGAAAGATAGCCGCCGCCTGGGCTGCCGGATCCGGGAGGGCTTGAGGGGCAGAAGGAGAGCTGCCCATACCGAATTCTTTCATGTTGTAAGTGGCAGCTACAATGAGGCCCGCCGCTTCCAGCCTTTCAACCGCCGTGGCACTAAAGATGGGGGTATGACCCTTCAAGATCGCAGAGGCACAGGCGGCCTCTACTCCGGCCACGAATATATTATCCTGTATGGCCACCGGCAGACCTGCCAGGGGAGATAGAGCTTCTCCCCGGTTGATCCGTCCCTGGATCTCTTCAGCTTTTTGGAGGGCCCTCTCTTTTAAGACCCCCGTAAAAACTCCCTGGGAAGAGGTCGTATCGATGGCGGTCAGGGATGATTCTAGCAGTTCCTGGACCCCAAGTTTTTTTGCTGCCATGGCAGCGGACAGGTCTAGTCCTCTGGGTTTCATCATAGCTCCCCCTATTCTACAGTTTTGGGAGCAATGATAGCTTCATTGTTCTTGTGGGGGGCGTTAGATAAAATCAGGGCCCGGTCGTAGGATGGAAAAGCTTCATCCTGTCGGAACATGTTAACCCTATCCAGGGGGTTGTGGCATTCATCAAGGCCCTCTGTGGGGGCTCCTTCGATAATAGATAACATAGTGATTGCTTCCGGCAGTTCTTGGTGGATCCGCTTCCTCTCTTCAGCTTCCAGGTTAAGGCAGGATAGGTCCTCCAGGCGGCGCAGTAATTGGTCGTCAAGATTCATAGCCTATGATATCAGTTTATAGATTCTAAAGACAAGCCTAAGCCCTTATGTCAAAACCTCCGTAGCCCTGGGGGACCTGATCGGTTTTCCTGACCTCTTCTACCTGGGAGTAATCGGGACCCTGGCGGAGCCAGGTGAGGAAGCGGCTTAGATTCTCCTGGGAACCCTCGGCCCAGACTTCCACTTCCCCATAGGCATTGTTCCGTACCCAGCCCCTAAGCCGAAGGCGCCGGGCCTGGTTTTGCGCTGAGTGCCGGAAACCAACCCCTTGGACCCTCCCTGAGATCAGGGCAGAAAAAGCTTTCTCTTCCATATAAATAGTGTAGGGGTTCCGCCATGTTCCGGCAAGGAGGAAAGCCGCCCATGGGAACCTAGTTTTTTTCCTCCCCCTTGGATAGACTCTGACGGGGAGGATCAATTGAGTACAAAACGAAAGATAGGTATCCTTTTTGGGGGAAAATCGGCGGAGCACGAAGTGTCCCTCCAATCGGCAAAAAATGTTTGCGAGGCCATAAACCGGGATAAATATGAACCGGTCCTTATAGGAATAGATAAGTCGGGTCGCTGGCTCTTAAACGAGGAATCGCAATTCTTGTTACACGCCAATGATCCCCGGTTGATCAGCCTTAACCCTTCTAGTGATGCGGTGGCCCTCATCCCCCAGAGTGAGGGGGCCCTCTCTAATCTTTCCCGCCCCATGAGGAGCCTGGCGGTGGATGTGGTCTTTCCCATCCTCCACGGCCCCCTGGGCGAAGACGGCACGGTCCAGGGCCTCTTAAAGCTGGCGGACATTCCCTTTGTGGGAACCGGAGTACTGTCATCGGCGGTGGGCATGGACAAGGATGTGATGAAGCGTCTTTTACGGGATGCGGGGCTTCCCATAGGCAAGTTCCGTTCCCTAAAGGTGGGAGAAAAAGCTCCCTCCTATGGGGATCTGTGCCGCGAACTGGGGAGCCCGCTTTTTATTAAGCCCGCCAACATGGGATCTTCTGTGGGGGTGTATAAGGTTAGAAGCGAAGAAGAGTACCAGAAAGCCCTAGGCTCTGCTTTTTTATACGACACCAAGATATTGATCGAAGAGTGCATTAACGGAAGGGAGATTGAATGTTCGGTCCTGGGTTCAGATGAACCCCAAGCTTCTATACCTGGGGAGGTAAAACCTACCCACGATTTTTATTCCTACGATGCCAAGTACCTGGACGAAAATGGGGCCGAACTGATCATTCCTGCGGATCTGGATGGGGAAACGGTAAAACGAATTCAAGATCTGGCCATTAAGGTTTTTACAACCCTCTGTTGTGAGGGCCTGGGGCGGGTAGATTTTTTCTTGAAAGAAGACGGCACGATTTATGTAAACGAGATTAACACCATGCCCGGCTTTACCCGTATTTCCATGTACCCCAAATTGTGGGAAGCATCGGGGCTCTCTTATACCGATTTAATTGATAAACTGATCGAACTAGCTCTGGAACGCTACGAAAGGGAAAGAAGGTTAAAAACAAGTGTATAGGAGATTATATGAAATTTTTTACCCCTAATATACAGGAAGCTCTTGCCTGCGAAGAACAGGAGAGGAATGCCATTATCGAACGGGCTGATGCTTTCTTGAACATGGAGCCCACCCATATCACCGATAGCAGTTCCCCCCATAGTGCCGGGGGTCCCCACGATTATTTCTCCCAGGCTGATTATTCCTGGCCCAACCCCGATACCCCCGACGGCCTTCCCTATGTAAACCGGGACGGTGAATCCTTTCCGGGAGCTTTTTTTGATCACCGCATTGCCCTGCGGACCATGCGGTCCAGCGTCGCCAATTTGACGGCGGCTTATTTTTTGACGAAAGAAGAAGCTTATGCCAAAGCCGCAGTCCGCTGGCTTAGGGAATTTTTTCTGGACGATGCAACAAAAATGAACCCTAGCTTACTGTATGGCCAGGCCATACTGGGTGAATGTACGGGCCGGGGCATAGGGATCATCGACACCCTGCATCTTATCGATGTCCCCGTTGCGGCGGATCTGCTTTTTGAACATGGCCAGATGGATGCTGTAACCCATAAGGGCTTAAGGGACTGGTTTTCTGATTACCTGGAGTGGATCTCCACCCATCAGTATGGTATTAACGAGATGAATGTTCCCAATAACCACTCGGTCTGCTGGGCTGTTCAAGCGGGGGTCTATGCCCGTTTTACGGGGAACGAGGCGATCCGGTCCCTCTGTGTAAAACGCTTTAAGGAGATCATGCTTCCCAACCAGATGGCAGTGGATGGATCTTTCCCCCTGGAGATAGCCCGGACCAAGCCCTATGGCTACAGTATTTTTGTGCTGGATAATTTTGCTACCCTGGCGTTTTTACTTTCTACGCCCCAGGACAATTTGTGGGAGTTTATCTTGGACGATGGAAGGAGCTTAAAAAAAGGATTCGATTATCTTTATCCCTTCCTGGAAGATCCTTCCTCCTGGCCCCATAAAACCGATATCGCCTATCACCATGACTGGCCCATGGGCATGTCGTTTATGCTTTTTGCTTATATCGCCTATGGGGATAAAAAGTGGCTGGAACTATATTCGAGGCTGGAAAAATATTCACCCATAGACGAAGTAAGGCGCAACACCGCCATTAGGGTGCCCTACCTGTGGCTGCGCAGTGCAAAGGGTTGATATAACTAGGGAAGAAAACGGTAACCCGCACCCCAGACCGTCTGCAGGTGCACCGGTTTGGAGGGTTCCCTTTCGATCTTTTCTCGTAAGCGATTAATGTGTACCGCCACGGTTTTTAAATCCCCGTACATGTCTTCGCCCCAGATTTTATCGTAGATCTGTTCCTTGCTAAAAACCAAATCGGGGTTAGAGGCAAGAAAGAGGAGGAGCAAATATTCCTTTTGAGTAAGGGTAACTTCGTCATCGTCTCGGAGGACCCGGTGGGTGTCTTGATTAATTCGGAGCCAGCCCAGATCTATTTCATTTTGGGTGATGGAGCTGTTTCTGTTTTGGGTAAGCCGCTCGTAGCGGGCTATGTGGGATTTTACCCTTGCCACCAGCTCGGTGGGAGAAAAGGGTTTTACGATGTAATCATCGGCCCCAAAGCCCAGGCCGCGGATCTTATCCTGGTCCTCGGTCTGAGCTGTCACCATAAGGATGGGAATATCGACCTTATCGCGGATCTCCCGGCAGATTAGCATGCCATCTTTTCCGGGCAGCATAAGATCCAAAATGATAAGAGAAAACTGTTCGGCCATGGCTCGTTTTTGCCCTTCCGTCCCGTTATGCTCCACCTCAACTTTAAAGCCGTTAATTTCAAGAAAGTCCCTTTCTATGGCCGCAATATCTTTATCATCTTCTATTATAAGAATGGTATGGGGCATTTATGCTTCCTTTTCCACTAGCGGCAGGTTGATAATTATGGAAAGCCCGCCGGATTCAGGCAGTTCTCCATGGATGGTCCCTCCCATGGTGGTGATAATTTTGGCGCAAATTGCCAGGCCCAGGCCCGACCCCGTAAGACTTCTTGAAGGGTCGGCCCTATAAAAAACATCAAATAGTTTAGATAGGTTTTCTTTTTCTACCCCCGGGCCATCGTCCTTTACATTGATAGAAACGAAGCCATTTATTACTTCCAGAGTAAGCTCCACCGTGCCCTGGGGCCTGGTTTTGTACTTCGCCGAGTTTTCAATTATATTTACCAAGACATTCCTAAACATGATCACATCTATTTTTACGGGAATTTCTTCTTTTGGGTCGTCGTAAAGAATAGCAAGGCCCTTCTTGCTATATTCCGGGCTCAGTTCTTCGATCATGTCGGAAATAATTCTATTTAAAGGAAGCTCCTTTAGGTGCAGGGGGAACTCGTCCATGTCCAGTTTAGAGAATAAAAATAACTGCTCGATGATCCGTTCCATTTCGGAGGTTTTCTTTTTAACGGTGTAAAAATACTCCCTCCGCATTTCTGCCGTAGAAGCCACCCCGGTCTCGAGGCCCTCCAGGTAGCCCTTGATCGACGTA
Organism: Treponema sp.; assembly: GCA_009777335.1. Taxonomy (GTDB): domain Bacteria; phylum Spirochaetota; class Spirochaetia; order Treponematales; family Breznakiellaceae; genus WRKT01. The sequence goes on along the minus strand of WRMC01000001.1, from coordinate 158,936 downwards.
AGGGGAGTTCTTAAATCATGGGAGATCCCGGCGATCAATTCCCGGCGGTTTTTTTCGTCCCGCTCTTTTTGTTCGCTGGTGGCTTCCAGTTTTTCTGCCATTTCGTTAAAGGCATCGCAGATGGGCCTGAACTCATCATTACTGGAGTAATTAATCCGGTAAGAGAGGTTGTTGGCGTGGATCTGCGAGACCCCTTCTCCCAGGGGTTCCAGGGGCTGTATGATTCGGCGGGTCATGCGATGGGTTAAGAAACTATTAACCCCAGCAAAAATGATGGTAAAAATTACCAGGATTAAGAGGGGAATGGTGACCCGCAGATCCATATGGTTTAGCTCCTGGAAACCCCCAGGTCCGCTAAGGGATCCCCCGTAAATCATCCGCACCAGGTAAGTAGAGAGGGAAAATGTAGCCCCGGTTACAAAGATCATCCTGATGTTGGAAAAAAAGAGCCGCCGTTTTATGGTCATGGTGCTATGATACATGAGCTATTACTATGGGGCAATGGAAAAATGGTAAACTTTTGGTAAATCTTTTTGCTCTGTAGCAGATCGTAGATTTATTATATACTGGTTATTATGAGTGAATTAAAACGAATTCTAGTCCTGGGCGGTACGGGTTTTTTCGGCATCCACATGGTAAAAAGGCTGTTATCCCTGGGTCACCACATAACCATTGCAACCAGGGGAGAGGCACCGGATCCCTTTGATGGCCAGACGAGCCATATAACCTTAGACAGGATAGATCCCCTGAGTATGAAGAAAGCTTTATCTGGCAGGGACGGGGACTTCGACATAGTCATCGATAATCTGGTCTACTGTTCCAATGATATAAAACTGGTCCTGGATGTCATCCAGCCGCCCCGGTATGTCTATACATCCACCATCGCGGTCTACGATGAGGATCTTCGGATGGGCATGAAGGAGAGCCATTTTGACCCCCTTTCGGGGAATCTCGTTTGGTGCGACCGGGAGAGCCTTCCCTACGGAGACCGTAAGCGGGCCGCCGAGCGGGCGGTGTTTCAAACATACAGTCACATCCCCTGTGCCGCTGCCCGGCTTCCCTACGTCATAGGCCAGGATGACTACACAGACCGGCTCTTTCTATATGTGGATCATGTGGTAAACGAAAAACCCATGTTCATTAACAACATCGATCAAAGGATAGGGTATATCTTTTCCGATGCGGCGGGCCATTTTCTGGCCGATCTTGCTCTGCTTGATTTTAAGGGTCCAATCAATGCGGCCAACCCTGGGGAGTACTCCGTGGGAGACATCATCTCGTATGTGGAAGAAAAAACCGGGAAGAAAGCCCTCCTATCGGACCAGGGGGAACCGGGGGCCTACAACGATCGGCTGGCCTTCTCCACCTCCCTGGACCTGGCCATCTCCCTGGGCTTTCAGTTTGAAGAGATACATGATCGCTTCTTTCAGTTGCTGGATTATTATATCGAGAAGGCTAGGGGAGTTTGACAAAAGTATAAACCTCTTATTATAATCTAACTAGTCTGACTAGATAGTATGAAGAGAGGGTTTGCCATGGCTACTGGAGTTAAAAAAAAGGATACCTGGCAATTGCAGGAAGCAAAGGCCATGTTTAGTGAAGTGATAAAAGCTTCGGCCCTAAAACCTCAAACTATCACGGTTCACGGGAAAGCTGCCGCTGTTATTATCTCTATCGATGAATACCAAAAGTTAAGCACCCCCAGGCTATCATTGGTCGAATTAATCCAACATTCACCATTTTATGGAGTGGAATTGGATCTACCCCCTCGTAAACCTGATCCCATGAGGGACGTTTTTTTATGAACTATCTATTGGATACAAATGTTATATCTGAATTATATAAACCCCAGGGCAGCGAAAAAGTTAAAACAATGATTGCAGGAATACCCCTGGAAAATTTGTATCTGTCTGTTATAACCCTTGGAGAGATGAGCTACGGTATAGAAAGGCTTCCAGATAACAAAAAGAAACACGATCTATCGTTATATCTTTATTCAACCGTACCAGAATGGTTTAAAAACCGAATAATCCCTTTGGACAACGAACTCTCTTTTGGGTGGGGAAGAATGCGGGCCAGGGTCGAAAGGACCCTGCCCGGTTTGGATTCACTCATAGCCGCTACAGCTATAATGCACAATATGACCCTAATTACCGGAAACACAAAGGACTTCGAGGACATCGAGGGTCTTGCTCTGCTAAACCCCTGGGACTAGGGTCCTTCTTACTTTCCCTTAAGCAACTGCTGGGCCGCCAGGACCAGGAACATGTAGTGGCTGGAGCCGCCGCCCATGACGTATTCCACCTGCTGCCAGAGGTAGGGGAACACGAGGAGTTCCGGGAAGTCCGGCCTTATGAGGGCGGTTCCCGAGACGACCCCGCCGGGGATGTAGGACCAGTCTGCCCGGTTAAGGCCGTAACCTACGGTGGCGGACTTGGTGCCCACCCCAGAGGCAAAGGACATGGTGTTAGATCCCGGATGGGCGCCTAAAATAAAGTTGAGAGCATCGTAGACAAGTTCGGGCCCAAAGACATCTGGGTATGCTTTGTGAAGGTAATAATACTGATAACCCAGCCGCTGTATGTTCCAGCCGGCCCCCCAGATGTGAGGCTTGTAGGGGATCCCGTAGGGGGTTTCGGCACTCTGCTCGTCCAGGGATTTTTTCAGGGCCGGCAGGGCATCCTTAATAGCCTTGGTAAAACCTGCATCCCCCATGGCCTTCTCTGCCCGGCCTATGAACCAGCCCAGGTTGGTTATTTCCTTGGTGATAAACTCGATGTGGGCCAGAAGATAATCCTTGTATTCCTTGTCCCCCGTGGTAAGGAAGAGCTCCGCCGCTGCATGGATCTTCGCCTGCCGGACCCGGCCCGTGGGGTCCGCATTGGGGAACCGGGGGTTGGCGGGCATGCTGGCCCACTTGGCCTCGTCCCCCGAGACCTGGAAGATCTCCCGGGCCGCGGAAAGGGAGTCCCCCGCCAGGTCGTCGTTAAAGCCCTTTAGCACCCGGGCCGCCGCGGCCAGGTGAGCGGCGGTGCTGAGTTCCCGAGGCGGGTTATCCTCGGTAAAGACCCAGCGGTCATCCTCGTTCCCTAGAACCCCGTCGGTCATCACCGCCGAGTCCCCCAGGTGCACGTACTGCCGCAGGTCCCTTTCGATGATCCCCCGGTACAGCCGGCCCAGGGCCTTGTAGGCCCCCACCACCGAGAGGACCCCGTGTTCCACCTGCTGCAAAATATCGTTTTTTCCATCAGGCTGATGGATCTCCACCACCCTGGTTTCCTGATCGATGCTGGTGGCATCGTAGTTTACCCCAAAGGCCTCGTAGGCCATGGCGAGGATATAAAACTCCCCGGCCTGGGACTCTACCCGCAGGTCAAAGTCCCCCGCATCATGCCAGCCCCCGATGTTCAAGCCGGGGACCACATCGCCGGGTTTATACTTGCATAGGGTAGAAGGGCCCTGGGCATAGCCGTCGATGTGATTAAAATCCACCGGGGCCATCCGGGCATCGTCCATGTGACAAAGGCCGTGCCAGACCCGGTACTTCTCCGCCACCCGCATGTGGCACATCTGGACCGGTAAAAAGTACTCCAACACGGGCTGCCAGACTCCCCGGTCGTAGACATCTTCGGCGATCCGGAAAATCGACGACTCGGAGCTGCCGTATTGGACCTTGTAAAGGCCCTCTTCTTTAATCGAAGAAAAATCAAAGATGAGGTAGTTATACCGGAGGAAGGATCCCCACTCCTTTCCAACCCCTGCGTGGACCTTCTTTTGGCCCCCTTCGGTTATTTTTAAGAGCATGGACTCATGCCGGGCCGAGTCCCGCTTGTCCAGTTCTATGATGGCCGCCTTGGGCTGGTTCGGGTGGTAGCCCACCTGGGAGCACTGCACCACCGGCGAGTAGACCCAGTCCTCCACCACGTTGGGGGTGATCACCCACTCTATGGCATTGGCGGTGGCCCCTGGGGGGACTTCGCTGGAAAGAACGAACCAGCCGTTGTTGTGGTTCATCCGGCCGTCGTAGAGTTTTAGCTCCGCTCCCTTGCTCTCTATGCTGAAGCAGCGCAAAGGGTTTTCAGGTTGGAGGATAAAGCGCTTCCCAACCGAGTAGGGTTCGGCAATAAGGTCGTCGGCGATGATGGGGTTGTAGCCCTGGTTGTCCCCCGAAAGGACCTTGCCATCGGCCCTAGCGTCTGCCTCTTTGAAATCCCCCGTATGAGGATAGTTGGCCCCCAGTGAAAGGGTAGGGCCGTTGGGTTGCTCCGGAAAGATCCCCTGGCGGGATCCCTTGCTAACCCCTTCCATAATCCAGGGCTTCCCAAAGAGGGCCCCGGGGAAAAGTTCCAGGTTAAAGCATAGTTTTCCCAGGAAGCGCTCCGGTACCGGTGTATCCAGATCTACCTTTACGAGGACCCTGGGGCCATCGCCTTTGACGGTGATTTTATAGTTGAAGGTAAAATCCGGGTAGATCATGGGATTAAAGCCCCTCAGGTGCCGCTTGGTGTCGGGGAAGCTAAGGGCCGTGGTGATGGTGTTGGCCCCTTCGTCCAGGTCCCGCTGGCCCTGGGAGGGGACGGGCTGCCACTGGCCCGGGCACTGCTCGAAGCGAATGTCGCCGTTGGTGGCGATGCGGTTCCCATGCATGATGATGCTGACCCCGCTCTGATGCCCCTCGGGGTAGATATCGTCGAAGGCCATGATGTCGACCCCCCGGTTCTGAAAGTAACCCGCCGCGGCGTTGAGTTTAAATCCCTGGTTTGCCATAGACCCCTCACAGTTATATGAAGATAAGATCAGATGATAATATCATATGATAATAGCATTAAGTGTCTTGGTTTATCAAGGAAATAATATCGTGGATAAGGAACATGCGTTTATCCAGGTCGGCTATCTTGTCGGCACAGATTACCAGCTCGTCGCTTAGGTGCTTGGGGATATGTTCCTGGTACTTGTAGCGGACCCTATGTTCCAGGGATGCCCAAAAATCCATCGCCGCGGTGCGCAGCTGCACCTCTACGGGCACCACCTCAGTCTTACTGGAATAGTATACCGGTATCTCGATGATCATGTGGTAACTGCGGTATCCGCTTGGCTTGGGGGAGCTGATATAATCTTTTTCTATGGTTACCTGGATATCGGGAATAGACCGGATTAAGTCCGCCAGGTGGTAAATGTCCTTTGCATAGGAACATATGATCCGGATCCCCGCAATATCTGTTAAGTATTTTCTGGCATTTTCCGGGCTTGCTTCGTATCCCAGGTTTAGAAGCTTCTTTTCTATATTTTCCGGGGCCTTTACCCGGGAGCTGATCTTTTCTATGGGGTTTGAATGCTGGAAATGTTTTAATGAATCAAAAATAACTTGCATTTTGCTTAAGAGCAGGTTCATTCCCCATTCATGGATGACGAGAATATTATCTAGCTGCAGCTTGGAATCATGATCGTGAATATGGCCCCTCCTGTCGAATTATTTTCTGCCTTTACTGTCCCCAGATGCTGGTCGATTATCGCTTTGACAATGGATAATCCTATGCCGTATTTTCCGCCCTGTCCTTTGTAGAATCTTTCAAAGATGTGTGGTAATTGTGTTTCGCTAATCCCGGGACCATCGTCCTGTACACAGATAATAGCCAAGGACCCGGCCCTTTGGCAGGATATATTGATCTGAGTGGAGGCATAACGCAGGGCGTTGGAAATGAGGTTCTCCAATGCCCTCGTGATGAGTTCTTCCACACAATCGCATAACACCGGCTCGCGGTCAAAGCAATAGGTAAATTGCAGCTGACTTTTCTCAGCTAAAGCTTCTTGCTTTCTGGCACATTCTTTAACGACAGGTATCAGATCTATGCACGAAACCGGGAATGCGGGGGTGATGTTGTCCAATTTTGAGATATAGAGCAGATCCTTTACCATTTCGTTAAGCCGCATCGATTCTGTTAAAATGGTATCGCTGGCTTCTTTAGGATCCATGAGGCCTACCTGGATACCCTCGGCATAACATTGAATTGTCATCAGGGGGGTTCTAAGTTCATGGGAAACATTTTGAAAGAAGGTTTTTTGCTCCCCATCGTAAATTTCAAGCTGCTTGGCCGACCTATTCAGAGCTTTGTTTAAATCGTCAAACTCCTTGTCTTTAAAACCGTAATCCTGTGCAGAGAAGTTTCCCTGCCCTATGCTGGCTGCGAAGGCGGAAAGTTTTTTTATGGGACCGGTGATTGCTTCCGAAAGAAAGAAAGAAGAAATAACTGCAATGACGAACATTACACAGACGAGCAGAATCAAGAACCGGTTTACGGTCTGGGCAAAGTTACTTAATCCTGTTATATCAGCATAAATTATACCATAAACTGTTTCTTCGATGCCTGGATTGGGAAGATGATACGAAGATACATAATAGGACCCATCTTCGGTGCGGATCATCCTGTTTTGCATTCCCTCAAGGCTTAAGCGTTCATGCTGGATGGTATTTAATATTTCCTGCGAAGTTTCTGAAATATATTGATTAGCCACAGGAGCAAGATCAGAATTGAGGATAAAAATATTTGATTCTATCCTGAATTCATTCCTCCGCATGGCGAAAGAGAAGGCCCGGTCGTTTACCCTTTCCCGGGGAAGATCCAAGAGGATAACTTCTGCAATGTCTATGGCATCCTGAATGGCGTTATAGGAACGATCAAGCTGGGCTATGGCATTGGCCTGTATATACTGTCTGGCGGCGATGTTAAAAATTATCCCAATGATTAAAAAAGCGGCGAAGAGGAGAAAAGAAAAAAAGGCCATTATTCTGGTGCGGATTCGGGTCTTATTCTGCGGCAGAAAAGGTCTCCCTGTCATATTCGATACGTCTAAAGATGGCTTTTATCCGCATCACCAAGGCTACGGGGCTAAAGGGTTTGGTTAGATAGTCATCGCTCCCCAGGTCCAGGCCCGTGGCATAATCCAGGTCGCTGTCTCGGGCGGTGAGCATGATGATGGGGACCCGGCTGGTTTTTCGCAGCTCCCTGCAAACCACGAAGCCATTGGAGCCGGGCATCATGACATCCAGTAGCACCAGGTCCGCCGGAGCTTTCTCAAAGGCTTCGAGGAGGAGATCGCCGGTCTGAAAGTCCTCCACCATAAACCCTGCGTTTTCCAGGAAGGCCTTTATCCCCAGGCGGATGTTGGTCTCGTCTTCGGCTATGTAGATTAGCTTCAAGGGGCCTAATCCTTCCCCGCGGACCATGTTAGGCCCCGGTGAACCAGGAGCCGAAAATTTTCATCGCCATAAGCCCTTTCATCGTGGCCCGAGGCAAAACAGAAGACCCGGCTCTGTTTGTACTGCCGCGTCCAGGCCAGGGTCTTCATGCTTTTGGGGTTATCGGTGCTTAATAAGAGGGTGTTTTCCGGATCTTCGGGCTCCCCAATCTCATAGGTCTCATCGATGAGGGAAAAATCCTTGACACCCCCAGTTATGGGGTGGTCTACCGGTAAGACCTGGACCTTCACCTCTTCATTCTGGTGGTATTTGAACTCCCGGTTGGCCCCCCGGTCCTTAAATCCGCAGATTTTATCCCAGATCTCCCAGTTCTGGTAGTTTAAAAGGGCATGGTGGATAAGGACTATGCCCTGGGGGCTATGGCCCATCTCTTCTTCCAGGTATTTTTTTACCGCCCCCTTATCCGGGGCATTCCAGTGTATGTTGTACCATAATACCGTGTCGTAGGCAGGGCGGTTTTCCCTGTCCTGGGCAAAGAGGTCCAGGGGCTGGACATAGCACTTACAGTCCGCAAAGGAGTCCAGCATGTGCTGGAATTCCATAATATTGTAGGGATGTTCCTCCACGAGGACCGCTACTTTAAGTGTTTTACTCATGTAATAGTTATACCCTACTCTCGAATATTGTCAAGTTTGTATATTGTCAATTTTGTTGACAAAGCGATCTTCTGGGTTTAGGATGGTTAGATATAATGTCAACAAAATGGAAGGTGAACAATGGCAGAGAAGAAGTATGACATAGTCGGTATAGCAGATTGTTGCGTAGATTGCGCTGTTTCGGTAGACGATCTACCCACCCATAACCGGGGCTCCCGGGCCCATGTAATGACCTTTCAGGGGGGAGGAAACGTGGCTACGGGTCTCGTGGCTTCGGCCCGCCTTGGGGGGGAAGAAAAAAAAGGCAAGATCGCCGCCCAGGGCTACGTGGGAAGCGATGATTACGGCCTTTTCTGTAAGCGGGATTTCGAATATCACGGCATAGACAGCACCTATTTACAGCAGCTAGAGGGGGCCACCACCAGCGTGGCCATCGTCTTAAGCGACAAGGCCACCCAGGGCCGAAGCATAATGATGAATGGCGGTAATATCCGGGACTTTGGCCGTATGCCCCCGGTTCAGGAACTCCTCGAGAATTGCAAGTGGATATACACCAACGATTTTATAGAAGGCAACCTGGAACATATCAAGATGGCCAAGGCGGCGGGGGCTAAATTGTTTATAGACTCTGCAGCCGGACGCTCATATCCCCATATTAGCTTGGTAGATGTTTTTGTGGGCTCCGAATTTGCCTACAATGCGATTTTCCCCGAAGATAAGGAAGAGCACAAGAACTTTGAAGAGAACTGCCGGAAGATCCGCTCCCAGGGCCCCGAGATGGTGGTCTTTACCTTTGGTGCCAAGGGCTGCGTGGGCTACTCCGACGATGACGGCTATTTTGAACTCCCCGCTTTTACCGGCTTGAACACCATCTGCACCCTGGGCTGCGGTGATGTCTACCACGGGGCCTTCTTAATGCTCCTTAACCTGGGCTACGGCTGTAAGGACTGCGCCCGGATCTCCAGTGCTGTCTCGGCCATTAAGTCCACCGTCACCGGCGGCCGGGCAGGGATCCCCGATCTTCCGACTACCCTAAAGTTCATCGAGACCGGGGTCCTGGACGACAGCGACTTGCAAAAACGGGCCGCCATGTACGGCCGCAGTCTAGCCCACATGAAGTAGGGCTAGGCGCCCGCCTTGGCCTTTGCCTTGGTGTAATCCTCCTGGAAGCGCTTCATAGCGGCCGGTATGTCTATCCCCTGGGGACATTGGGGGCTGCATAAGCCGCAAGCTACACAGGCCGAATGCTTCTCCTTGTCCTCCAGGCTGTCAATGCGAGCCAAGGGCGGGTTAGCCAGGCGTATATCGTTACAGAAAGAGAGCAGCCGGGGGATGTTGAGGCCCTGGGGACATACTTCCATGCAGTATTCGCAGGAGGTGCAGGGGACCAGATCCAGGGTGCCTTCGATGATGTTCCGAAGGAGTTCCTTCTCCTTCTCTGTCGCAGGCTCTTCTTTCTGAAAAAGCGCAACGTTTTCTACAATCTGCTCCATGGTGGTCATGCCGCTGAGGGCAACGGTCATGTTAGGCAGGGTCTGGAGGAACCTAAAGGCCCAGGAAGCTATGCTGTCATTGGGTCTTTCTTTCTTTAAGAGGGCATTGGCTTCGTCATTCAACGAGGCCAGCCTGCCGCCCCTGACCGGTTCCATAGCTATTATATCCAAGCCATGCTTGGTTACCACATCATAGGTCTTATCTGCCCCATAGAGGATCCAGTCCATGTAATTTAACTGGAACTGTACAAATTCAAAGCAATCTCCATAAAATTGCTTGCTATGGGACAGGAACTTTTCCATGGTCTCGGCGCCGCAGTGGGCAGAAAACCCTAGATGCTTAATATGTCCCGCCTTTTTTTGGGCCAAAAGAAACTCTATGCAGCCCAGCTGTGCATCGGTATAGAGGTCATAGGACCGATCACTTACATTGTGGAGGAGGTAGAAGTCAAAATAGTCCACCTGGCAGCGCTTTAGCTGGTCCTCAAAGATCTGTTCCAGGGAATGTAAGGTTTCTCCCGTCAGGTAGCCGGTAACGCTTATTTTGCCATCTTTATACTCGAGCTGATGCCCGGGCATCTTGGTTGCCAGGTTCCAGGTATCCCTGGGGTATTGCTTAAGCACCGAAGCGGAAAAAGGCTCCGATTGCCCAGAAAGGTAGCGGTAGGCAGTATCAAAGTAGTTTACCCCGTTCTCGTAGGCGTACTCTATGATGGCCCGGGCTTTGGGCTCATCTATGGGTCCCCGGGGAGCTGTGGTGGGCAGGCGCATACACCCCAGGCCCAGATAACTGAGTTTTTTGTCCTTAAATTGCTTGTAAATCATGCGGTCTCTCCTTCAATAAAATCATATTCTTCCATTATATCATATCTTTACGGGAAGGTATATTTAGGAGGAGGGCCCTAGAGGGTAAGCTGGTTTCGGGAACGGAGGAGGCCGTTGGCCGCTTCATTGTACTGAGGGCTTAGCCCCAGGGCCTGTTCATAGGCCTCAGCGGCCTGGGAATATTCCCCCATGGCTTCCCGGACTGAGCCAAGCCTGAACCACCAGAGGGCATTAGCGGGCTCCAGGTGGACGGCGGTGGTATAGGCCATGTCGGCATGGTGGAAAAGCCGCCGATACCGGTAAATTTCACCCATGAAAAAATAGGCCACCGAGACCCGGCCCCCCTGGGGAACCAGGTTGGTATAGCGCTGCATAAACTGCAGGGAACGATCCAGCTCGTTAAGGTAAAAATAGGCCTCACCCATGGTCTGGATGACCCGGAATTCCCCGGGAAAGCGCCGAAGCCCCTCTTCACCCCAGTAAATGACCTCCGCATAGCGCCGCTGCCGGTTAAGGGCCCAGGTCAGGGCAGTAAAGGTGTCAGGGTCAGCCACATTTCTGTTTATTTCATCCAGGCTAATCCGTACCGCTTCGGCGTAGTAGGGGAGGGAATCGCCCAGGCGGTTCTGGTTCTCCAGGGCCCTGCCGCTGACAAAGTTCTGCATGGCGCTCATGCCTTCCTGGGCCTGGATGGAGTGTTTGGGAATGAGGAAAAAGAGGATGCCAATGGCTAAAGGAACCTTCAAAATCCATGGTCTATTCATTTTGTAATCCACCCTGCTCTATGGATCATATTACCCCATTATGTTATAATCTGTATAGATTTTTTAAGCGGATTATAGATTGCACACGATACTGGCTTATTGCAGACCCTACTTCCTACGGATTATCGGGAGCCTCTCAGTTAAGTTCGTTGGGACCATCATGGATCTTTTCCTCCCCTGGATCCTGGCCCATATGATCGACAACGTGGTACCCATGAATAATATCCCCTTTATCATCATGTGGGGCGGTGCCATGGTGGTCTGTTCCTTTTTTGCCTGGAGCGGAAACATTGTGGCTAACCGCATGGCCGCCGCGGTGGCCCGGGACGTAACCCGGAGCATGCGGCACGACCTTTTCTCCAAAATCTCTCATCTAAGCAGCTCCCAGATCGATAAACTTACGATTCCCTCCCTTATCTCCCGGCTCTCTTCGGATACCTATAACATCCACCGTATGGTAAGCATGGTCCAGCGCATGGGGATCCGGGCACCCATCCTTTTATTGGGGGGAATTTTGATTACCCTGACCCTGGATGCCACCCTGACCCTGGTGCTTCTGGCGGTCCTGCCCTTTGCCCTGGTTATAGTGCTCTATATTTCCCGGAAGGGGGTACCCCTTTACACGAGCCTCCAGGGGGCGGTGGACACCATGGTCAGGGTGGTCAGAGAGAACGCCACGGGGATCCGGATCATCAAGGCCCTTTCCAAGGGGGATTACGAAAAGGAACGGTTTTTCCTGGCCAACAACGAAGTCACCAGGCGGGAACGCCGGGCCGCGGTGATCATGGGGGTCACAAACCCCGCCATGTTTATACTTATAAACCTGGGGCTCGTGGGGGTCATAATCGCCGGGGCCCACCTGGTGAACCTGGGCCAGAGCCAGCCGGGGGTCATCCTGGCCTTTTTAAGTTACTTTACCATTATTTTGAATGCCACCCTTTCTATCACTAGGATGTTCGTCATGTTTTCCCGGGGGAGTGCTTCCGGCGGGCGGGTCCAGGAGGTCCTTGACCAGCCAGAGGACCTGCAGGTCCAGGATCTTTGCCCTGTCGAAGAGGATTACCATGTGGTTTTTGACGGGGTAGCTTTTTCTTACCAGGCCGGACAGGCTGGGGAAGAACTCCTGGACGGCATTAACTTCGCCCTCCGGCGGGGTGAATCCCTGGGCATCCTGGGCGAAACCGGCAGCGGTAAATCTACGATAGTTCAGCTTCTTATGCGGTTCTATGATGTGAGTTCCGGTTCTATCCGCATAGGCGGCGAAGACATTCGGGGGATCTCCCCGGATCGGTTCTTCCCCAAATTTGGGGTCTGCTTTCAGCGGGATGTCCTCTTTATGGACACCATCAGAGAAAATGTTGATTTTGGCCGGGACCTGACCGAAGAAGAACTGCGCCGGGCCATCCGCTATGCCCAGGCTGAGGACTTTGTAAATTCCCAGGCTGAGGGCTTGGATTATGACCTAAGCTCCCGGGGGACCAACCTTTCAGGGGGCCAGCGGCAGAGGCTCCTCATTGCCCGGGCCCTGGCGGCCAACCCGGAGATCCTTATCTTGGACGATTCTTCCAGTGCCCTAGATTACCGGACCGACGCAAATCTGCGCCGGGTCTTTAGGGAAAGTTTTCAGGATACGACTACCATCATCGTGGCCCAAAGAATTAGCTCGGTCATGCATGCGGATCATATTCTGGTATTGGAACAGGGCCGCATCATAGGCCAGGGCAACCACGATGAACTTTTGGAATCCTGCCAGCTCTATCAGGAGATCAACCAGTCACAGATGGGACGGAGGGTCAGCTAATGGGGGGCATGCATGGATTCGGCGGTGGCCGGGGCGGCCGGGGACAAAGAGCTATGCGGGACAACCCCCTGGGTCCCGGAGGGGAAGCAGAGGCCCCCAAGGTCAATGTCCTAAAGACCATGCTCCGGCTCTGGAACTACCTGGCCCGCTATAAGGGCCGGATGATCCTGGTGTTTTTGATGGCCATAGTGTCTAACCTCCTGGCCCTTTTAGGACCCCTTCTTTCCGGCCGTGCCATAGATGCCATAGAGCCGGGTATGGGCCTGGTAAACTTTGAGCTGGTTTTTTACTACGCCCGCTGGATGGCCCTTTTTTATGTAGCTTCTGCGGGGTTAAATTATCTTCTTTCCTTTCAGATGATCAGCATCTCTCAGCGCTGCGCCCGGCGTATGCGTAAGGAGGTCTTTGACAAGCTCATGGTGCTGCCGGTGGGTTACTTTGATATGCACCAAACGGGGGACATCCTCAGCCGGATCTCCTATGACATAGATACGATTAATACCTCCCTGGCCAATGATCTCATTCAGATCTGCACCACCATGGTCACGGTGGCCGGCTCTCTGGTTATGATGCTCACCATTTCACCCCTGATGAGCCTTCTGTTTATTGTGACCGTGCCCCTGGCAACCATCTTTATCAAGTACCATACCGAAAGGATCCACAACTTTTTCAAGATCCGTTCTGCAAAGCTGGGGGTCCTCAATGGTTTTGTTGAAGAGATGGTCTCGGGGCTTAAGACCATCAAAGCTTACAACCGCGAAAAGGTAACCATCGCCCGCTTCGATGTACGGAACGAAGAAGCGGTAAGTGCCTACTACGAAGCAGATTACCACGCCACCTTTCTGGGCCCCTCGGTAAACTTTATCAATAACCTCACCCTATCCTTTGTCAGTGTCACCGGGGCAATTTTCTACCTCCTGGGGACCCTAAGCCTGGGCAGTGTCAGTGCCTTTATCCTTTACTCCCGGCGTTTTTCCGGTCCCATTAACGAGGCGGCTAACATTTTATCCGAAATCCAGTCAGCGGCGGCGGCGGCGGACCGGATCTTCACCCTCCTGGATGAGGACCCGGAAAAAGAAGATCAAACAGAGGCATCGGAATTGGTCCAGGTCCAGGGTAAGGTGGAGCTTCAGCACATTCACTTTGGCTATGTTCCGGAAAAGCCGGTCCTAAAGAATGTCAGCCTCCACGCTCCTCCGGGGAGCCTCATAGCTATCGTAGGCCAGACCGGAGCAGGAAAAACTACCATTATAAATCTTCTTATGCGCTTCTATGATCCCCACACAGGGACCATCAGTATAGACGGCCATGTGATCGAAGGGGTTACCCGCAAGAGCCTCCGCCTGGCTTATGCCATGGTCTTGCAAGATAGCTGGCTTTTCCATGGGACGGTCTTTGAAAATATTGCCTACGGGAGTGAAGGGGCTACCAGGGAAAAGGTGATAGAGGCTGCCCAGGCTTCCCAGGCCCATAACTTTATCATGCAGCTCCCCGATGGCTACGATACGGTCCTCAGCGAAAACGGGGTGAACATATCTCAGGGCCAAAAGCAGCTCTTGACCATTGCCCGGGCCATGCTCCTGGATGTCCGGATGCTCATTCTGGATGAAGCAACCAGTAATGTGGATACCCGTACGGAGATTCGGATTCAGGAAGCTATGCGGACCCTCATGAAAGACAAGACCTGCTTTGTCATTGCCCACCGGCTTTCCACCATCCAAAATGCAGACCTTATCCTGGTTATGGAAAATGGAGAGTTTGCCGAACAGGGGACCCACGAGGACCTCCTCGACAGAAACGGGGTCTATGCGGGGCTTTACCTCTCGCAGTTTGGCTAAGGGTTACCGGAATATCGACAGGGGCAGTAAAAACCACTATACTGGAACCATGACCGTAACACAGACCGTAGAAATACCAGAAAACCGCCGCCTTGTTATTGAGGTACCTCCAGAGGTCCCCACCGGCAAAGCGGTACTAACTTTTTCCCCTGTTTCCGGCAATGAAACTGTTTACACCATTATATCAAATGAGAAAGCTGTCTCGATGACCTCCGAAGTCATCGAAAAATTCCGTCCTGCCTTGGAAGATCTGGCTAAGTGATAGAAATTGAACGTCCCACGGTAGAAACAGTTATTACCATCCATTCAGAATTGATTCGCCGTATAGGGGGTAGTCCTGGAATACGGGATGAAAACTTGCTTGATATGTCGGTGAATGCACCATTCCAAACTTTTGGCGGAACTGATTTGTACCCAACATTGATTGACAAAGCTGCTCACTTGATCTATTCCCTTACACCAATGAGCTAAATATGGCCGTAACGGCCTTTTCGTCCAGGTCTATGAATCCGGTGATCTTGCCCTTGTTGGCTTCCAGAGTCCGTTTGATCATGTCGGGCAGTTCTGCTTCGGGGAGGCCCAGATCCTTTAAGCTTAGGGGCATCCCTATGGATCTGATCCAGGCCCTAAAAGCTTCCAGCCCCGCATTTGCATCGGCCTTGCTGTCCCCGGTCTGAGGAACCCCAAAGGCCTTGATACCGAATTGGGCTACCCGGGCTACCTGCTCGGGGCTTCCATTATCTGTAATATATTGGAGCCAGGCGGGCATGATCATTGCCAGGCCCGCCCCGTGGGCCGTATCGTAGTGGCCGGAAAACTGGTGCTCCAGGGCGTGTTCACCCCCCCGGGGGCCCGTTCGGCCCAGGCAGGTCAGGTCCGAGTGGCTGGCCCAGCCGGCCATCATGAGCTCCGCCCGGGCTTCGTAGTCCCGGGGATTGGCCAGGGCCAGGGGAGCATAGGTTATGACCGTCCTAAAGAGGCCCTCGGCGAATTCATCTCCCAGCCTGTTAACCGGGATGTCCCGGATAAAGTAACGGCTTACGGTGTGGGCAAAGATGTCCGCCGCCCCGGCACCGGTTTGGTAAGGTGATACAGAATAGGTAAGGCAGGGGTTCATGATGGCAAAGACCGGCCGGCAGCAATCCCAGTTAAGACCCTGCTTGCGCCCTGTCCCCAGATCGTCCACCAGGACGGTGGATCTGCTGGTCTCGCTCCCTGCGGCGGCGATGGTGTGGATGGTTCCTACCGGAGCCATCATGGGGGCCTCCACCCCATTATAGAACTGCCAGTACTCCCCATTGTTAGCCATAGCAAGAGCAATAGCTTTAGCTGTGTCTATGGAACTCCCCCCTCCAAGGCCAAGGAAGAAATCGATCCTTTCTTTTTTTGCGATTTCTATGCCCTTGTCTACGTAGGATCGCCGGGGATTAGGCTGAACGCCGCCAAACTCAATATAGTAGAGCCCCTCTGCTTTAATGGCCTTGATGACCTCCTCTAAGAGGCCGCTTTGTTTTACCGAACCTCCGCCATAGACGATCATGACCCTGCTGCCGCCATGTTTGCGGATCATCCTTCCTGCCTCTTTTTCGGTTTCTTGACCAAAGAGGATATCTGTATAGAGGTACAGTTGAAAATTGGTAAAGTTTTTCATCCCTAGACGGTTCCTTCGTAGACCAGGAGCTGCTTGGAATCTATGGTCACCGTAAGACCCGATTCCAGGGTAGTAATGGCATTCCTTATATGGGTGAGCCAAACCAGGTTAGGATTGGTGTAACGCAGCTGCTGCTCGGATATCTCCGAGACCCCCTCGCAGATAACTCCGCTTACCATTCTGAGGATGGGGGTATAGTCGTCGGTAAGGT
Source organism: Treponema sp. (assembly GCA_009777335.1). Taxonomy (GTDB): domain Bacteria; phylum Spirochaetota; class Spirochaetia; order Treponematales; family Breznakiellaceae; genus WRKT01. The sequence goes on along the minus strand of WRMC01000001.1, from coordinate 142,499 downwards.
TCTTGCAAAGAAGTATATCACCCCCTCCCTGGGTCATGATCCTCCTGCGGGCCTCATCCGGGGTGGGGGCATGAATAATCCTGCCCCTGGCCCTGGTAATGGCCGGGTTGGAAGAACCCCCGGAACTGGTCCGGGCCAGGACGGTCCCCAGTACCAGTACTCGAACCGTGTTAATCATGTTGGGACTGTTCAGGGGGAGCCCTGCTACCAGGACCACCTTATCAGAAATATTTGCCAGCCCCGTGTCCATGACGGCCCGCATGGTGTCCTGGACCATGGTTTCCGAATCATCCACCCGGGGACGCAGGCTGGTATAGACTCCCCAGTATAACTGCATGCTTCGTTCGGCCCGGTTATTGGGGGTTACCGCGATAATCGGTTCATTGGGCCGGAAGACGCTTAAGATCCGGGCGGTGTTGCCGCTATAGGTGGGGGTGACTATGGCCTTGGCATTAATCGATGCGGCGGTTTCTACCCCGGATCGGGAAATGATGGTGCTTAGGTTGTCCCCCGAGTCATGGCTTTCGCTATGACATTCATCATGGAACTGCCGCATCTTAGTGCGGAATTCTATCGAGTGTTCTATGGTCTGGGCGATCCGGTCCATGGTCTTTACTGCTTCTACCGGGTAGGCCCCTGCGGCGGTTTCCCCTGAAAGCATGACCGCATCGGTGCCGTCGAAGATCGCATTGGCCACGTCGGTAAGCTCTGCCCTCGTGGGCCGGGGATTAACGATCATGCTCTCCAGCATCTGGGTGGCGGTGATGACCGGTTTCCCTGCCCGGCGGCAGACGTTGATGATATGCTTCTGGGCCAGGGGGATCTGCTCCGTGGGGAGCTGAACCCCCAGGTCTCCCCGGGCCACCATGACCCCGTCGGCCAAGCGGGCTATATCCTGTATGTTTTCCAGGCCTTCGCCGTTTTCTATTTTGGCGATGATCTTGGTCTGGGCATTTAAACTGGCCAGGTAGGTCCTAATTTCGGTAATCTCTTCGGGGAAGCTGACAAAGCTGGCGGCGATGAAATCCACATCCATCTGGACCCCAAAGGCTATGTCTTTTTTGTCCTGTTCGGCCATGATGGGCAGGTTTGCATGGACCCCTATAAGGTTGACGTTCTTCCTGCTCCCTATGGCCGCCGCATTATTGGCCCGGCAGAGGATGTCCTCTCCCTGTATTTCCTGAACCTCCAGTTCCAAAAGGCCGTCGGCCACCAAAACCAGGTTGCCCTTCTGCAGCCGCTGGGGGGCCTCCTTCCAGGTGATGGAGATCCTACCGGGGGTATCATCCCCAGGAGCAACGGTCAGGCTCTCATCGGTGGTAACCATCACCATGTCGTCCTGCTTGAAGATAACTTTTCCGTCGTTTTCCACCATGCCGGATCTGATTTCCGGCCCCTTGGTATCTAAGAGGATGGCCACGGGGCGGCCAAGCTCGCTGGAAATACGCCGAACCTTCTCTATGGACTCACTGTGGGCCCCGTGGTTGGCATGGGACATATTCAAGCGGGCGACGTTCATTCCCGCTAAAATAAGCTGACGCAGTACCTCATCACTGGCAGAGGCAGGCCCCAGGGAGCAGACTATCTTGGTTTTTCGGTTAAACATAGGGACAGTTTACTTTGAAAGAAGCCAGTTGTCAAAGGCAGTGGAGGGGGCTTATTGTTTAGACCTATCCCGCCGGAGCTGACAGTGTAGGATGTCTCTGGAGGAATCATGTCCAAACAACAAGGAATTTTCTTCGGTCCTTAAACCATTTAATGGAAAGATTGCTCTTCTTGCACCTGGAACAACTCAGGGAGTTCTTTTTGTAAAAACTCCTTGATTGTCTTGGTGTGTGCAAGGACAATTTTCATATCTTCTTCGGATAGGCTTAGACCTCTATCATAACGGGGTTGGACGGCGAAATATTTTATTGTCACACAGAGTGTAGATATACTAACGAATGACGCACGGTGCTTAAGAGCCATAGAACACAATATATCAAGATCATGAATATAAGGTGGTTCTTCATTAAAAATAACTAATGCACCTTTTAGGTATTTTTCCACAGCTTGTTGGCAATGGAAAGCAATTATCTCTGTCGGAGATGGATGCATTGTTGCAGCCAGATGGTTTGCGACATTTAGATCCCGATCAGCCAGGAATACCCAATCTTCAGGTGAGTTTGTTTGCTTATCCATAAATACGAATTCCGTCCCTGGTTACCTTTTGTTCAAGAGTAAACTTTGTATTCATTCGCAATATAAAGTCTTTCTTTTTTTTTGTGATTATGTCTACAGGCATGGACTTCTTACGAGCAATAGCATGGCTAATTTGTAAGCCCGCATCCAAATCCCGCATTGGAAGGTCGTCCTTTAGGACCACATACAGATCAAGATCAGAATATTTATGGGGGTTTCCGTAGGCATAGGAACCAAATAGGTAAATTTGTTCTACCGGTACAGCTTCAATAATGAGGTCTTTTAATTTGTCCAGTTCTGCCTTAACTGCTTCATCCATATTTAAAGTATAATCTAAGAAATATTAGGTTACAAGCAAAAAAAAGGGCCGTCCTTACGGACAGCCCCTTGTAAGCAAATCCATGGAGTTTTCACGCAGTGAAAACTCCTAAGGATTATTAATAAAGGCTTCGCCTTTATCTGGCCATGAGGTTTGCACAAAGTGCAAACCTCGAGGACTACTAAAAAATGCTCCGCATTTTTTAGTAGTCCATGCCCCCCATGCCACCCATGCCGCCGCCGGGCATGGGCATGGGGTCTTTCTTCTCGGGGAGGTCTGTGATGGCACATTCCGTTAAGAGAAGGAGGCTGGCTACAGAAGCGGCGTTCTGGAGAGCTGAGCGGGTTACCTTGGCGGGGTCGATGATGCCGGACTTAATCATGTCCACCCATTCCATCTTGGCCGCATCAAAACCGAAGCCCTTCTTTTCGCTTCTGGCTTTTTCTGCTACTACCGCACCGTCGAGGCCCGCGTTTTCGGCGATCTGCCTAATCGGTTCTTCCAGGGCCCTCTTTACAATTTTAAAGCCCACCTTTTCGTCGTCGGTCAGATCTTTCATTTCAGCTTTGTCCAGGGCCAGAGAGGCCTGGATAAGGGCGATGGCCCCGCCGGAGACTATGCCTTCGTCTATGGCAGCCCTGGTGGCGGAAAGGGCATCTTCTACCCGGTGCTTCTTCTCTTTAAGTTCTACCTCAGTGGCAGCCCCTACGTTGATCACCGCGACCCCTCCGGCCAGTTTGGCCAGTCTTTCCTGGAGTTTTTCCTTGTCGTAGTCGCTGGTGGTTTCTTCGATCTGGGCCTTAATCTGGGCGATCCGGTCCTGGATTTCTTTTTGCTTGCCCGCACCGTTAATAATCGTGGTATTGTCCTTGTCGATCTTAATGGTCCTGGCCCTTCCAAGCTGGCTGATGTCGGTGTTTTCGAGCTTAAGCCCCAGCTCGTCCGAAATGACTTCGCCCCCGGTGAGGATGGCGATGTCTTCCAGCATGGCCTTCCGGCGATCCCCAAAGCCTGGAGCCTTTACGGCGCAGGTCCTGAGGGTTCCCCGCAGGCTGTTCACTACCAGGGTAGAAAGGGCTTCGCCGTCCACATCTTCGGCGATGATAAGGAGGGGTTTACCGCTTTGGGCGACCTTCTCCAAGAGGGGAAGCATGTCTTTCATGTTGGATACTTTTTTATCGTGGATAAGGATGTACATATCCTCGTACACACAGGTCATGGTGTCCCGGTCAGTTACGAAGTAAGCTGAGATATAACCCCGGTCAAACTGCATACCCTCCACAAATTCGATTGTGGTATCCATGGTTTTCGATTCTTCAACGGTTATGACCCCGTCTTTACCGACCTTTTCCATGGCATCGGCGATGGTGGTGCCGATTTCCTGGTCATTGTTGGCAGAAACTGAGGCTACATGGGAAATTTCTTCTTTGTCGTTGATTTTCTTGGAGTTCTTCTTGATTTCTTCCACCGAAAGAGCCACCGCCTTATCAATGCCCCGCTTCATTTCCAGGGGGGTCATCCCTGCGGCTACCGCTTTTAGGCCCTCTTTTACCATAGAATAGGCCAGTACGGTGGCGGTGGTGGTGCCGTCTCCGGCCACATCATTGGTCTTGGTGGCCACTTCTTTTAAGAGCTGGGCCCCCATATTTTCGTAAATGTCCGCCAGCTCAATCTCTTTCGCCACTGATACCCCGTCTTTGGTAACCGTGGGGGCCCCAAATTTCTTGTCTAAAAGTACATTCCGTCCCTTGGGGCCCAGGGTAACCTTAACGGCCTGGGAAATTTGCTCAACCCCGGAAAGTAGCTTGCGCCGGGCTTCTTCGTTGAACACTAATTGTTTCGCCATTTCTTCATCTCCTCTTTATTCCCCGTTTCGCGTCAGATTACTCGGTCCCTGCGAAATCGGTATATTGTGAATGATTTATCTCCCCTTATGGAGAAGGAACCCCAGTTGGATTCCCTATTAAACTAGCAAATTTTTTGAACTTGGGCAATAGGACAGATACGAAAAATGTGCTACCATCCCCTCAGGGAGGCATAGGGTGGTACATATATACACTGATGGAGGCTGTTCGGGGAACCCTGGGCCCGGAGGCTGGGCCTATGTGATGGTCCTTAAGGGGTTCCAGGGCGATACCATAGCGGCCGAAGAATGGGGTTCCGAAAAAGACACCACCAATAACCGAATGGAACTCATGGGGGTAATTTCGGCCCTCAAGGCCCTGTGTTCCAGGAACGATCTGCCCAGGGAGGTAGCTCTCTATACGGATTCCCAGTATGTTCAGAAGGGGATGACCCAATGGATCCATACCTGGAAAAAAAATTCCTGGCGGACCAGCGATAAAAAACCCGTAAAAAACCAGGATTTATGGAAAGAATTGGATGCCCTGGCCTCGGAGGTCCCCCTGGAATGGGTCTGGGTGAGGGGCCATGACGGTAATAAATATAATGAGCACTGCGATGCCCTGACCCAAAGGGCCATAGGCGAAATTTCCCAGACCCTCTAGCTTCCTCCCTATTGTAGACCCTCGGCATAGTCGTTATACTCATATAATTGATAAGGAGCGGCCAATGAAACAAAAATATATTGGATACATCGCCCTGGGACTCCTTTTGGGGTTCCTTTCCTGTACGAGCACTCCCCCGGCGGAGGATCCCCTCACGGCGGCCATGGACGGCCCTCCGCTTCAGGCGGACCTAAGCGCCCTTGATGCTGCCGCCGCCCGGGCTGCAGCGGCCCGGCGGGAGGCCCTGGATTTTAATGCCCCCCTCTTCCTTCCCAACGAATGGGCAGCGGCAGATTCCCTCTATACCCAGGCAGAACAAGGCCGCCGCAGCGGCACCCGCCAGGAAGCCCTGGATTCCGCGGCCCGCTATAACCTGGCTGCCGATGCTCTGGAGGCCCTGCTTCCCAGGGCCATCAGCGAGGGCTACGATTTTTATGATGCCCAGCTATGCGAGGCCCGGGAGGCGGCGGTGAGGGCCGGTGCCGAAGTATTGGCCCCCGATCACCTTTTGCATGCCGATAACACCGTCGTCAGAGCTTTAGAAAGCTACGAAGCGGGGGATTACACCGCCGCCCGGGATACCGCCGATGAAGCTCTTACCATGTATAATGCCATACGGGTTACCCTGGAGGCTGGAAATGTCCGGGAGAGGATCATAGAGCTGGGCCTTACCCAGTTTGATCCCACCAACCTGGGCCTGGGGGACGATGCCATGCGGAGTGCCCTCCTGGCCTTCGATTCTGCTGACTACGAAAGGGCCCTGGAAGAAGGCGAGACCTCTCTTCACCATTACAGCCTGGCCTTAAACGAAAGCTTTAGGGCCTTTGCAGAAGAAGTTGGATTTGAAGCCTCCAGAGAAAGGGAAAGGGCTCTGGAGTTACGGGCCAACATAGCCATGCGGGTAGAATTCCCGCCGGTGGAAGCCATCTATACCAGAGCCGTTTCGGCCTTTGAAGGGCGGCGCTTCGAAGAGGCGGTTACCCTCTACCTGGAATGTACCCCCCTCTATAGGCAGTTAAGCGAAGATACCCTGGTAAAACAGAGGCTGGCCGATGAAGCCATACAACTGGCGAATGAAAGGATGGCCGAAAGCGATGAGCTTGCCCGGGAAGCTGAACGGATCCTTGAAGGAGGCCTCTGATGAAGCGAAGATTCATTGTACCCATATTAATACTCCTGGCGGGGCTCCTTCCTGCCCAGATCCAGAGGATCGCCGAGGCTGATCCCGATTCACCGGTCCCGGCGGCCATACGCAACAACGGCTACTTCCTCGAGAGCCTTAGGCTGACCCTCCTGGCCGAGGAGGCCTATGCCATAGGGGACTACGATGCCTCTACCCAGTACGCCGAAGATGCGGTGCGCTATGCGGAGCTCTCCGATGAATGGGTCCTCCTGCAATTAAAGATCCGGGAAACCGATAACGCCATTGCTGCGGCCCGGCACAGGCTGGACTTTGCCACGGCGGTGAATGCCGCAGAACGGTTTCCCGACGAGTACCTTCTGGCTACTCAGGCCTTTGAGGAAGCCCGGTCCCACCGGGCCTTTGAACGCTGGGATCCCGCCATCGAAGCGGCGAACCGGGTCCTGGAATTCCTCGCCATGGTGGATGATCAAATGGGTCCCCTCCCTCTGCCCTCCCAGTATGTCGTAAGGCCCTGGACCACCTTTAGGGACTCCCTCTGGTACATAGCCGGCCAAAGCTGGGCCTATAACGATCCCTGGCAGTGGCGCCGGCTCTACGAGGCTAACCGGGACCGGATGCCCGAGCCCGACAACCCGGACCTCATCCATCCCGGCATGATCCTGAACATTCCAAGCATCAGGGGAGAAACCCGCTCCGGTACCTGGAATGCCGAAGGTACCTATGTACCCCTTCCCTAAGGGGGCTGGAGGATAGGATGAGCCACATAGAAAAGCTTTTTGGCCTGGCCAATAAGGTAGCCATAGTCACCGGCGGTGCCAGGGGCATAGGTAAGTGCGCCGCCGAGAACATGGCCGCCGTAGGGGCAGACATCGTCATCTTTGATATCCTCGATGACCTGGCAGCCCAGACCGCCCAGGAGATCGCCGCGGCCCATAAGGTCCGGACCGCCAGCTTCCATTGCGATGTCACCGACCCTGAGCAGGTAAAGGCTTCGGTGGAGGCGGCGGCCCAGAAGATGGGCACCCTGGACCTTCTGTTTAACAATGCAGGGATAGTAATCCAAGTCCCCGCCGAAGATGTGAGCCCCGAAGATTGGCGGAAGGTGGTGGATGTAAACCTCAATGGGGTGTTTTATATGGCCCAGGCCTTTGGCAAGTGGCTCATCAGCCATAACAAAAAGGGCTCCATCGTCAACACCGCCTCCATGTCCGCCACCATAGTAAATATACCCCAGCCCCAGGCTTCGTATAACGCCACCAAGGCGGCGGTGCGGCACCTTTCGAAATCTCTGGCGGTGGAGTGGGTCCAAAAGGGAATCAGGGTTAATTCTATCAGCCCCGGTTATATCTGGACCGACCTAACCGCCTCGGTGCGGGAGGACTACCGGAATTCCTGGATCTCCCAAATCCCCTTTGGCCGGATGGGGGATCCCCAGGAACTGGCGGGAGCCATCATCTACCTCTTTTCCGAGAGTGCCGCCTATACCACCGGCTGTGACATCCTCATCGACGGAAGTTTTACGGTGGTGTAAACCCTCATCATCTTTTTCTGGATAGGATGGGTCATGGATACAAAATCGAAGATTGAAAAACTGCGGGCCCTGGATAGGGAGTTCCGGTACCTCAATAAGGCCATAGGGGTCTTGCAATGGGATCAGGAAACCTACCTGCCCGAAAGTGGCGTAGAGGAGCGGTCTGAGCAGCTGGCCCTCTTAGAAGGGATAGCCCACGAAAAGCAGGTCGACCCCCAGGTGGCCCAGCTTTTAAACGATCTGGGCTCCTCGAGCGATAACCCCCAGGGGGATCCCAAGCTGGACCCCCTCGAGCAGGATTATCTGCGGGTCCTCCGGCGCAACTATGATAAGGCAGTAAAGCTGCCCGTGGATTTTGTCTCCGACGCCGCCAGGGCCGCCGGGCTCTCCCAGGCTGCCTGGGTAAAGGCCCGGCAGGATAACGATTTTTCGGTCTTCTTACCCCACCTAAGCAAGATGATAGACTTTGCCCGCCGCCGGGCCGCCTACTGGGGTTATGAAAAGAACCCCTACGACGGCCTCCTGGACAGCTTCGAACCAGAAATGGGGACCGATGCTATCTCTGCGGTCTTTGGGCCCCTGGGGGATAGACTTTCTAGCCTGCTCCAGAAGATCGCCGCCCGGCCCCGGCCCGACAGTTCTTTCCTGGATAGGGACTTTGACACATCTACCCAGGCTGCCTTTAGCCGGGAGATCATGGGGAAACTGGGCTTCGATTTTGGACGGGGCCGGGTTGATGTATCGGCCCACCCCTTTTCTACCACCCTGGGTTCCCATGATGTCCGCATTACCACCCGTTATCTGGGCCGGCAGGTCCAGTCGGGGATCTTTTCCACCATCCATGAACTGGGTCATGCCTTTTACGAACTGGATTTAAACCCCGCCCTGGGCCTCACGAGCCTGGCCGAAGGAGCCTCCATGGGGATCCACGAATCCCAGTCCCGGCTCTGGGAAAACGTCATAGGCCGGAGCCGGCCCTTTTGGGATTACCTCTACCCCTCCCTGGTATCTCATTTTCCCGATCACCTCAAGGGGATTTCCTGCGAGACTTTTTACCGGGCCGTAAACCTGGCTGAGCCCTCCTTTATCCGGGTCGAGGCCGACGAGGTAAGTTACAGTCTTCACATTATCGTACGCTTCCAACTCGAGAGGGACCTTTTCCAGGGCAGTCTAAGGGCCGAGGATCTTGGCCAGGCCTGGAAGGATAAGATGAAGCAGTACCTAGGCATAGTGCCCGAAACCGACGCCCAGGGGGTGCTCCAGGATATCCACTGGTCCATGGGGGCCTTTGGCTACTTCCCCAGCTATGCCCTGGGGAATTTATATGGCCTTCAGTTTTGGGCCAAGATGCAGGAAGATCTGCCCAAGGTGCAAACCCTGATAGGGGAGGGGAACTTTAGCCCCATCCGCAGCTGGCTTAGGGATCATATCGCCGTCCATGGTGCCCGGCTCCCTCCCCAGGAACTCCTCAAGTCCCTGACGGGGCAGGAACTATCGGCGGAGCCCTTTTTGTCTTATATAGAATCCAAGTACTCGGAACTGTACGGGCTCTAGGTTCTTTCGTTTTTACCGCCGCTTCTCTAAGAGGATCTCTGCGATCTCTGCAAAGCCCTCGCCGCATTCCCGGGAGGCCACAAAGGCAGGCTTGTGCTTAATCAAGTCGCCGTAGCGGTGTACATTGGCTACCCCGCAGGCCAGGGGGAAGCGTTTAAACATGGGTTCATCGTTTGGGGAGTCCCCCACAAAGACCACCTCCAGATCCCCCTGGGGTCCTGGTTTCCAGTCGAAACGTTTAGACAAAAATGTCTCCGCCATGGAAAGCTTGTCGTAGTGTCCCATCCATATATTCACATGGATGGAAGAGACCTTGGCGACAGCTCCCTCTTCCTGAGCTATAGCTTTAATCCTTTCAGCTGTTTCCAGGGGAAGGACTGGATCTTCTTCGGCAAAGTCCAGGGCCAGGTCGAAGAGCCGGGCGAACTGGTCCTTGGCCACCCTTAGGTCGGGGATCTCTTCAAAGGCCCGTTTTTTTACCTGTTCTAACACGGGATGGTCATTCCGTACGGCCTGGTTGTGGTAATCTGTTTTAAGGATGGGGAGCTTCCCTGGGACGGGGTTAGGTTCTTCCCAAAAGGCCAGGGCTCCGTTCTCTCCCAGGACACCGTCAACGGGCCATTCCCGGGCAATGAGATCACACCAGCCGGCGGGCCTCCCTGTGACGGGGATCACCTTAAGGCCCGCCTCTTTTAACTTCCATAGGGCATTATAGGCGGAGGCCAAAAGCTTTCCCTCCAGGGTGAGGGTGTCGTCTATGTCCATGAGTACATAGGCAACCTTCCGGGCTTCCTGGTTTGTTAATTCTGAGATGGGTTTCATGGAACCATCTTATTGTGAAAGAGCCATATTGTCATTACCATGGATGAATGAAAGGATCCCTCCCCAAAGTTGCGGGCACCTTGTCTTATCTGAGGCCCCTGGATGTGCCTGTCTTTGTCCTGGCCCTGGCTCTGACCCTTTTGGGGGCCAGAACCCTCCACCGCCTGGGCAGCGATGCCCCTTGGGTGAGCATCCGCAGTCCCAGCCAGAGCTGGATCTACCCCCTGGACACCCATGGGGAGTTTAAGGTTTCGGGGCCCCTGGGGGATACCTGGATAGTCATATCCCAGGGCCAGGCCAGGATTAGCTCCTCTCCCTGTCCGGCCCAGACCTGTGTGGCCGCCCCTGCCTTAGAGAGCCCCGGTCATTGGGTTGCCTGTCTCCCCAACCGGGTTTTCATGATCCTGGAAGGGGCCCAAGGTGATATAGATGCGGTGGCTCGATAAGCCTCAGCGCCGTCTCATCGCCATGATGGGGGGCCTCTGTTTTTTCGCCGCCCTCTTGGAATACCTTATCCCCAAGCCCCTTCCCTTTATCCGCCTGGGCCTGGCCCAGCTCCCCCTCCTCTTGGCGGTGGATCTTCTGGGCTTTCCTGCCTTTCTTGTTCTTACGGCCGTAAAAATCATAGGCCAGGCCCTGATCTCCGGGAGCTTGCTCTCCTACCTGTTTTTGTTTTCCCTGGGGGGGACCGCCGCTTCGGCTCTGCTCATGTACGGCCTGCGCCGCTTATTTGGAAAGAAGCTCATCAGCTTCCTGGGGCTCAGTGTAGCTGGGGCCCTGGCCTCCAATGTGGTAAGTCTGACCCTGGCCCGGTTCCTGGTTTTTGGCGACAGTGTCCGTTATGCGGTAGTCCCTGTCCTTGCCCTGGGGATCCTCACCGGGACCCTCCTGGGATTATGTGCCGAGTATTTCAGCCGCCATTCCCTCTGGTATAAAAGCCAGGGCGATAATATCGAAGGCATGGAAAGCCCGGCCAAGCCCCTTCCCCTGGAAGTAGAGCCTTCCAGAAACCCAGAAGCCCAGAAAGCTCCTTTTTTCCTGCCCTCGGATCTGGCAATAGCAGGGCTCTGCATGGCGGCGGCCTTGTTATCCCCCTCGGTTCTGCTCGTCAGGGCTATCCAGTTTTTCTTCTTCGCCCTTCTTTGTTGGATTTCGGGCCGCCGTTTTAAACCCCATGTTACTGCCCTCGTGATCCTTACGGTCACCTTCTTCAATCTCCTTATCCCCTACGGGGAGATCCTCTATACCGCGGGCCCCCTGGTGATTAGTTCCGGGGCTCTTGCGGGGGGTCTGTACCGGGGCCTCACCCTGGGGGGCCTTTTCATGGTTTCCCGCTTTAGCATCCGAAGGGGACTGGTCCTGCCAGGCCTTTTGGGGGAGATCCTCTCTGAGGCCCTGGGGGTCTTTGCCGCCCTCAGTGAGGAGCCCCTTAAACTCCGCACCAAAGCAGACAGGGCCGGCTTTTTGGGGCAGCTAGATCATCTATTGGTGGGGATCCAAAAAAAAGAACCCCAGGGAGCGGTACCTAAAGGTGCCGGCCCTGGGGTCTTTAAGTCCCGGCTTGTGCTCCTGGGCTTGGTTACCCTCGCCTGGATGCCGGTTCTTCTGGTTTAAAAAACTACCTAACTTCGACTCCCCCGGTAACAACCATGCGGCCGTCGGTGGCAGGAGTGATGGTGCCGCCCCTGGAGGCGATGTACTCAATGACCACATAGGACAGGAGCAGCTGGGCATTGTACTGGTTTGTGGCCCGGGTAAGGATCGTGTAACCGTCCCCGCCCCCCAGGAGGAAGTCGTTGGTGACAAAGCGATAGGTGCGGTTGGGATCTACCGGTGCACCCCCTATGGTAAGGCCAGAGATGGTCTGGCTCGGCACATCAATGGCAAAGCGGACATCGCTGGAAACTTGAGGAAAGCCCCCCGCACCCTGGGGTATGGTGGCCATGAAGTTAAAGAGTTCGATAACCTCCGCACCGCTTAGGTCAACAATCCAAAGGAAGTTTTCAAAGGGAAGGACTGTCAGGATGTTTTCCCGGGTTAAGGGACCTGCAGGAAGTTCGGCCCTCATGTTGCCCCCATTGTGGAAGGCAAAATCGAGCTGCTGGTTCATCACTTCCCGGAAATACCAGGTGTTGGCATCGTTGATCATGTTACCCAGGGCGGTTTCGATAAACCGGGTCTGGCGATCGCCAAAGATAAAGGTATCGGTAGCATTGCCAATTACCTCCGAAAGGCTCGCTTCTGCCTGCTCCAAATAGGGAGCCAGAAGGGCGGTCATTTCGGGGTGGGGTGCAAAGGTCTGGGCTGTGGCGGTATTAATGGCCACAGGCCGCCAGTCAAAGCTTTGGATCCTGCCGTCGACGATGGCAATCCGGGCTTCACCGACGTAACGGCCCCAGTCATTGGCACTGACGACATAGGCGTTCCCCACCCTCAGGGGCTGGGAAAAGAAGGAGTGGGCATGGCCGTCCACAAAAATATCAATCCCCGGCACCGCGGCAGCCACATCCTGTACGGTGGTGTGTTCATCCGACTCCCGGTTATCTCCCAGGTGGGTAAGGGCGATGACTATGTCCACCAGTTCCCTTTCCCGAAGCAGGGTTACCGCTTCTTGTGCTGCCGTAATTTCGTCCAGGAACCTAATGTTCATGGCATGGGCGGAAGAAATATCCAGGGTCCGCAGGGTGGTAATGCCGATGATCCCAACCCTAAAGCCTTCGTAGTCCATCACCAGGTATTGGTTCCCCCCGAGGTAACGCCGGCCCTGCTGTACATTGGAAGAAACCCAGGAAAAGTCCGAAAGACCTACCTGACGGTTTATCCGGGCCAGGTTTACATTGAACTCGTGGTTTCCAAAGGTCATGGCATCGTAACCCATGAGGTTATAGGCCGCGATATCCAGCTCTCCGCCAAACATGTTGGCCAGGGCGGTACCGGTATTCATATCCCCCGCATCCACCAGGAGGACGTTTTGGTGGTTGGCCCTGACCTGTTCAATAAAGGTCATCCGCTCAGCGACGCCGCCCTGTCCTCCCTGGGGCAGGATCCTCCCGTGATGGTCGTTGGTATGAAGCAGGACGAGTTCGTAGACCCTTCCTTCTTCCCGTTGTACCGGTTCGGCTACGCTGGAACAGCCTGCTGCCAGGGCAAACATGAGCAGCGCCGCGGTGATAAGTACAAATGGCACTTTTTTGCTAATCTTCATTTCACATCCCTCCATTTAGGATTTCTTTGTCTCGCCTGGCATTGAAGATCCCAGGCTGGGCTCAGTATAGCGGATAGGGTAATAAATTTCTACGACCCCCTCTCTAGGGGCATGGGGGGGCTAGCTCCAGATGAGCCAAATGAGGACATAGCCGGTAATCACCGCCGCCAGGGTAAAGGGGACGCTAATTTTCATGAAAGTCCCGGCCTTTACTTCGTAGCCTTCTTTTCGGAGGATCCCCAGGGCGGTAATGTTCGCCGAGGCCCCTATGGGGGTTAAATTCCCCCCCAGGGTTGCGCCCCCTAAGAGTCCAAAATAAAGGAGATAGGGGGGGATACCCATAAGCTCGGCAATGCCGGCAGTTACCGGCAGCATGGTGGCTACATAGGGTATGTTATCAATGATGGCGGAGATCAGCACCGAGAACCAGACGATGAGGGTGAAGATCAGAAACAGGTTCCCTCCTCCTATCCGCACAAATAAATTGCTTATATCTTCGACCAGGCCCGCCTCGGTTACCCCGCCGATAACGATAAAGAGGCCTGTCAAGAGAAGGAGGGTGAAGTAATCGATCTCCTTCAGGGCCCCCTTTAGTACAGAGAAGCTCCTGGTTTTTATGATGTACCGTACCAGGGCTATGATAAAAAGACCGGTGCAGATGAGCCCGTTGGTTATCTCCGGTTTAAAAGCGGCGGGGATAAAAGAGGCTGCTATCAATAGAAGGATAATGCCAAACATGAGGACCGTGGGGAAGTAATCTTCCACCTTCGTCCGTCCCAGGGCCTGGACATGCTGGGTCTGCTTTCGAAACTCAAAGAGGAGGGTTAAAGCAGATGCGATGGCTCCCGCCTGGACTATCCAAAACATCCCCGCCTTTCCCTGGAACACAAAGAAATCCAGGAAATCCATTCCGGCTATGCCCCCCAAGAGAATGGATGTGGTGTCCCCTACAAGGGTAGCAGCCCCCTGGAGGTTCGAGGCAATGGCGATGGCTATGATGCTGGGGACCGGAGATATTTCCAGCTTCTTCGAGATGGTTAGGGCCACCGGGGCTATGATAAGGACCGTAGCCACATTGTCTATGAAAGCTGAGATGAGCCCCGAAAAGAGGGAGAGGGCCACAATGGCCCATTTCACATTGGGGGTTTTCTCGATAATGATGTCCCCCAAAAGGGCGGGCATTTTTGACTCGATAAAGAAAGAAACCACCCCCATGGTTCCGCCTATCATAAGAAGGACATTCCAGTTTATGGCGAAAAAGACCTGATTAAGGGGCAGGATCCCCAGGATGACGAAGAGGGCCGCCGAAATCAGGGCAGCATGGGCCCTCCGCTTGGGAAAACTGAGCAGGCAAATATAGGTGAGGGAGAAGAGTATCAGGGCCACAAGCTTAGGATCCAAGCCAAGGTAATGTAACATGGTAGTTCCATTGCTACCATGGAAGCAGTCCCTTGTCAATGAAGCCAATCTTATTACACTCTATTATTACACGGTACTATAAAGGAAGAAAAACATGAAAATTCTCATAGCCCCCGATTCATATAAAGGAAACATGAGTGCCCCCATGGTGTGTGCTATCATCGAAGAGGGGATCCTCCGGGCCCATCCTGAAGCTCAGGTGCAGAAACTTCCCCTGGCCGATGGGGGGGAGGGAACCGCCCGGGCCATCACCCTGGCTGCAGGGGGCCAGTTCGTTAAGGTTTCCCTCCAGGGCCCCCTGGGGGATCCCCACAGCGCCGAGTTTGGTCTTATCCGCCAGGGGAAGACGGCGGTGCTGGACCTGGCCAGTGCCTCGGGGCTGGAACTGGTACCCAGGGAAAAACTGGACCCCCTTAGGGCCAGCTCCTATGGGACCGGGGAACTCATCAAGGCTGCCCTGGATAGGGGAGCCCAGGAATTACTCATCGGCATAGGGGGCAGCGCCACCAACGAGGGGGGGCTAGGGCTGATCAGCGCCCTGGGCTTTCGGGTCCTGGATGCCGCCGGGGAGCCGGTGGGCCAGGGCGGTCAGGCCCTGGAGCGCATCGCCTCGGTGGATAGCTCCGGGGCGGACCCCCGCCTAAGGTCGGTCCGCATCAGGGTGGCCTGCGATGTTACGAACCCCCTTCTGGGGGACCGGGGGGCCTCGGCGGTCTTTGGACCCCAAAAGGGGGCCGATCCAGGGATGGTAAAAAAGCTGGATGCGGGGCTGGCCCGCCTGGCCCAGGCCTGGATTAAGGCCGGTCTTGCCCAGGATGTGGAGCAGCCCGGGGATGGAGCTGCCGGCGGGGTAGGGGCGGCCCTGCGGATCTGCCTGGGGGCTACAATGGAAAGCGGGGCCCTCCTGGTCATGGGGGCCGCGGGCTTCTTTGAGCAGCTCCCTGGGACCGGCCTGGTTATCACCGGAGAGGGCCGCACCGACGGCCAAACCCTGGGGAGCGGCAAACTCTGTGCCGTGGTGGCCCGGGAGAGCCGTAAGGCCCAGGTTCCCGTGGCCCTCCTGTCGGGGGCCCTGGCCGGCGATCTAAGCGAAATTATGGGGGCCTTCGATTATGCCCTTTCCATCAGCAACGGGGAACCGAGCCTGGACCAGATGCTGGAGCAGGGGCCCCGAAACCTGGGTCTGGCGGCAGAAAATTTGGTCCGGGCCCTTCTTCTGGGCCAGAAGCTTACCTCGAAAGGGGTCTAAAGATCAGAACCCCTTCGGGCAGCTCTTCGGGGAAGCTATAGAGTTCCAGCCGCCCCTCCCGCAGATCCCAGTGATGGACTGCTTCGAGGTAGCGGAAGAACTCGTGCTCCAGGAAGCCTTCGGGGGGGTAAAGGCTGGCCATCATGGTGCTCCCCAGGGGGCTGATGCTGATCCCTTGAGCTTCATCGGTATCATAATTGCCAAAGTAGCGGTTGGGGGCGGCGGTACCGCTTAAAAGCCCCTCCGAAAAAGCCAGGGTGTACCGGAGGACCCCATCACCCCAATTAAAGAGCCGGGGCTCTTCACCTTCTGCTGTGGGAATCAGTTCCACCAGGATCCATTCCCGGTTTTCTACCCCCGAAAATTCCGGCAGCCCCCCTCCCTCTATGTGAGCACAGGAGGCCGCCAGGGCCAGAATCGCAAGGACGAGACCCATGAAAAAAACCTTGTGTTTCATCTTACCCTTCCCCTTCTCTAAGTTATTGATAAAATATACCATATAATAGAAACCTAATTGATAAAGGAGATTCCTATGAAAATAGTACAAACCGACAAGGCCCCGGGGGGAAGTCAGCTCTATTCACAGGCCGTTATTTGCGGCAGCCTGGTCTTCTGCTCCGGCCAGATTGCCCTCTCCCCCGAAACCGGCGAAATATGCGGAACCACCGTCACCGAGCAGGCCGAACAGGTGATCAAGAACCTCAAGGCAGTCCTGGAAGAGGCAGGTTCCTCCATCACCAGGGCGGTAAAGTGCACCTGCTTCCTCTCTGACATGGGGGACTTTGCCGCCTTTAACGAGGTCTACGCCAAGCACTTTACCAGCCGGCCGGCCCGCTCTACCTTTGCGGTCAAGGAACTCCCCCGGAGTGTCCTGGTCGAAATCGAAGTCATCGCCGAGATCTGAATCAACCAACCGGGTTGCTGCACAAGTCCACTACCGGACCAACAAGAATTCTACCCGCCGGTTTTTCCAGCTATTGTCCTGGTCCTGGGGGTTGGCCACCGTAATGCTGCCCCCCCGGCCCACCGAAGAGAGTCTGGCCCGGTTTACCCCATAGTCTACCAGATGCTCAATGACAAAGCGGGATCTCGCCAGGCTGAGGGGCTGAAGCTCCTCCGTCTCTTCCCGGGCCGTCCCCAATACGGGGTTGGCATGGCCCTCCACGATGATCCGGTAATCCCTAAAACGGTTGAGGATCTCCGCCACCCTTCTGAGGACCCACTCGTTATTGTCCAGCCTTTCTTGGCCTATGTCGATAAAGTCCGCATGGTTGGCCCTAAAGGTAATCGAGGGGATCTGGATCCGTAGCATGTCTCCGTCCCGGATCACCAGGACGTCGGTGGTTATATACCCCTCAAGGACGCTGGTATTACCTAAAACATCGCTGGCCCTTAGGAGGTAACGGTAGTCGGTGGCACCCTGGACCAGTTCGCTCCTGTTGCTCCTGCCGTCCCAGATGAGCTCCCGGGCGGCAGTCCCCCGGCCATTGGTGCGGTAGAAGAGCTGCTCCGTCCCTTCGGTTTCATAGAACTCCAGGGACCAGTCGGCGATGGGGGAGGGGTCTGCCATCCCCAGATAGATGAAGAGTTCATCGTCCACCCCGTCATTGTCGGGGCTGAAGAATTGGGGACTGGACCTAAAGCTCAAAACCGGCCCCGACACATCTACCAATATGGGAGAGGAGCTCACGCTTACTTCGTCCCCCTTGGCATAACTCACCCTGAGGGTGGGGGTGAAATACCCTTCCTCGACCGAGTCCCCCTGGGTTCTTCCGTTCCAGCTCAGGTTAGAGGGGATGGGCCCCGTCCCTCCCAGGGGGGAGGGAAGGCTTTGTATCACCCTTCCTCCCTCATCGAGGAACTCCAGCACCCAGGATTCTATCCCCTCCGGGAGGGAGTTGATCACCTCAAAGCGGATGGGCCCTGCCGCAGCAGCCGGAGCCCCCGGCCGGGGAGAGATAGCTTCCGCCGAGGCGGTCAGGAAGATCCGGGGGATCCGGGCATCCAGGACCAGGTTAGTCAGTTCATGCCGGGTCCGGTTCCCCGCCTCGTCCTCGGCGCTCATGGCAAAGCTATAGGTCCCGTCACTGGCGATGTTCCCCGCCTGGTCCCGGCCGTCCCATTCAAAGTTCTCCGGGGCCGCCCCGGTCCAGGTCCAGGTTCGTACGATATTATTGTTTCTGTCCCGGATTTCCGCCGTCCAGGTATCCTCGGCCCCGGTGCGAACAGTCAGGGGCAAGCTCTCCCTTCGGCCGTTCCCGTTAGGCGCAAAGATAGTATAGGGGGCCGAGAGTTCCCCCTGGGGAGGAACCGTATCCACCCTAAAGGGAGATGATTCGGAACGGGGTCTGTTTCCATTCCTATAGAGCACTTCCAGTTGGGCGGTGTAGGATCCATCGGCCGCCGCCAGGCCCCCGTTGTTTCTGCCGTTCCAGGGGATAGCAGGGGGCAGGGCCCCCGAACCTTCCAGGGTTCTTACGAGGCTGCCGGTACCGGTCTCCCTGATATCGATGCGCCAGCTCTCTACGCCCTCGCTCTCTTTAAGCTGGGGAAGCAGGTTAAGGCTGGTCCGGGGGCTATTCCCCGTGGGAGAAAAGGCCCGGTAATCGGTGGCGAGGACCACTGGAGTATCCCGGGTGTCAACTTCAAACTCTATGACATTGGATCTCCCCGGGTTTCCCGCCAGGTCAGTGCCGCTGAGCACATAGGTGTAGAACCCGTCCCCCACCAGGGTGCCCGAATCATCGAGGCCGTCCCAGCTTATCCGCTCTGGCAGGGCTCCGGGGCTAAACCGGAAGGTCCGCACCACCGGGCCTCCCCGCTCATGGATTTCCCCCACCCAGGGGATCTCCGTATCTATTTCCTGGGATATGACCATCTCCCTTAGGGGGCTGTCGGGGTTAAAGGGAGAAAAAATGTTACCCTGTCCCCGGACCGTAGCTCGGGGGGGGCTGATATCCAGGATAAAGGGGGCCGACTCGGCCTGGGAGCTAAGGCCGTTCTGGTAACGGACCAGCAGCAGGGCCCTGTATTCCCCCTCCGCCAGGGGCCGGCCTGCCTGGTTAAGGCCGTTAAACTCCAGGGTCTCGGGCAGGGCCGGATCGCTATAGGTCCGCTGAACCAGGTTAGACTGGTTCACTATCTCCAGGCTCCAGGCCACGATGCCCTCCTGGACCGGCACATGGAGACTCAAGATCTGGCTGTCCTGGATCCCGTCTCCGTTAGGTGAAAAATGGCTGTAACGGATACTGAGGCCCACCTCTGGCCGCTGGGTGTTTACCACGATGTTCCCCAGGGCGGCCTCGCTAAAATTCTGGGCCCTGTCCCTGGCGCTGATCCGGTAGCTGTAGACCCCATCGGCCGCGATCTCTCCATCGTCGTTGGTCCCGTCCCAGACCGTATCTGCCGGGGATGCATTGGTGGTCCTAAAGGTCCGTATCCTCTGGCCCAGGGAATTATATATGCCCCCCTCCCAGAGATCCTCCACCGAACCCCGCTGGCCTATGGTTAGGCTGTCCTTGTCCCCTCCGCCCCCGGGAGAAAATATGTTCTCCTGGTTCACAAAGGGGCGAAGGACGATTTCCGGAGGAGTCAGGTCCACATGGGCCGGGAAGGGCCCTATGGCGGCGGCATTCCCCGAATCATCGACTGCCGAAATCGTGAAATAGTAGATTCCATCCTGGGCGAGGTCGCCGTTGTCATAGACCCCGTCCCATCGCAGGACTGGCGGGACCTCTACCATGGTCTTTACCGCCAGGAGGCGATCGAAAAAGTTATGGATCCCCTGGGTTTCGGGCCTTAGTTCCCGGTTCCGTATGGTTCGAAGGACCCTCCCTTCCTCATCCTGGATTTCAAAGGTCCATTCGACCACAAACCTTTCGTCTGTTATGGAGAGGGGAATTTCCAGAAAGTCCGCCTGGCCCGTGTTATTGGGGGCAAACCACTGGGGCTCTTCGTAATCGATAAGGATCCGGGGGGGGTTGGTATCCACCCTCCCCACATGCCAGGTAAGGCCTCCGCCCATGGCCCAGATGCCCTCATAGAGGGGTTTGGCTGCCAGGTTCACCTGGAGATCCCCATCGGAAGGGAGCCGGTCGGCCATGAGGCGCCGCCCCCCTGTTTGGAGCTGGAAATTTACTCCCACCCCTATGGAGGGAATGGGGGAGGGGCCCGCATTATCCATGGTTTCCCTTATATTGAACTGGGTTGAGGTCCCCACGGTGATCCTTTCGGCAATAAGCAGGTTCAGACCCAGCTTGCCCGCCAGGTTTTGAACCCCCGGCCCCAAAAGGTCGGCGGCCAGGCGAATTTTTATTG
This sequence comes from Treponema sp., assembly GCA_009777335.1. GTDB lineage: Bacteria > Spirochaetota > Spirochaetia > Treponematales > Breznakiellaceae > WRKT01. Next base: position 122,251 of record WRMC01000001.1, on the reverse strand, counting down.
GGTCCGCGGCGTCCCCCTGGCCCCGGATGCGGAGCACATCAAAGGCGACCCCCGCGGCGGGGGTAAAGGCATGGGGGACCCAGCTTATCCCCAGGCTTCGGGCCGTGATGGCCCAGGTAAAATCTCCCAGGGGGCCCAGGTCCCCCATATTGTAGCGAAAGCCCAGATCCCCCGAGATGATCCAGTTATTTCCCGTGTAAAAACCCAGGTTTAAGCCCGCCCCCAGGCTCAGCTGGGGGTAGATTTCCTTGGCGGCGTTTACATTGATGAGCAAAGAATTATCGATAGGAAAGGCCTCATAGGGGCTCGAGAGGAGCCGGGCGGAACCCCCAAAGACCCCGTAGCGGGTGGGGATGATGGCCCCCAGGTTTATGGCCCCCAGACCCAGATCCTGATCGTCCCCAAAGCGGGGGAGGGCCAGATAGCCCGCATCAAAGATGATCCTCTGGGCTTCCCCCTCGGCGGCGGGGTTAAGGGCACTGGCCCCGGACCCTCCCCGGGAGGTGCTGAAGCCGCCCATTCCCGCCAGGGGAGGGGCGAACAGATCCTGGGCGGTGGTGGCTCCATGGGGAATGATCCATTCATCCCGGGAATACACTGAACTAAGTATGAGAATCCCCCCGAGGAGGGAAAGTATGGTTTTTTTCATAATTCTTCCTTATTAATGCCTATGGAGAGTATAGCAATTCTCGAAGCAAAAATGCAATTCTCAATGGTATTGATTTTCTCATTGAAGCCTTTTATTATTGAATATCATCTGCATTTTATTCTTGGAGGGATAATAATGAAAAAGATTGCTTTTTTACTGGTCCTCTGCTGTATCATAGCCGCATCGGCCTTTGCCTTCGGTACTCCCGAAAGGCCTACGACCATGCTCTTAACCGATGCCACAGGGATTGACGACCGCTCCTTTAACGCCGCCGCCTGGCGGGGAATCTTAGAGTTCTACGGCACCAACTGGAACCGGCAGGCCGGACGGGGTGAACTATTTCAGGTAGTCACCGCGGCTACCCAGGATATGTATATCCCCAATCTTCGGAACGCCACCGATGAGGGCTGGGATCTCATTATCACCACCGGCTTTACCTGGGCCGATGCCCTGGGTACTGTGGCATCCCAGAACCCCGATCAGAAATACATGATCGTGGACGTTGATTGGGTAGACCACCCCAATGTCATGCAGGCCTCCTATGCCGAACATGAAGGCTCCTTCCTCGTAGGGGTCGCCGCAGCTCTGAAGGCCCAGGCCGATGGTATCCAGAACCCAAGGTTCGGTTTTATCGGCGGGATTCCTAACGCGGTCATAACCAAGTTCCATGTGGGCTTTATCCAGGGGGTCATGGCGGTCCTGCCCAACGCTCAGTTTGTAGACTACTACGCCAATGACTGGGGCCGCCCCGACCTGGCCAAGACCCAGGCCATGAACTGGTACGATTCGGGGGTCTATGCCATCTTCTCCGCCGCCGGGGGCACCGGTCTCGGAACCATAGCCCAGGCCCGGGAATACCGGGAAATTGGCCGGAACGTATGGGCCATAGGGGTCGATTCAGACCAGCACGACGAGGGACTCTACACCGCCAGAGATTCCGCAGTCCTGACCTCCATGCTCAAGCGGGTAGAAGCCAGCGTCCTCTATGCCCTCAGGGCCATCGATGATGATACCTTTACCGGCCGGCATATTGAGTTCGGTCTCGCCGATAACGGGGTAGGCTTTTCCACCACCAACTCGGCCATGACCCGGAACATCGTCAATCAGGTGAATCAATACCGGGACCGGATCATCAGCGGCCAGATCAGGGTAATCCCCACCTACGCCGAAGCCCGGAACCTCCCTGGGTTCCCCCAGAATCTGCAAGCTAGGGACGACTGAGTGTTAAAGAGGCAACCCGGTTGGTTGCCTCTTTAACCTGGTACTTTTCAATACACATGTATTGAAAAGTACCCCGCAATTTGTTTTACGGGAAGGGTAGTAAAAACATCCCCCCCCTATCTATTCAAGCTGATGGGGGCGGGGTTATTTTTGCAAGGTGCTTACTGTCTCTTCATCAATCCCTGTAGCCGCTACGATGTCTTTTATTGGGTATCCTAATCTGAGTAAATTTTGTGCTATTTCCCGAGCCTGTTCCGATAAAGCCTCTTTCCGATCTTCGATTATACTTTCGATTGCCGCTTCGAACATACCCTTATACCCCCTGTCCTTGGCTTTCTCTATTATTGATAAATAATGGTTTATTTCTTCCTTGTCATGACCACTCTTTTCCAGAAATATTCTGATTGCATCATATACTAACTTATTATAGTTTTCTGGATTTTGCAATTCTTGTTTTTCAACGTATTCTGACAACAGATGTAAGATGCTGGTTTTATCCCGGCCCATCCGGAATTTATCCAGCAGCATGATAACCGATAAGGCATCTCCCATTCCCATTATATCCTTGGATTCATGTTCCAAGATAGTAATGACAAAGAGAGGGCTTTTATCCCTCAGGTTGATTCGTTTGACCGTGTCTGCATCTCTTTGCTCCTGGAAAAGGGGGATGAACCGTTCGCTGATGTCCTCAATGTCCTCTGGTTTTTTTTACTTTTTTTTCTTCGTATGATAAAATACATAGTACCATTTTATCTGGAGGGTATATCATGCCAGCTTGGACCGGACATACTAAGCCCATCACCGCCGTGGGCCTTATTGGCTGCGGCACCATGGGGAAGGGCATGCTGAGCCGCCTGGTGGACCGGGGTTACCGGGTCAGGGTTTTTGATCCCTCCCTCCAGGCCCTGGAATTTGCCCGAGGGGCCGGGGCAGAGACAGCTGCGAGCCCAGGGGATCTCGCCCGGGACTGCTCCCTCATCCTCCTCTCCCTTCCGGGGCCCCCCCAGATCGAAGAGGTCCTCTTTGGCGGCCAAGGGGTCTTTCATGCTCTTGGCCCAGAACACCTCATTATAGACACCAGCACCGTGGACCCCGCCTGCAGCCGCTCCGCCGCTGCCAGGGTGGCCGAAAAGGGGGCCGCCTACCTGGACTGCCCCATCCTGGGGAGGCCCCAGGGGCTGGGTAACTGGATGATCTGCGCCGGGGGGGACGAGAATGCCCTGGACTATGCCCGGCCGGTGCTTCTTGCCTTTGCGGCCAAGGCTGTCCTCGTGGGGCCCCAGGGGTCGGGAAACATCCTCAAGCTCCTTAATCAGCTTATGTTTTCGGCCATTAACGGGATTACCAGCGAAGTCCTGGCCATAGCCGACAAGGCAGGGATAGGGAAAGAGGTTTTCTATTCGGTGGTCGCCGAAAGCAGCGCCGCCACAGTGAGCGGCCTTTTTAAAGAAGTGGGCAGGACCATCGTCAATGACAGCTTTGACCAACCCAACTTTTCGGTGGACCTTCTTATTAAAGATGCGGGTCTGGCTCTCCAGATGGCCGAGGAAGCGGGGGCCCCTTCGGCCATCGCCGGCCAGGTACAGGCCTATAATAAAGAAGCGGCCCTAAGGGGCCTGGGTTCCGAAGACACGGCGGCCCTCTATAAGGTCTTTGCCGGCACCTTTTCCCGGGAGGAATAAGATGAAGCTTCAATTTGAGTACGGCCATGGTTTTATGGAAGCGGAGCTTCCCGATCATACCGATGTGTTCATTCCCGGTGAGACGGTCAGCGACCCTCCCCATATCCCCTTTGATAAGCTGGCGGACGAAACCCGCAGGTCCATCCAAAACCCCCTGGGCATGGAGGGCCTTTCGGTCCTGGGGGGCCCCGGCAAGAAGGCGGTGATCGTCTTCCCCGATAAGGTAAAGGGGGGCACCCAGGCACAATCCCACCGGAAGACCGCCATCCCCATCATCATCGAAGAACTCCTTGCATCGGGGGTCCATAAAAAGGACATCCTCTTGATCTGTTCCAACGGGCTCCACCGGAAAAATACCAAGGAAGAAATTACGAGCCTCTTGGGTGAAGAGATCATCCACGAGTTCTGGGGGACCGGGCAAATTATTAACCATGACAGCGAAGACCGGGAAAACCTCATTGACCTGGGAAAGGACGAGATGGGGTCCCGGGTGATCATGAACCGCCAGGTCTTCGAGGCCGACATCCCCATCCTCATTGGCCATGTACTGGGGAACCCCTACGGCGGCTACTCTGGGGGCTATAAGCACTGTGCCACCGGCATCACCTCCTGGGAAAGCATTGCCTGCCACCATAACCCGGCGGTGATGCATAAGGATGAGTTCACCCCCGTATCTGTCCATAACGAGATGCGTTCCCGCTTTGACGCCATAGGGATGCACATGGAAAAGGCCATGGGGAAAAAGTTTTTCACCTGCGATGCGGTCCTCGATACCAGGGCCAACCAGATCGCCGTCTTTTCCGGTTATGCCCAGGAGGTCCAGCGCTCAAGCTGGCCTATCGCGGACCAAAGGACCTATGTAAAATGGGCGGACAAGAAGTACGACCTCTTGGTCTTTGGGATGCCCCAGGCCTTTCATTACGGGAACGGCATGGGGACCAACCCCATCTTTATCATGCAGGCCATCTCTGCCACCCTGATCCGTCATAAGCGGATCCTGACCGATACGCCGGTGGTAATCTGCGCCTCCCTCTGCAACGGCTACTTCCACGATGAAGAGTTCCCCTCCTACCGGGAGGTCTACGAGCTCTTCCAACATGATTACCACCAGACCCTGCCGGACCTGGATCGCTACGGGGAATACTTTGCCCGAAAACCGGAGTACATAGAAAAGTACCGCTTCGGCTACGGCTACCACCCCTACCATACCTTCTCCATGCTCAGCTGCGCCCACATTGCCGAAATCCACTCCAAGGCCATCTACATAGTGGGAGCCATGGAGGGCGGTTATGCCCGGGGGATGGGCATGAAAACCCGGGCCACCTTCAAAGAGGCCTATGCAGACGCCCAAAGAAAATACCTGGGTGACAGCCCCCCCATCCTGGCCCTCCCCAAGGCCTTCACAACAGCTGCAGTGCACCTGGATATGAAAGATTAATTGTTACGTAGGTTTGATCTCGCCACAACCTATTCAAACCCAAGACCTACCCAGCACACCCAGCTCGCGCTGGACAGGAACCTGTAGGTTGATCTCGCCACCAAAAAAAATATACCCCCATGAGGGGTGTGTGCCGCTCAGGTCTAGGAATTGAGGTGAACCCGCCTACGGAGCCCCCGGCACCCAGTTTCTTGTATTCTATCATTGCGTTCAGCTTTTCTCGCACATACTGGATGCCGGAGCTTCTCTCATTTTCCCATTCTGCTTTTCTCGAGGTCTCCTTCCAGAGGGGAACCTCGGCTCATACGAGCCTCGGTGGGGGTTCCGGCGGAGAACCCTGCGCATGTATGCGCCGATATTACCTAGCCCCAAGCAGCCCCCACCCCTCCCCGTGTTTGATCACCTAAGTGGCGAGATCAAACTACATCACCAAGTCGTAAAGCAATGATTTTGGGAACAGGACAAAATGCATGTTTTTCAAAATAGAAAACATGCAAAGTGTCCTGTTTTGTTTGCCGACAACAAACGGGTGTCTGACATCTTTGTCTGCATATTACATCACTCTTTCCCACCCACCATCATCTGTAGGATGGATTATGATAGGCTCTTCTCAGTCCAACCGCTCAGTGCTTGCTCAGCTGGAGCAAAAAATGCTCCTGGCGGCGACTTCGGCTGCTGAAAAAATTTATATACATTAGACAGGGAGTATGGGATGCAGGCCGTTCGAGCCGCTAGGGGCATGTTTTTGTCCAGCGGTGAAGGAGTATAGAGGTCTTGGATTTTGCAGGGTTGTGGCGAGATCAACCCTACCTTCATAATCATCTTTTCATATCATATGGATAATATCCCCCACCCGATGTATACTTGAGGCAGAAAGGGTAATGAGGAACCGTCATGTTGCAGCCTGCCATTGAGATGTTGGGGATTACTAAAATCTTCCCGGGGATCATCGCCAACGACCGGGTTGATCTTCGGGTTGACCAGGGGGAGATCCATGCCCTCTTGGGAGAGAACGGGGCGGGGAAGTCCACCCTCATGTCCATCCTCTTTGGCCTCTACGAAGCCGATGGGGGCCTTATCAAGATCCGGGGGGAAGAAGTCAGTATCCGGAACCCCAACGATGCCACGGCCCTCCACATAGGCATGGTCCACCAGCATTTTAAGCTGGTCCATAATTTTACCGTCACCGAAAACATAGTCCTGGGACTGGAACCCTCCAAGCCCTGGGGGAACCTGGACCTCCACAGGGCCGAGCAGCGGGTGGGGGAACTCTCCAGGACCTATGGCCTGGCGGTGGACCCAAAAGCTCGGGTCGAAGACATCAGCGTGGGGATGCAGCAGAGGGTAGAGATCCTCAAGATCCTCTACCGGGATGCGGACATTTTAATTTTCGACGAACCCACGGCGGTCCTTACCCCCCAGGAAATCGACGAGCTCCTTAACATCTTCCGCCGCCTCAAGGCCGAGGACAAGACCATTGTTTTTATCACCCACAAGCTGCGGGAAATAAAGGCCGCCGCCGACCGCTGTACCATCCTGCGCAGGGGAAAGTACATAGACACCGTCGATGTAGCTCAGACCAGCGAGCAAACCCTGGCGGAACTCATGGTGGGCCGTTCGGTTTCTTTTAGGATAGAAAAGGAGCCCCCCAAACCGGGAGCCGAGGTGCTCCAGATTCAGAACCTCAGTGTCATCGGATCCCGGGGGGTTCCGGCCGTACAGGACCTCAGCCTGGAGGTCCGTTCCGGCGAGGTGGTAGGGGTCGCCGGGGTGGACGGGAACGGCCAGTCCGAACTGGTGGCGGCCATAGCGGGGCTCCTTCCCGTTCAATCCGGCCGGATTCTGCTGAAGGGCCGGGATATTACTAACCTCCCTATCCGGGCCCGGAACGAGAGCGGCCTGGGGCTGGTCCCGGAGGATCGCCACCGCCACGGCCTGGTCCTGGATTTCGCCCTGGAAGAAAACCTGATCCTTAAATCCTACGATCGCCCTCCCTACTCGGGGACCGGGGGCTTCCTTAATTTCCCCCTGATCCACCGGCATGCCCAAGACCTCATCGCCGACTTTGATATCCGGGCTGCCAATGGCCCGGCCACCCTGGCGGCCTCCATGTCCGGGGGGAACCAGCAGAAGGTGGTCATAGCCCGGGAAATAGACCTGAGCCCCGATCTCCTCATCGTCGCCCAGCCCACCCGGGGTCTTGATGTGGGGGCCATAGAATACATCCACGGCAGGATCATCGCCGAGCGGGACAAGGGGAGGGCGGTGCTTCTGGTGTCCTTCGAACTGGACGAGATCCTGGGGCTCTGTGACCGGATCGCCGCGGTCTCCAAGGGCCGCATCGTGGGGGTGGTTGATGCCCGGGATGCCCAGGAGCGTCAGATCGGAGCCATGATGGGAGGAGTAGCCAGTGCCTAGGGACTTAAGCCAATCGGGAGATAAACTTCGATACCGAATCCTCGATGCCTTCACCAAGACCAACAGCCGGGTATCGGTAACGGTGGTCCTCTTGGGCTTCCTTATGGGAACCATCCTGATTATCATCGTGGGCCGCAACCCCCTGGGCATGATAGAGGGGATCATCCAAAGCGTCACCGGCTTCTCTGTCCATCGCCGGACCGGGGCCCTGGTCTGGAACCAGCGCCACATAGGGGAATGGATCACCTCCTCCATGCCCCTGATCCTCTGCGGCCTCTCCATGGGCTTCGCTGCCCGGACCGGGCTTTTTAACATAGGAGCCGAGGGCCAGTATGTGGCGGGCATCACCGCCGCCCAGTTTGCGGCCTTCTACCTCCCCCAGGTCCCGGGCCTCCACGCCATCTCGGCGGTCCTGGCGGCCACCCTGGCGGGGGCCCTCTGGGGGGGGATCGTGGGCTACTTTAAGGCCCGCTTCAAGGTCTCGGAGGTGGTGGCCACCATCATGATGAACTACATCGCCCTCTTTCTCTCGCGGATCCTGACCTCCCGGATCCCCGGGACCAGCACCTTTAGGACCCCAGACTTCCCTGCCACCGTTAGGCTCTCAAGCGGCTGGATAGAATCCCTAACAAATTATTCCCGGCTTAACCACGGGATCTGGTTTGTCATCCTGGCCCTCCTCTTTTATTGGCTTATAATGGAAAAGACTAATCTGGGCTTTTCGCTGAGGGCCACGGGCTTTAACCGCGAGGCCGCCCGTTACGGGGGCATCAACGTGCAGGCCAATATAACCTCTGCCATGGCCATAGCCGGGGCCTTCGCGGGCCTCGCCGGGGCGGTGGTAGTCCTGGGCAGTTTTACCCATGGCCGGGTCTTAAGCGGCCAGGACGGCTTTGGCTTCGACGGCATCGCCGTTGCCCTGGTGGGGAACTCTTCTGCCCTGGGTATCACCCTGGCGGGGCTCCTCTTTGGGATGCTCCGCTCGGCCCAGCCCCTGATGGAGAGCCGTCAGATCCCCCGGGAGATCACGGTCATCATCATGGGCCTTATCGTGGTCTTTATCGCCCTCAGGGCGGGGGTAAAATTATTGGCCGAATGGCAGATGAAAGAACGGGCCCGGAAAGATCAGGCCCAGGGTTCGGCCCAGATTACTTCGGACCCGCCCCCTCCCCAGAGGGCCGAACCTCCCCCAGGAGCTACCCATGATTGATATCCTTCAAACCCTGCTGCGCATGCTGCCGGCCACCCTCATGATGACCGCCCCCATCCTCATTGCCGCCATAGGAGGCATGATCTGCGAAAAGGCGGGGGTGGTAAACATAGCCCTCGAGGGCCTCATGGTCATAGGAGCCATGACTGCCGCCACCACCCATGTGCTATTCGAGCAGAGCATAGGCTTCTCCATCCCCCTGGCCTTGGTTTTGGCGGCCATCATGGGCTGCCTCTTCTCCATGATCCACGCCTTTGTCTCCATCACCCTCCGGGCCGATCAGATCATCTCGGGGACGGGGATCAACCTCCTCTCCCTGGGGATTACGGTCTTCTTTTGCCAGCTCCTCTTTCAGCAAGACCGGACGGTCAACTACCGCATGGGCATGAGGATAGGTTTTGGAGGGGTCTACCCCACCGCCTGGATAGCCCTGGCCATCGTGTGCCTCGCGGCCTTTATGCTCTATAAGAGGCCCTGGGGGCTCCGCCTGAGGGCCGCGGGGGAACATCCCCAGGCCCTGGCCTCGGCGGGGGTCAATGTGATCAAGATCCGCTATATGGCGGTTCTCATCTCCGGGGCTTTGGCCGGGCTGGCGGGGGCCTGTGTGGTCCTTACCCAGGACATCCAGTTCTCTACCACCTCTATTAATGGCCGGGGCTTTATCGCCCTGGCGGCCGTATCCTTTGGGCGCTGGCTCCCCCTGGGGGTTTTGGGTTCCTCCCTCCTCTTTGGCTTTTCGTCGGCCCTGGCTGTTACCATCGTTAACGTGGAAAGTTTACGGATCCTCCCTTCGGAGTTTTTCAGTATGCTCCCCTATGTTATCACCCTCTTAACCCTGGTGATCTTCAGCGGCAAGGACTATGCCCCCCGCGCCGTAGGCCAACCCTACGATAAGGGAAAATAAAGCTAACCCTGGGCCCCGCCGGAGGAGCAGCGGTGCCCAGGGCAGCACATACATTTTTAATTTATTTTAATTGCAATTCGAAGCTGGCAAATTCTCCCAGGGCCTTCATGGTGATACAGACCTCCCCTGGGGCACTTTTAATTTCGAGGCCCTCCCCCCAGAGGACCTGGGAGCGGACCAACTTCCTCCCCCTCAGGGGGACGCGGAGTTCCACCTCCACGGGGACGATTTCTTTCATGGGCCTCTGGGCACTTCCGGTGCTGTTCACCAGGGCGATCACCAGGTGATTGGCGTCCCCCTGGCTTTCGATCATGTTCACGTGGACAGTCCGGGGGGCCCGGGCCTCGATGAGGTAATCGCTACCGGTGGCGTAATCCAGGGCATTCTTGTAGACCTCGGTAAAGTCCTCATGGCCATTGTAAAAACAGAGGGCCTCCATGGGGAATGAAAAATAGACTATCCTGCCCTGGCCGTACTCCCCGGTGACTATGGTGGGGTAGTCGGTTTCCATGTCGGGGATATAGGCATACTCAGGGGGCTGGTTGTGGATCATGGGGATATGGGTGGCCGCGGCTTTGTAGTCTTCCCTCTCCAGGCTAACCAGGACCGAGGTCCCCCCATTCATCAGCATGTCCGTGTCCCCCAGGTCCTTAAAGACCGGGTTTGCTTTGTCCCGGATAAGCTGGAAGGTATCGTAGGAAGTATCAATCTCCTGGCCGGTATAGCTGATCCCCAAAAGGTCTTTAAAGCCCAAGTCCTCCCGCTCTTGTCCCCTTTCGTCAAAGAGGCCCGCCTTGCGGGAGGCCAAAAGGCCCCCTCCCTGGGCCACATAGTCCTGGATGATCTTAATATCCCGGTCCGATAAGTAGGCCGTATTGGGCAGGAGCAGGGCCTTTACCCCCCGGAGCTTCTCGGGGCTCAAGTCCAGGTCGCTGACAAAGCCGTACTGGATATGGTTCTCCAAAAGGACCCGCTCTATCCCCCGGATATAGAGGCCGTAGTCATCGGCCTGTTCATCCCCTCTGAGGAGCCTGTCCTTGGTGGCCCCGGAATAAAAGATAGCTACATCCATGGAAGGAATGGTGTCGGAGATTAAGCTGGAATGTTTGGCCAGGTAGCTGTAGACATCCTTCTCTATGTAGGCGTTCCGCCTGTCGTGGGTCTGGGCGGGGTGCTGGCCGTTAAAGTAGCAGTTCCAGATTCCTCCCCCCACGCTGGCGATCTGCCACATCCAAAGGCGGCTTTCCAGGCTGGGGTCTTTCACATAACGCCAGCGGGTCCCATTCCCCCCGGTCACCAGGACCGGCTGCTTCTTGGGGTCCAGGGCCCGGGAAAAGCGAATGGTGGTGGCCGAGTTGTGGATCACATCCCAGATGCGGCTGCCGGCCCCCCCGCCTCTGCCCAGAAAGACACAGCTTACGATAAAGTCAAAACTCTTTTTGGCGTTGCTATGGTCTATCCCGGTGGAGCGGGAAAAGGAATCGTTGTAGAGGTCAAAGATCTCGGCGCAGTAGGCCTTGTCTTCGCCGTATTTTTTTACCGCCCCCCGCATCCGCTCTATGTGCCTATCGGCCTGGATGATCTTCCAGGCCCGGTACTCCGCAAAGAGGGGCCCCTCCAGGGCAGAGGGGCCTTCCCCTTCCCTTAGGGTGGGGATCTCTTTCCCCGTGGCTTCCCGGTAGAGCTTCTTGCAACGCTTACAGTAACAGGGCCCGGCGTCAAAGCCCAGGGAGTTCTGCCAGATCCCGTCTATGTCGTAGGTCCTCATGAGGTAGTCGATAAAGCTTTCGGCATGCTCGTTGGTGTAGTAGGAGTTGTAACAGGGCCTATGGACCACCGTTCCCCTATAGGCGGTCCCTATGCGGGGCTTTCCATGCTGGTCCAGGGAGAACCAGTCGGGGTGCTTCTGGTAGCGCCGGGGTTCCACCCCTCTAAAGTCCACCCGCAAGATGACCCTCATCCCCGCCTGGCGGATCTCGGCGCAGATGCCGGGGAGGATCTCATCTTTATAGAATTTATTCAGGTTCCCCATTTCCGAGGGGTAGGGGAAAAAGTCTATGACCCCTCCGGCATTTACCACCAGAGTATTGGCCCCCGCCTCTTTCATGTAGTTTACGAGAGCGGCGGCATCGTAGTCGATGATGTCACATTCCCGGAGAACCGTCTGCATAAACCGCAGATTTTCTTGATACCATTGCTTAGCCATTATAACATTATATCATCAGATATCTGAAAAGTAAAACCTTTTTTCCTGCCCTTCGATTCTATTGGACTCTGTGCTACACTGTAAAATTGAAGGAGGCAGCATGGATTTTTTCGAAGTGATAGCCCAACGATACTCCCACAAGGAGGGATTTCTACCCGATCCGGTCCCCCTGGAGGATCTTGAAAAGATAGCCCAGGCGGGCTTGAGCGCCCCCACTGGCGGAAACAGCCAATGCGTAAAATTGATCATTTTAAAGAACAGAGAGGAAGTTGATGCCCTCTGCCAGGTGGCTCCCACCCAGGGGATGAGGACCGCCCCGGCAGCCATAGCCCTCCTTACCCAGGGCAAGCACACCTTCGAGGTGGAAGATTACTCCGCCGCTGCGGCCCAGATGCTCCTGGCGGCCACGGCCCTGGGTTATGCTTCCCTCTGGTTGGACGGCCCCTACTTTGACGAAGACAAGCAGAAGGGGGCCCTAAAGGTCCTGGGGGCTCCCGAGGACTGCCATCTCTGGGTGGTGCTTCCCCTGGGCCGCCCCGATGGCCCCGGCTCCCGGCGCACCAAGATGAGCTTTCAAGAGCGGGTGTCCTACAGCAAACTGGGGCAGCCTAAGTGAAAGCTTTCATCCACACCCTCATCATCTTGGGTCTTTTAGCCTCCTCTTGTACCAGTACCCCCCTGCCCAGAGGCGGGGCGGGGGACCCAGTCCGAGTCCCGGAGGATTTTTTTGGCATGGTCCATGCGGGGAGCCGCCAGACCGATGAAGAATACCAGATCCTTCATGAGATGGGGGTCCGCTGGATCCTCGATACCTTCTACTGGGATCGCATAGAGAATGCCGATGGGGTCTTTAACTTTTCCCACTACGATGGCTTTGTAGATGCCGCCCTGGCGGAGGGCTTCGAGGTCATCGCCATCCTGGCCTATGATACCTCCTTTCTCGAAAGCAAGCGGAAAAGCCGGCCCTACATAGCCAGGGAGGAGATCCCCCTCTTTTTGAATTATGTGGAAGAAACGGTCAGGCACTTTCAGGACCGGGTCTCGGTATGGGGCATCTGGAATGAGCCCAACTTTATGTTCTGGGGGGGAACTAACAGGGAGTTTTATGAGCTCTCCCGGCGGACCGCAGAGAAGATCAGGGAGACCCACAGCGAGGCCTATATTCTGGGAGGCGGGTTCTGGAGATCCCCCGGCTTTTTTATCAGGGGCATGGCCAGGGCCGGGGGCATGGAACACCTGGACGGCCTGGCCTTCCACCCCTATGCCATAAACCCCCAGGGCTCCATGAGAGTCCATGACCGCTTTCTGCGGACCCTCTCAAGCATAGGTTTTTCCGGCTCGGTTTGGATCACCGAGGTGGGCTACCCCACCGGGGGCTGGTACCCCACCCGGGTCTCCCTGGAAGATTACTCCTCCTATGTGGTCAAGACCATCAGCGGTGCGGCCGCCCGGGGTGCCCGGGCCCTCTTATGGTATGAGCTTTTTGATCACCATAATCTGGGGGAACCGATAGAGAACCCCAGGGACTCTGAACAGTTCTTTGGCCTCCTCTATCCCGACTATAGCCGCAAGGATGCTGCCTGGGCCTATGAGCTCTGTGCCCGCCTCTTGCCTGGCACCTATTATATGGAAGATTTTATCATGAGGGAGGTGGGCCCCGATATCGTCAGCCTCTGCTTTAGCGATGGGGAGGGGTCCCATACCCTGATCCTCTGGAACGACAGGCCCTACACCCAGAACCTGAGCCTGGACCTGGTGGGTCCCGCCCTGGTCTACGACATCAACACCGGCCAGAGCCGGCCCCTACCGCCGGTCTTCGAGGTAGGCCCTAAGCCCCTGATCATCACCTGGGAGGGGAGCAGCCCCCCCCGGCTCTACAGGGTCAGATAAGAAGGAAGGGAGGAAGGAAAAAAGCAGGGCCCCCTAGGGGAGGATACTTTTCCCCCGGACATATTTTTCTGTGATATGACGATCATCGGAAAGGTAGATCACCCGCTCTAGCCGTTCCAGGAGGGGGAGGGTGGTGCCCCCCACAAGGGAACTGTCATCGATGATGAGGGCGTCCAGGTCCCAGCCCTGTTCAAAGGAGCCGGCCTTCTGGGGCGCGAAGTCTCTTCCCCCCATGGTTCCTAACTTGTTAAAAAAGGAAGCCCCACCGGCGGTGCCCAGATAGAAGGCCTCTTCCAGGCTGAGGGGCCTCTCCTGGGGGAAGCTAAGGGAGCGGAGCTTGGACACCTGGATCGCGTCAGTCATGGCCCGGAAGATCGAAGTTTCTGTCCCGGCCGCCACGTCGCTCCCCAGGCCCAGGGGGATGCCCCTTTCCAAAAGCTGCCGCACCGGAGCTATCCCCGATGCCAGGTTCATGTTGGCCTGGGGGCAGTGGGCGATGTGGACCCCCCTTTGGGCCAGGAGATCCATCTCCTTTTCTTCGGGCCAGACACAGTGGGCCATGATGGTGGGCCCCTTAAGGAGCCCCATGTCCTCGTAGGCCCCCGCATAGTGGGGGCTCTGGGGGCAGAGTTCCCGGACCCATGTTATTTCATCCCGGCTCTCGCTGAGGTGGGACTGGAGGGGGAGGCCCTCTTCTCTCTGGATTTCTGCCAGGGCCTTGAGGGACCCTTCGCTGCAACTGGGAAAAAAGCGGGGACTCAGGATGGCCCCCGTGTTAGCCAGGCCCCCCTGGGCCCGGCGCTGTGTATATGCATCCAGCCATTCCCTCAGGGCCCCTTCGGAATTTTCTTCCATTAGATAGGGGGGGCAGTTTCTGTCCATGCTCAGCTTTCCAACCAGGCTCACCAGGCCGCTCTCTTCCAGGAGCTCCATAAGAAGGAGGCTCCCGGGCCCGTGAATCGTGGCCAGCACACAGAGCCTGGTGTTGGGTCCCCGTTTTACCTCTTCCACAAAGCGGGTATAGGCCTCCCGGGCATAGGCCAGGTCATGGTAGCGGCCCTCTTCGGGGAAGGTCTTTTCCTCCAGCCATGCTAAAAGGGGCTTGTCCATCCCCAGGGCCCTAAAGGCAAACTGGGGGGCATGGACATGAAGGTCCGTGAGCCCCGGGATGATGAGCTTGCCCCGGTGCTCCCTTAGGGGGAGCTGGGCATATTCCCTGGGGAGTTCCTTAAAGACCCCCTCCGAGCGGCCCTCGAGGCAGACAAGGTAGGCATTTTCCAGGGTGGTGATTCTGCGGGGTTCTGCACTCCACAAGATGTCCCCCCGAAGGACAAAAGATTTTTCTTCCACCCCCTTAGTATCGGCGGACCCCAGGAAATAATAGGGGAATTTATACACCTGCAAATATGTCCAAAAAATCCAAAAAAATGTGCCAAATTGGTACAAATACCCTAAAAGTTTATGATGAAATTAGTATTGGCGTACCAATCGGTAAGATGCTACTTTTAGGATAGGATTAATTATGAAATCCCAAATTAAGACCAAGACCTCATGCGCAGTTCACCGCTGGACAAAAACATAGTCCAATCTATCAAACACCCACCAAGTCCCCTCTCGCTGGTCAGCAAACAATCCCTGTCGGCTCCAGCTGCAGCGAACTCCTTCATCTATGTTTTAAATATATAGCTTTTTTGTGCTGCAGAAATCGCCGCCAGGAATTTTTGCAGCACCAGCGTTGAGAGATACGGGTGGTTCGATAGAAGATGATCATCGAGAACCACCTGCATGGTATAGCCGATGTAGTACCATCATTATCAATAACAAGGTGGGAGAAGAAAGCCGCCTAAGCTAGATTTCAGGAAAGGTGTAGTCGGTCAGCCCAGGGAATATGTCACCTTTGTCGGCAAACACCATTATTTTTCTTCCCCCCACCTTACTTGTAGGATAGATTATGATAGGCTCTTCTCAGTCCAACCGCTCAGTGCTTACTCAGCTGGAGCAAAAAATGCTCCTGGCGGCGACATTGGCAGGAGAATGGTGTTATATACAGGGGCATAGGTTAAGGGCTTTCCCTGCCACCGGAGTCGCTAGGGGCATGTTTTTGTCCAGCGTTGAAGAGATATGGAGGTTTTGGTCTTTATTATGTCTACCTTAATCTAACCTGCTAAGCTATCATCACTCACTATCATAATCTATCAGCGTTGTTATTGGGGTGGGGACCAGGAGATTTTCTTTTCTGAGGAAGGGGAGCCCTACTACTCCGAAGATCTCGGGGACCTGGGCTCCGCCGGCTTCGAGGATGGCCTTGGCGGCCTCCAGGGTTCCGCCGGTGGCGATGAGGTCGTCCACCAGGAGGATCCGTTTACCCTGGGGGACATCGGCCTTGTGGACCTCTATCTCTGCCTGGGCATATTCCAGATCGTATTTTTTCGAGAGGGTGATCCCCGGGAGCTTCCCCTTCTTTCTGATGGGGATCAGGGGTATGCCCATCCGGGCTGCATAGGGGGCTGCGAAGAGAAAGCCCCGGGCCTCAATGGCCGCCACCGCATCTATGTCCTTATCCTTATAAAGGTCCATCATGGACTCTATGCAAAAGAGAAAGGCCTCGGGGCTCGCCAGGATGCTGGTGATATCGTAAAAGAGAATTCCCTTTTTGGGAAAATCAGGAACCTTCCTAATATAGTCATCAAGGTTGAAATTTGAATCCATGGCAGTCCCCCTATTGCCAGTGTATTTCCACCTCCCAGGTCTGTCAATGTAGGGCGACTGACACCTTTCTCAAGGAACTTTCGTAATAATTTAGTTTGATCTCGCCACTAATGAAGCAAACACTGAGAGGGGTGGGGGTCGCTGTGGGCTAGGAATATCTGGGAGTTCCCCGCCGGAGGAGACCGCAGGTAAAGCAGAATGGGATAATGAGAGAAGCTCCGGCATCCAGTATGTGCGAGAAAAGCTGAACACAATGATAGCATACGAGAAACTGGATGCCGGGGGCTCCGTAGGCGGGTTCATCTCAATTCCTAGACCATGGCGGCCCACACCCCTCTGGCAGGTGTACATGATAGGTGGCGAGATCAAACCTACCCCCCTTTTTAGCCCCACGGAGACTCGAACTCCGGTCTCGACCTTGAGAGGGTCGTGTCCTAAACCGCTAGACGATGGGGCCTATTAGAGATATAGTGGACTATGTATTCCCCAGGGAGGATTTGAACCCCCACAAATAGATCCAGAGTCTATCGTGCTACCGTTACACAACCGGGGACCGTTCTTTTCAATCTTATTGACCGGCCTGGGGCTTGTCAAGACCAAAGCTTGGGGGCCCCTAAAAGGAGTTTGTTGGTCCGTGTATGTCTGATAAGGAGAATTTCGACAAGCTGGTATCCGATTTAGATCCGGAAGAACGGCGGATCCTCCTG
The DNA here is from genome assembly GCA_009777335.1 of Treponema sp. Classification (GTDB taxonomy): domain Bacteria; phylum Spirochaetota; class Spirochaetia; order Treponematales; family Breznakiellaceae; genus WRKT01. The sequence goes on along the minus strand of WRMC01000001.1, from coordinate 105,217 downwards.
GGTAAGGTGAAGGGGCAGGTCCGCTTCTCCACCGAACCCCTCTACATCGATGATGATGGCTCCATCTCCCTCAAGGACGTAAGGGCCGAGTACGCTAAGCTCCCCTGGTACAGCCGCCTCTGGTACTCCTTCCTCAGTCTCTTTAAGGGCAAGGCTCCCATCCGAATTTTCGAAGATACCCAGGTGAACCTCCTGGGGGCCCGGATCAGCGAAAAGTATCCGGGGCTCTACAATGTCCAGAAGGGCATGCTCCTTTCGGCCTTTAAGGAGCAGGTGGAGCTTTTAAAAGAGGCCTCCCGCTTTTTTTACTCGGCCCTGGACATCAGCGTCAACCGGGACCGGGGGGCCTTCTTTGCCTTCCTGGGGTCCATCCAGATGCCCGATGTCCATGAGCGGCTCCTCCGGGATACGGAGCCCCAGAAGGTGATGGAGGAGAACCCCCGATATAATGACGGGGATCTCCGGCAGCACTGCCAAAAGGCCATGGAAGATGCCATTGCCCTCATCGGGGATTCCCACCGCAGCGCCATGTACTTCAATGCCCGGTCCCTTAACTGTCTTAAAGAAATTTCTACCTTCCTCTTTGACCGGCTCATCATGACCTTTAGCCATAATTCCAGCCTGGGGGGCCAGGCCTGCTCCGCCGGGATCGTAAGGGATCTCCTCCTAACCCTGAACAATATTCTTCATTCCTTAAAAGTGGTTCCTCCCCTGCCTCTTCTGGAATCCCTCTTTGTGTTCATTTTGCAAGAGCGGTCGGGGGACACGGGCTTTGACATAGGCAAGGAGGTTCCCTCCCTTCTTACCAAGGCTGAGCGGGCCCTGGAGGTGATCCGAAACTTTAACCGCCGCACCCCCCTGACCTGGATCATCCGTTGTTCCACCAAGGACATGACCTATTATCCCAAGGAAATGTCTGGCGGCGAAGACTGGTTCCTCTTTTACCGGGACTACTGGAAGAAGACCGTCGATTCGGCCTGTAACGAGTTTCTTAGGGACCGCCAGCACCGGGAGCTCCTTCTAAGCTTCCGCCATCTTTTACGGGGGGGCGAGCTTAAGATGCTTGAGCATGTCCAGTGGGAAGGAAACCCCGAGGGGCTCCCCATCAGGGGGATCTATCCCCTTTCCTTCCTCTCTACCTTCCACCCCCTCATTTTTATTCCCGAAATGAGCAGTTACCTGACCTCCCTCTTTAACCAGGGGGAATTTTTACGGAAAGAAAACCAGATGGAATTTTCCGAGGCCTACCTCTCCTGGATGAAGCTCGAGGCGGACATTAAAAAGCTCAACCAGGAGATCTCCCCCGAGGGGGATTACGGCCAGAGGTATGCCCAGACCCGGCAGGAGATGTCGGCCCTTCCGGTGAAGCGGCGGAAGCTTCAGATTATCCTGGAAGAAGCTTCGGAGGAGGCGGAGGGGATCTTGGCATCCGCCCGGTCCTCCTCCCGGAGCATATGCAATGTCCTCAGCGGCATCCTGGGCAGGGAATCCCGGAACAAGTACGAGCCCCTGGGGAATTTGCAAAAGTTCACCCAGGACGATTCGGGGTTTATTAAGGCCCTGGACGAGATGATCATCCAGTTCCAGAAGATCCTCCAGATCCTCGATGAACCGGAGGACGAATTGTTGACCAGACCCCAGTAAGCATCTTATAGTCAATATATGGCAGATAATTGGGTGTTTAGCCGCCTTGTTTCGAGTCTTTCCCTGGAAGAGCGGCAGAGTCTTATGCGTAAACTGGAATCTGCCTCGAAGCTTTCCAAGGAACCCCTCTATATAGATGATGGAGCTGCCGCCGCCGGGCTGGACCTGGATGTGGAATTTTCCTGGCTCCCCTGGTACCTTAGGATTTTCTATACCTTCCTCAGTTTTTTTACCGGCAAAAGCCCCAAGAAGGCCTACGAGAACCGCAGCGTGGCGGCCCTGGGGAAGAAGATCAACAAGAAATTCCCCGGTCTCTATAATTACCAGGAGGGGCTCCTTTTACCCCAGTTTTACAATCAGATAGTCAGCCTAAAAGAGGCGGCCCATTTTTTCTATTCCGCCCTGGAAACCAGCGTCAACCGGGACCGGGCGGCCTTTTTTTCCTTCCTGGGTTCTTTGGAGATCCCCGAGGTGCACCAGCGGCTCCAGGGTGAGGCGGACCCGGCGGTCATCGTGGACAAGTACCCCGGAGCCTCGGAGGCCGAATGGCGGCAGCTGGCCTTTAGGGCCATGGAGGATGCCCTCTCCCTTATCACTGCCGAGCATAGGGCGGCCATGTACTACAACGCCCGTTCCCTCTACTGCCTAAAGGAACTGGCGGTCTTTCCCTACGACAGGCTCATCAGCTCCTTTGGGCTCCACCGCCAGGTCCTGGGCGAATCCGCCTATGCCAGCCAGGTGAAGGATCTTCTGGAATCCCTGGGGAACATCCTCCTCTCCTTAAAGACGGTCCCCCAGATGGCCCTTTTTGAGTCCCTCTTTGTCTTCTTTCTCCAGCGGAACTCCTCCAAGGCCGATTTCGACATGAACCGGGAAATCCGGGTCTTCATGGCCCGGGCCGAGCACTCTTTATCTATCATCCGGGATTTTAACCGCCTGGTGCCCCTGGTCTCGATCATCCGCTGCGCCTCCAGGGACATGACCTATGTACCCAAGGAGATTTCGGGGGGCGAGGACTGGTTTGTCATCTACCGGGACTACTGGAAGCGGCAGATCGAGATCCTCTGCAATGAGCACCTCAAGGATCGCCGCCAGCAGGAGCTTCATAACTCCTTCCGGGGCCTCTTTGATGAGCGGGGTATGGCGGTTCTGGATGATGCCCGGACCAGTTTTAACCCCGAGCGTCTGCCCCTCCAGGGGGAATACGCCCTGGCCTTCCTCTATACCTTCTGCACCTCCATGTTTAATACCGACATAAACCGGATCCTCGAGCCCATAGTGGTGGACGGGGAGTTTATCAAGGACGAAAACCGGGTGGAATTCATCTTTAGTTATAACTATCTTCTTGCCCTGAGGGACGAGATCATTAAATTTGAACAGGGAATCTCTTCTACGGGGATCTACGGGGAGCGCTATGTCCAGGCCCGGGATGATGCAAACCTTTCACCGGCCCGGCAGCGGAGGATGAAGACCATCATAGACCGGGTCCAGCAGGATCTTCGGGATCAGGTCCTTCAAACCCGGGAGGTGATCCGGAACATGGTAAACCTTTTAAGAGGCCTTTCCGGCAAGGGGAGCTCCGACAAGTACCAATCCCTTTCAAACCTTGCAAAGTTTACCGGAAGGGATAATCTTTTTTCGGCCAACCTCGAGAGGGTCATAAGCCAGTTCCAAACCGCCGGCTCCCTCCTGGAAACCATAGAAAACTTATAAACATCCCTTAGGGAGGAAAATGGGTGAATGAATTCATAGAACCCTGGAAAGTAAAAATCGCCGCCGTATTATCTAAGCTTTCGGGACAAGAAGTGTCTCCTTCCCAGGTGACCGCCGAGACGCCCCCCCGCCCCGACATGGGGGACCTGGGCTTTCCCATGTTCCACTTTGCCAAGCTCCTCTCAAAGGCCCCGGCCCAGATCGCCTCATTGGCGGCGGCGGAACTCCCCGGTACCAGTGCCCAGGGGCCCTACCTTAACGTGATGCTCCCCCGGGGCGAGGCCGCCAAAAGCATCCTGGGCCCCCTTCTGGATGAGAAGGCCCCCAGGGGGGCCCCAAGGGGCTACGAGGACTTCCTTAAGGGTCAGAGGATCATGGTGGAGTACTCGAGCCCCAATACCAATAAACCCCTCCATCTGGGGCACCTGCGCAACGATGTGCTGGGCGAAAGCGTCTCCCGGATCCTCGGGGCCTGCGGGGCCCAGGTACGCCGGGTCTGCATCATCAACGACAGGGGCATTCACATTTGCAAGTCCATGCTGGCCTATGCGGACCATGGGGAGGGCAAGACCCCCCAGTCAGAGGGAATTAAGAGCGATCACTTTGTGGGCCATTGGTATGTGCGCTTTAACGATGAATTAAAAACAGAGACCGAGGCCCTGGAGGGGCTTAGCACGAGGGAGGCTGAGGCCCAGGCTCCCCTCACCCAAAGGGCCCAGGAGCTTCTCCGCCTCTGGGAGGCCGGGGATCCCGCCACGGTGGATCTCTGGAAGAGGATGAACACCTGGGCCTTCGAGGGCTGGCAGGAAACCTATAGGCGCACGGGGGTGAGCTTTGACCAGTTCTACTACGAAAGCCAGACCTACCTTTTGGGGAAGGATGAAATCCTCCGGGGCCTGGATGAGGGGATCTTCTATAAGGAAGAAGACGGCTCGGTCCAGGTAGATCTGGAGGCCGAAAAGCTGGACAAGAAGGTCCTGCTCCGCAAGGACGGCACCTCCCTCTACATAGTCCAGGACATAGGCACCGCCATCTACCGCCACAAGGACTGGCCCTTTGACAGCCTGGTCTACGTGGTCGCCTCGGAGCAGAACTATCATTTTAAGGTCCTCTTTACCCTGATGGAAAAACTGGGCTACCCCTGGGCTCCCAACCTCCGCCACCTTTCCTATGGCATGGTGAATCTTCCGGAGGGGAAGATGAAGAGCCGGGAGGGGACGGTGGTAGATGCCGATGACCTTCTGGACAGCCTAAGGGACATGGCCCTGGAAGAGATCCGCAGCAAGGAGAGGGAGGAACTTTTGGGGGACCCCATAGAGACCGCCGAGAAGGTGGCCCTGGGGGCCCTGCACTATTTTCTGACCTACGTAAGCCCCACCAAGGACATGCTCTTTGACCCCGCCGAATCCCTCTCGTTTAACGGGAACACCGGCCCCTATCTGCAATACATGGGGGCCCGGATCTCCTCCCTTCTCCGCAAGGCCGCTGAAGAAGAAGCTCCTTCTGAGCCCCCTAATCTTGAGATCTTACATAGTGATGCTGAATGGGAATTGATTAAGACCCTGGGGGCCTACAGTGAAACCCTTAAGCGCGCGGCCCTGGAGATGGACCCCTCCCTGGTGGCAGCTTATCTTTACGACCTGGCCAAGAGCTTTAGCCGCTTCTACCACGACTGCCCCATCCTCTCGGCGGAGGATGGGGGTCTTAAAAGGGCCAGGCTGCAGCTTTGCAGGGCCGTTTGCACCGTCCTAAAAGCTGCCCTGGATCTGGTCTGTATCCCCTTTTTGGAGGAGATGTAGACAGACCCTAGTTGGCTATAAAGTTCTCCAGTTCGGTCACCTTGTTCCGGTGCTGGCTAATCAGCCGGGCTACCCGTTCCAGGACCTCAGGGTTAACCAGGTTTCCCCTATCCAAGGTGGCGGTGATCCTGTGCTCTTCGGTCTCGATCTGGGATTCCAGGCGGTTAATTTCGTTTCTCATGCGGTTGAAGATGGCAGCATCAGCGTTGGCCACATTCCGGGCCCGCAGATCATTTAAAACTTGTTCAAACTGATTGGCATTGGCCCTGGCCTGGGTAGCATATGACTGGGCATTTTGCCTTACCTGGGCCGAAGTCTGCCCCATTTGGGCAAAGAGGGCCGTACTAGTCAATAAAAGAATAAGGGTTACCAGAAAAATTCGCTTCATGTGATAGCCTCCGATTTGATGCGAAAAAAAATAGAACTTAATATTTGTTCCTTTATCAATTATTGTTTCATCCCTCAATTTTGTCAATCCCTGGCTTCAGAGCCGGGAATGACAGCCCGGTCCAGGGGCCCTGGGATTGACCTTTTCTTTCTTTTTGTGGTATAAGATCCATTCTATTGAGTAATTTTTTACCTTTGTAAGGACGAATTTATGTATGCGTTAATGGAATTTCAGGGAAAACAGTACAGGGCCGAAAAAGGGGCCGTATTAGAGGTAGACAGGGTCGATGCCGAACCCGGGTCGGAACTAAGTATAGACTCGGTCCTCCTCCTTTCCGGTGACAAGGTCACTATTGGCCAGCCCTATGTAAAGGGGGCCAAGGTAGAGGCGGTGGTCGAGGCCCACAAGAGGACCAAGAAGATCATCGTGTTTAAATATAAGCCCAAAAAAGATTACCGGCGCACCCAGGGTCACCGGCAGCATTATTCCCTCATCAAGATCCGGGATATCATCGGATCCTAAAAGGGCATTGATACAGGCACGGGTGGTTTTGGATCAGGCGGGGCTGCTTAGATCCTGCCAGGTAGAGGGGCATGCCCATTCGGGGCTGCCCGGTGATGACATAGTCTGTGCGGCCGTTTCGGTCCTTACACGGACATTGCTAGGGGTCCTTTCCCAGCGGGAGGACATACGGGTCCGGGGGAGCATCCCGGAACGGGGACATTTTTCGATGGAAGCGGAGTATAGCCCCCAGGGCAGGGAATACCTCTCCGCCGCCGGGGACTTTCTTTTGGAGGGTCTTCATTCGGTGTCCGCCGAATACCCCGATAATTGCAGACTTACCATAGAGCGGAGGAGCTAACATGGCACGGAAACGAGGCGGAAGCGGCGCAAAGAACGGCCGGGACTCGAACCCTAAATATCTCGGTGTTAAGGTTTTTGGAGGAGGGCTGGTAAAGGCCGGCTCCATCATCGTCCGCCAGCGGGGCACCAAGATTCATGCGGGCCCCAATGTGGGCCTGGGGGGGGACTATACCCTTTACGCCCTGGCCGACGGCAAGGTTAGCTTTACCCAGCGCCGGGGCCGAAAACTGGCTCAAGTGGTGCCGGCGGGGGAATAGCCCCCTCTTCGTCCCCTGGGACATGGGCTCCTTTGTATAAACCATCTACCCTAGACGGAAATTCCCATGAAAAATTTTGCCGATGAAGCTCTCATAGAGGTCAGCTCCGGAAAGGGCGGTAACGGCTGCGTGGCCTTTAGGCGGGAAAAGTATGTTCCCAAGGGGGGGCCCTCTGGGGGGGATGGCGGCCGGGGCGGGGATGTCATTTTTACCGTCCGGAATAACCTGCGCACCCTGATCCATCTGCGGTACAAGCAGGTCTACAGGGCCGAGAACGGCCGGGATGGAGAAGGCAAGGGCCGCTACGGCCGGGACGGCCAGGATGTGATCATCCCCGTCCCCCCCGGGGCCATCATAAAAGATGCCGAAACCGGCGAGATCATCCGGGACTTTACCCAGGACCAGGGGGACTATCTCTTTTTAAAGGGGGGCACCGGGGGCTGGGGGAACATACACTTTAAGTCTCCGGTTAACCAGGCCCCCCGAAAGGCCCTTCCCGGCCAGGAGGGAAAGAACCGCCGCCTTTTGGTGGAGCTTCAGATGCTGGCCGACATAGGCCTGGTGGGCTTTCCCAATGCCGGAAAGTCCTCCCTGCTGGATCACTTTACCAATGCCAGGCCCAGGATAGCTCCCTATCCCTTTACCACCAAGATCCCCAACCTGGGGGTCTTGAGCCTGGGTTCAGCTCAGGAAGATGGAAGGGACCTCATCATCGCCGACATACCGGGGCTCATAGAAGGAGCCTCTGGGGGCCTGGGCCTGGGGATCCAGTTCTTAAAGCATATCGCCCGAACCTCGGCCCTGGCCTTCCTTATCGACCTGGGGGAGGATAACTATCTTACTGCCTTTGACATTCTTTACAATGAACTGGAGTCTTTTTCCAGGGATCTCTGTGCCAAGAAAAGGATCCTCGTCGGCACCAAACTGGATCTGGAACAATCTGAAATTCCTGTATATAAAAGACTAGAAGAACTAGGAAAAAAATATCCGGAGGAAAGGGTTCTGGGCATTTCAGTCTTTAACGGTGAGGGTATAAAAGAGCTGGTCTCCCTATTGGCCGGCCTGGCGGAGCAGGGGTGAAGATAGCCTTGCTGGGGGGCAGCTTTAATCCTGTCCACATGGGCCACCTCTACCTGGCCGACGCGGTCCTCTCGGAACTGGACTACCAGCGGGTCATCCTTATCCCTGCCTTTCAATCCCCCCTGAAGACCGGCCATGAAGGGGCCAGCCCCCAGGATCGCCTGGACATGCTGCGCCTTTCCATTCTGGGAGATCCCAGGATCTGCATAGACGACTGTGAGATCCGCCGAGCGGGGCTCTCCTACACCATTGATACCATCAAGGACATCATTGCCCGTTACCGGCCCGAGGGAAAGCCGGGCCTTATCCTGGGGGATGACCTCCTGGAATCCTTTACCCAGTGGAAGAGCCATGAAGAAATTGCCGGCCTGGCGGACCTCATTATTGCCCGGCGGCTAGCATCGGGGACAGCAGAGCTGGGGGTCTTTCCCTATCCCCACCGGGCCCTCAATAACGAGATCATCAACCTTTCTTCCCGGGAGGTCCGGGAGAAAATTCCAGCAGGTCAGGCCTGGCAGTACCTGGTTCCCCCCGGAGCCCGGCATATCATCCTGGACCGATCACTCTACGGTGCAGCCCCCAGGAATCCGGAAGATGAACACCGGGGGGTGTCCCTGGAGAACATCATAAAAATCGAAAATGATCTTCGCTCCATGGTCGATGCCTATCGGTTTACCCATTCCAGGAATACGGCCCTTCTGGCCTGGGACCTCTGCCGCCTCTACGGCCTGGACAGCCTCAAGGGTTACCTGGCGGGGATAGCCCATGATCTGTGCAAGACCATGAAGGCCGAAGAGCTTGTCAGGCTGGCCCGGAGGGACGGAAGGAGCATCAGCCGGCTGGAACAGGATAAGCCGGGGCTCCTCCATGCCAGGGCCGCGGCGGTGCTCATCCAGGAAAAATACGGCATCCGGGACATTGACATAATCGAAGCGGTGAGCCACCACACCACCGGAGCCAGGAACATGTGTCCCCTGGCAAAGGTGATCTACATAGCCGACAAGCTAGAGATGTCCCGGCCGGGGATAGATCCGGTCCTCCGGGAGACGAGCCTTAAGCTGGATCTGGACACCCTCTTTGCCATAGTCCTGGACGATACGGTGACCCACCTGAGGTCCCAGCAGAAGGATCTTTCCTATGGGACCAGGAGGCTCCTGGCGGCCATGAACAGGAAAAACGGCCTATGAGGAAGGTCCGTTTCGATGCCAGCCCCCTCCTGCTCTCCCTTATCGCCCTGATCCTCATAGGGGGGGTCATCTTTGTAGTTATCTTCCTCCGCTCCGATCCCTTTCGGGAGTCCCTCTCGGGGAACCGGGTAATCAACATCCTCTTTGTCATCGAAAACAGCCCGAGCCCCGCCGGGGACCCGGAGCCCCTTAAGCCCCTGTCGACCTATGTGCTCATGTACCACCCGGTTACCCGCCGGGCGGCCCTGGTCGACATCCCCGGTTCGGTGGGCCTTATCATCCAGCGGATTAACCGGGTGGACCGGATTGACACCGTATACGACCCCCGGCGCATAGGCCCCTATGTGAGCGAAATAGAAACCCTCCTGGGGCTGGAGATTCCCTTTTCGATCGTCATCAGCCTGGAAAATCTGGGCCGGATCACCGACCTTATTCAGGGGGTGGAGGTCTTTATCCCCAGCCCGGTCCAGGAGTACCAGAATGGGCATATCCTCTTTCCTTCGGGGGTCAGCGTCCTGGATGGGGACAAGGCGGTGGTCTTTGCCAGCTACGAGCTCCCCGAAGAAAACACCGAACTGGTATCTTTCCGCCGTCAGCGCTTCTTTATAGGTTTTATTAAACGCCTGGGCGAACAGAACCGTTATTTGCGGAACCCCCAGGTGGGGCAGCTCTTCCATTCCATGCTGCGGACCGGGATGAACCGGCGGACCCAGGAACGGCTCTTTGACGAGCTGGTGAACATAGATATGGACCGGATCAGTTTACAGACCGTGGGGGGAAGTATCAGGGAGGTCTCGGGCCAGCCCCTTTTATTTCCCCATTGGGACGGCAGCCTGATTAAAGAGATCGTCAGGGACACCACCGAGAGCCTCATGCAGAGCCTGGAGAGTTCCCGGGTGGACCGGGTCTTTACCGTGGAGGTCCTGAACGGGACCAACGTGACAGGGCTGGCCGGGAGGACCGCTGAGCTTTTCCGGGGTTTCGGGTATGATATTATGTCCATAGGAAACGCGGACCGGAATGACTACGAGCGGACCCTTATTATAGACCGCTCGGGGTATCAGGATATGGCGAGGATTTTTGGGGATATCATCCATTGTGTGAATATCCGTTTCGAAACCCCGGGCTTTGTCCAGGACGAAATCGAGGAAGCTTTCGGGGGCTTTGAGAGCCGTTCGGATTTTACCTTAATTATTGGCAGGGATTTTAATGGCCGATTTGTTGCACAGTAAAGAAGACTACCGCCTGGCCCAGGAGCTGGGGAAGCTCCTGGATGAACACAGGGGCGGCGAGGTCCTGGTTCTGGACATGAGGAGCATCAACTTTTGGACCGACTTCTTTATTATTGCCACCGTGACCAGCAACACCCACCTGATGGGGCTGGAGCGGCATATAAAAGAATTTATCCGGGAAAAGGATCTGGAGATCCTCAGCCGTTCAAAAAGACCCGAAAAAACCGATGAGTGGCGCCTTCTGGACCTGGGAACCATGGTGATCCACCTGATGACTGCCAAAAGCCGCTCATTTTATGAACTTGAACGGCTTTGGAGTGCAGCCCCGGTAATCTGGTCCTATTCGTCAAAGTCGTCGTAGTCTACATCTTCCTCGTAATCGAAGTCTTCGTCTTCTTCTTCGTCATAATCATCATCTTCTTCTTCAAAATCATCGTCGTCATCGTCAAAATCTTCTTCATCGTCGTCGTCAAAGTCGTCGTCCAGTTCGTCGAAACCTTCTTCTTCGTCCATATCTTCCTCGTCATCGTCATCGAAGAGGAGGAAGGGAAGGGCCTCATTCTGCCAGCCGGGCTCCTGGAACCTGGGGTCCGGGGAGTGAGGCACTAAAGCAAGCGTTAATGAAGTTACCTGATTGTCCATAAATGCTCTCCATAAAACTAGTGTATGATGTCTATTCTTAAAGAAACATTAAGTACAGATCGGAAATATGTCAACTATCATTTTAATAAAATTCTATTTTTCCTTGCTTATTTTCTTGATAAGGTAGTACAATACTGGTACTTGGAAACCCCCAAACCGGCCCAGAGGGCGGCTCTCAGGACAGCCCTCCGGGCAGCCCTGAGAGCTTGGGATTTCCAAAATCAGCAAGGAGAGGTATTGTGGAAATTACTGACATTCGGGTTCGTAAAGTAGCAGGTGAAGGAAAATTAAAGGCCTATGTGACGGTTACATTTGATGACTGCTTTGTAATACATAACGTAAAAATAATTGAAGGAAAGAGCGGAGTCTTTATTGCCATGCCCAGCCGGAAAACCCGGGCGGGGGAGTATAAGGATGTGGCTCATCCCATACATCCAGAGTTTCGTGCGGAGTTACAAAATAAGATCCTCGAAAAATACGACATGGGGAGCGGCCCTGACGATCCAACCCTGGAAATTTGATCTTTTTCCGGGGTTATCACCTAAGGGTTCCATGGGGGGCATAGCCGAAAAAGTCTTATTAATGTATAGTATCCTCAGTTCTTTGGGACGTCGGCAAGCGGTAAGCCCCCGGGTTTTGGGTCCGGTATCCACTGGTTCGAATCCAGTCGTCCCAGTAAGTCCATTGGAGGAGATATATTATGAGTCAAGTTGAATTTAAGGCCCGGAGCCGCCAAGGTTCCGGTTCATCCGAAGCCCGCAAGGTCCGCCGCTCGGGCCGTATTCCCGGGGTCCTCTACGGGCGTTCGGGGAAGGCCGTCTCTATCGATTTAGATGCCCTGGAATTTTCCAATGGGGTAAAGATAATTTCCGATAGTACCATCGTTAAGGTAGATATAGACGGGAAGTCCCACGAGGCCTTTGTAAAGAACACCCAAAGGAACATCGTAGACGGAAAGATCCTCCATGTGGATTTTTACGAAGTGGAAAGCGGAGTCCTCCTTAGAACAAGGGTCTCCATCCAGCTTAAGGGAAGCCCCGTGGGGGTCCGTGAGGGGGGTATCCTGGAATTCCCCCTCCATGAAATCGAAGTGGAATGTCTTCCCAAGGATCTTCCCCCCAGGATAGAGGTCGATGTTTCCGAGCTGGGGGTGAACCAATCCATCCATGTCCGGGAGCTTCCCCTGCCGGCGGCGGTGCGGGTCATCTCTTCCCAGGATCAGGTGGTCGCTCTGGTGAAGTATGTAAGGGAAGAAGCGGCACCGGTGGTCGAAGAAGAAGCGGCCGAAGCGGCTCCAGCGGAAGAATAAAACTGTCCGGCTTCTCCCGGTCCAAGGGAGGGGGTTCTTATGCATCCCTTTGAATCCCGCCTTTTACAGGGTCTTGGGTCCGACCGGGAGGCAAAGCTATACCTGGCCGCCGTTTCGGGGGGGGCCGATTCGGTGGCCATGCTCGCGGGCCTGGCCTCCTTAAGGGAAAAAGAAAGATTTTCCATCCATTGCATCCACATAGATCACGGCCTTAGGCCCCCAGAAGAAGGGGCCCTGGACATCCAGACAGTCCAGGCCCTCTGCCTCCAGCTCAATATTGCTTGTACCCTCATCTCCATACCCCAGGGCCGGATTGCCGCCGCCGCCCAGGGGGGGGCCGGTATAGAAGGGGCCGCCCGGATCTACCGCTATAGGGCCCTCCACCGGGTCCGGCGGCGCATAGGGGCGGACCTGATCCTGACGGCCCACACCAGGGATGACCACCTGGAAACCATCCTCATGAATGTCCTGAGGGGATCCGGCCCGGGGGGCCTTGGGGGCATAGCACAGCGGCGGAAATACCTTCTAAGGCCCCTTTTAGGTCTAAGCCGGACCGAGGTAATTCAATACCTCTCCGAGCGTCAGATAAGCTACCAGGAGGATTCCACCAATGGGGACCCCCGGTTTTTTAGGAACCGCCTCAGGGCCCGCCTTATCCCCCTCCTGGACGAGATATACCCCCCCTGGCGCAAGACCCTTCCCGTCCTGGCCCTTACCCAGTCCCTCTCTGCCCGCTTTATTTCCGAAGAAACCCGGGCTCGCCTTTCTTGGGAGCTCCTTGAGGGCCCCGCCCTGGGCATTAAAGAAGAAGATTTTTCCCGGGCCCCGGCGATCCTCCAGGAGGAGGCAATCTATGCCGGGGTAAAGACCCTAAAAGCCCTGGATGCCTCACTCCCACAGAAGGGGTCCAGGCCCCTACCCAAACGTTCTACGGTACGAAAGCTGCGCCAGGGCCGCTTATCCGGCTCAGTCTTTCTGGAACGAAGGGAGGGTCTCCTCATCCTGGGCTCCCCCCGGCTGGACCAGGGGGGCTTTAGCTTTCTAATCCAAGAGCCGGGGCTCCATAAAATAGAAGGAAGGGTCCTGGGTCCCGGCTTTACAAAGGATCTTGTTCTAAGGGTGAGCCCCCCAGGAGAGGGCAGCCCCCCCGGTTCTTCCCCAGGGGCCTTTTATAGCTCCCTCCCCCTGGTTTTTCGGGAGCACCGGCGGGGTGATCGAATCCTTTGGGGGGGACACAGGAGAGGGTTTTCCGATATACTAGGCCCTAAAGAACGGGGCGGGTTTACCCGGATCATCACCGGTGAGAATGCCGCCGGACTGGCTGTTTTGGTGGGTATAGGCAGGGATCTCAGGATCCTGGCCGCTGAAGTCCCCCCCGGTGAAAGGGCTGGTCCCTATCTTGTTTCTTTATCATTTAAAGCTGAGGGTAAAAAATAAATGCCGGATGATCAAAAAAATCCCAATCCTCCCCGTCCTAACCTAGGGGGCTCAAGGCCCAACCGTTTTGCCCTCCTCTTTTTTCTTCTTATGGTGGGTCTTTTTATCACCTATTTTTTCAGGGCCAACGAGGGACCGGCACGGATAGAGATACCCTATTCGGTTTTTGTCCACTCCCTGGAGCAAAATGAAATTACCGATGTGACCATCCTGGACAATAACATCATCGAAGGGATCCGCCAGGACGGGGTAAACCGGCAATATTTTAGGACCCTGATCCCCTACAATGACCCGGCCCTGCTCCCCCTGCTTAGAGAAAAGGGGGTGGGGATCACCGGAGCGGCGGGGCGGATCAGCTTTATGGGCATCCTTATCAGCATGCTCCCCTGGATTATTGGCTTTTGTTTTATTTTTTTTATGTTCCGCCACATGCAGGGTTCGGGGAACCGGGCCTTTCAGTTTGGAAAGAGCAGGGCCAAGCGCTACCAGGATGAAGGAAAAAAAATCACCTTCGAAGACGTGGCGGGCCAGAAGGATGCCAAGTACGAGCTAGAAGAGGTGGTCTCATTTTTGAAGGACCCCCAGAAGTTTACCAAGATGGGAGCCCGGATCCCCAAGGGGGTGCTTTTGGTAGGCATGCCCGGAACGGGGAAAACCCTCATGGCCCGGGCGGTGGCCGGAGAGGCCAAGGTGGCCTACTTCCACATGTCCGGCTCTGACTTTGTCGAAATGTTCGTTGGCGTCGGGGCCAGTCGGGTAAGGGACCTTTTTGAGCAGGGCAGGCGCAGCGCCCCCTGTATTATCTTCATCGACGAGCTGGATGCGGTGGGCCGCACCAGGGGGGCCGGTTACGGCGGGGGCCACGATGAACGGGAGCAGACCTTAAATCAGCTTCTGGTAGAAATGGACGGCTTTGATTCGAAGGACGGGGTGATCATCCTGGCGGCCACTAACCGCCCGGACGTACTGGATCCAGCCCTGCTCAGGCCGGGCCGCTTTGACCGTCAGGTGGTCATCGCCATGCCGGACATCAAAGAGCGGGAAGATATCCTAAAGATCCATGCCGCCAAGATCCCCCTGGATGAGGGGACGGACCTCCAAAGAATAGCCCGGGCAACCCCCGGCATGAGCGGGGCCGACATCGCCAACCTGGTAAACGAAGCGGCCCTCTTTGCGGCCCGAAAAGATAAGACCTCCGTAGAGATGAGCGACTTCGAAGAGGCCCGGGACAAGGTCCTCATGGGGGTGGCCCGGAGAACCCTGGTGATCTCCGACAGGGAGCGGCGGATGACCGCCATCCACGAAGCCGGCCATGCCCTTCTGCATTACTACCTGGAATATGCGGACCCCCTTCATAAGGTGACCATCGTGCCCCATGGAAGGGCTCTGGGCATGGCCATGTCCCTCCCCGAAGAGGACAGCTACAGCCGCACCAAAGGCTGGATACTGGACCGGATTGTAATCTGCTATGGCGGCTGGATCGCCGAAAAATTGTTCTATGATGAGACCACCACCGGCACCAAGCAGGATCTGGAGCAGGCCACCGAGATGGCCCGCCGCATGGTCTGCGAATGGGGCATGGCCGAAGAGATGGGGCCGGTCACCTATGGGCAGGAAGAGGAACCCATTTTTCTGGGCAAGGAAATTGCCCGGCACAAGGACTATTCAGAAGAGACGGCCCAAAAGATCGACCGGGCCGTGAGGCGTATTCTGGATGAGGGCCGCCAGAGGGCGGAGGATCTTTTGGGGACCCATAAGGACAAGCTTGAAACCCTGGCCGATACCCTTTTGGTCCAGGAGACCCTGGTGGACGATGATATCCGCACTCTGCTTGGCTTCCCCTCCCGGGAGAATGCCAGTTCCCTCAGCAGCCCCTCTCCAGAGGCAGCTCCCCCCCAGGAGGAATAATTTGCTTCCGGTAAGGCCCCTGATCCTGTTCTGCCTTATTCTCCTACTGCCCCTGGGCCTTTTTAGCCAGAATCTTTATCTTAGTGATGACTACCTTCAGGAGATCTTCGAGTTCTTCGATACCCCCCCCAGGGGGGACCAAGCCATGGCAGAAGCCTATGCCGCCTGGGCCCAGGAACGGATTAATCAGGGCCGCTGGGACGAAGCTCTGGCGGGCCTCGAGCGGGCTGCCGATTTTTCCGATGTTTCTTCCGATCTTTCCTATTTATTGGCCCTGGCCCGTTCCCAGGATTTGCAGGAGCGGGGGAGGGTCCTGGAAGCCCTGGACCTGGCCCTGGGACTTAACCGCTGGAATCAATATAACCCCGAGGCGGCCCGGCTCTTAAAGGCCGAGTACCTCATTGCCCTGAAGGCTTACCCCGAGGCTCTGGCAGAACTCGCCCTCCTGCCCCCCAGGGTAGAAGGGGCGGAGCTCCTCTTGCGGGCCCTCTTGCCCTACCGGCCCCAGGAATTTCGCCGGGCCATGACCGAAACCCTGGATCGGTATCCCAGGGATGGGGGCCCGGTGCGGATCTTTTTTTCCTACCTCTACCGCCAGGGAGCCCTGGACCGCAGCCCCGACCCCTGGGAAAGGGAGACCCTGGACTTAATCCTCCGCCGTCTTCCGGTCCTGCTTTTGGCTAACCCTGACCTGGCATGGATGGCCGCTCCCTACCATTGGGATGAGGCCGAGGCCCAGCGTCTGGTCTCTGCCTACCGGGCCAACGAGGCCTACCCCGCCCTGGCATCCCTGCCGGCGGCCCTCAACCTGGGGCTCATCGACGAAGAAAGGGCCCTTTCTGAGCTATTTTCCCTTTCCCAGCTTGATATAGCTATATTGGATGATATATGGAGGCTTCTGCGCCATGATGAGGCCCGCTCCCTCTTTAGGCGAAACCTTTCGGCCTATACAGGTGTTATCACAGAAGACGAAGATAAGGACGGTATACCGGAAGTCTACGCCCATTATCAAAACGGCTTTCTTATTTTATGCAGCCTCGATGCCTCCCAGGATAGGAGGGCGGACTTAAAAGTTTTTTTTGATGCCGGCCTTCCCCAGCGTGTTGAGGTGCTCATGCCAGGACCTCCGGGAGCTCCCGGGTCTGGGACGGCGGTAGTTCACTGGGAGCGCTACCCTGCGGTTCTTCATACCGATCTGGAAGGGGTACGTTTTATTCCCCGGCCCCTGGACTTCCATTTTTCGCCCTTTGTCTTCGAAGAACCCTGGGCTGCGGGGCTGCTTTTTCCCCGCCGGGACCACCTAAGTCCAGCCCTTAGCTATAGGGCCCTGGTCTTTAGCTCCCTTAGGATAGAGCGGCCCAGCCTGGAGTTTCCGGGGGCCCATGAGCTGATCGATCTGGACGGGGGCATCCCCATCCGGGCCAGGGAGTACCTGGGAGATCTGATGGTGGCCGATACGGAGTTCCATCTGGGGAGGCCCCAGGTTCAGCGGGTCGATCTGACCTTTGGGGGTACCATGGATACCCTGCGTTACTTTAGGGGAAGCGATGAACCTGAGGAAACCGAAAACCTATGGGATTACGATAGGACCTATTCATACACCGAGAGCGGGCGGGATTACTGATGATGAACCATACGCAAAAATGTAACATGATATGTTCCAGGGTCCCGGCCCTGATTCTCCTGAGCGGCTTCCTTTTGTTTGTCTTGAGCAGCTGTACCAGCACCGCCGCGGCCGAAAGGCGGCTCGTTCCTCCCCGCTCTGTTACCGAGGTACGGCTGGATGATATTTCCCGCCAGGTGGGGCTGGACCCCGTCAGGGCCATCCATCTTTTAGAGATCTACGATCTCCTCTATGGCCCCAGTTCCCGATTTCCTGATGGGAACGATCCTGACATTCGTCTTAGGTTGGACAGCCTTCGTCTTGATGCTCTGGGGGCCCTGGAGGAAGCGCAAGGCCTGGCCATAGAAGAGGGACGCTGGAATGATGCGGCCTCCCATGCCCGGTCCCTCTCTTCTTTGGGAGTCCAGGTGGAGCGTACTGGAGAGGAACCAGCCATAGTCCTCCAGTATGCCAAAGAGCAGCTCCTGGAAGGGAATGATCTGGCCGCCTTCCTGGCGGCCCATAGGGCCCATAACCTCCAGGGGCTAAACTACGATGACGCCTTCCTCTTCTTCGAGAGGGCAGTCCAGGTAAGACAGAGGCGCACCGCCGCCTTCTTCCTCGGCATCATTAGTCAGTTGGGCAGAGCTGCTTCCCTTCCAGCCGATCTCAGGACCTATGCCCAGGGCAGGGATACCGCCGCCGAGATGATCCAGGGGGTGGCCACCGTCATCGTTGACCGGGGAATCCGGGTAGACCGGGGGCGGGCCTATCCCGACCGGGCCCTGGGTTCTGCCTTCTTTGTGGATGCCTCAGGGCTCCTTATTACCAACTACCATGTCATAGCCAGCGAGGTGGACCCCAGCTTTAGGGGATCTTCCCGCATGTATGTCCGCCTGGGAGATGCCTCGAGCCCCAGGATTCCAGCCCGGGTTATAGGCTGGGACACCACCCTGGATCTGGCCCTGATCAAAACCGAAATTACCCCCGATTATGTATACTCGGTGGTTGATTGGGTGGTGCCCATGGTGGGAGAAACCATCTTCGCCATCGGATCCCCCGTGGGGCTGGAACGGACGGTCACCCAGGGTATAGTCTCCGCCCTGGGCCGCCGGATCGCCCTGCCCATAGGCGACGTTTTTCAGATCGATGCGGCAGTCAACCAGGGAAACTCCGGCGGCCCGGTGATCAACATGGAGGGCCGCCTGGTAGGGGTGGTCTTTGCGGGCATAGAGTACTACCAGGGGCTTAACTTTGCGATCCCGGCGGAGCGTCTGGCCCGGTCCCTTCCGGCCATGTTGGCGGGGGGCAAGGCTGACCGGCCCTGGATAGGGCTCACTTTGAGCGAAACCATGCTGGGGGCAGAGATTGTCTATGTGTCTCCCGCCAGCCCTGCCTCGGATATGCAAATCCCCGAGGGCTCCCTCATCACCGCCATCAACGGGGTCCCCCTTAGGGCTCCCCAGGGGGGTCTTATCCCCGCCGCCCAGGACCAGCTTTTTGCGCTCCAGCCGGGGGAATTACTCAGGCTGGATCTAAGCAGCCCTGAGGGGGAAGCTTCCAGCCACCTTTTACGGCTGGCGAGCCGCCCGGCGGTTCCCATGGTAGAGGCGGTCCAGATGGATTCCCGGGAACGGGTCGTGGCGCCCCTCTTTGGGCTCCATCTTTACCCCCAGGGGGGGAACAATTTTTTTAGCTCCTATGTGGTACGAAAGGTAGTCCGGGGTTCCATTGCCGATGAAATGAGCTTCTCCCCCGACGACCCCGTTTCGATCCGGAGTTTTAGGATCTTTGAAAGGGAAGGCTTTGCGGTCCTGGACATTAATGTCCGAAGACGTACCATGGGTTTCCTGGAAACCACCATGCGCTTAACCGCCTTGCTGGACATCCCCGATACGCTGTAAGCTAAGGCTTCATGGCACATATACGAAACTTTTGCATCATCGCCCACATTGATCACGGGAAATCTACCCTCGCAGACCGGCTCATCCAAAAGGGCCGCCTGGTGGAGGACAGGCATTTCCAAAATCAAATCCTGGACAACATGGACATAGAGCGGGAGCGGGGTATTACCATCAAGAGCCAGGCGGTATGTATCCCCTATACCGGGGCCGACGGAAACGAGTATAAGCTTAACCTCCTGGACACCCCCGGCCATGTGGACTTTACCTACGAGGTGTCCCGGGCCATCAATTCCTGCGAGGGGGCCCTCTTGCTGGTGGATGCTACCCAGGGGGTTCAGGCCCAGACCCTGTCGAACATGTACCTGGCCCTGGAGCATGATCTAAGCATCATCCCGGTGATAAATAAAATTGACATGAACGCCGCCGATATTCCCGGGACCCTGGCCCAGATCGAGAAGGACCTGGGTCTGGACCCCTCCACGGCGGTGATGATCTCTGCCAAGACCGGCCAGGGGATAGATGAACTTTTCGAAGTAATTATCGATAGGATACCCCCTCCTCCTAAAACCGCAGAGGATCCCCTCAGGGCCCTCATCTTTGACTGCCACTACGATCCCTATAGGGGAGTGGTAGTCCATGTGCGGCTCTTCGACGGGACCATTAAAAAGGGAATGAAGATCCGCTTTTTATCCAATGATACGGAGTATGAGGTCGAATCCCTGGGGGTGTTTAAGCTGGGCATGGCCGAACAGGGAGAACTAGAGGCCGGAGACGTGGGGTATTTCATTGGGGGGATAAAAACGGTCAGCGATGTCCGGGTGGGGGATACGGTAACCTCATCGGCCAGACCCTGCAGCAGCCCCCTGCCGGGTTTTAGGGAAATTAAACCGGTGGTTTTCTCTTCGATTTACCCGGTGGACACCAACGATTACGAAGAACTGCAGATCAGTATAGATAAATTAAAATTAAATGACGCCTCATTGATCTACGAGAAGGACTCTTCCGCTGCCCTGGGCTTTGGGTTCCGCTGCGGCTTCCTGGGGCTCCTCCATCTGGAGGTTATCCAGGAAAGGCTCGAGCGGGAATTTAACCAGTCGGTGATCTTTACGGCCCCTTCGGTAAAGTATAAGGTCCAGCTCCGGGGGGGCGAAGAGATCATGGTAGACAACCCCATGAACTACCCCGACGAGGGCCGAATCGAAGGGGCCCAGGAACCCTACATACGGGCGGCGGTGATTACCCCCACTAACTACCTGGGTAATATCATGACCCTCTGCATGGAAAAGCGGGGGGTGCAGACGAACATGACCTACCTGGATGAAAAGCGGGTAGAGATAGTCTACGAAATGCCCCTGGGGGAAGTCCTCTTTGATTTTTATGATCGCCTAAAAAGCACCAGCCGCGGCTATGCCTCCTTCGATTATGATCTGACCGACTATAAACCCACGGAGCTGGTAAAGCTGGACATTTTATTAAACGGCAAGCCCGTCGATGCCCTGGCCCAGCTGGTTTTTAAAGATCATGCCCATGCCCGGGCCCGGATAGTCTGCGAACGCCTGGTGGACGAAATTCCAAGGCAGCAGTTTAAGATTCCCATCCAGGGTGCCATAGGCAGTCAAATCGTAGCCCGGGAAACCGTTAACGCCCTAAGGAAGGATGTCCTCGCCAAGTGTTACGGCGGAGACGTGACCCGGAAACGAAAGCTTTTGGAAAAACAGAAGGAAGGAAAAAAGCGAATGCGCATGGTCGGAGATGTGGAACTTCCGCAAAATGCCTTCCTGGCGGTATTAAAGACCAAAGAATCATAAAAAAAACACAATTATATGCTATCTTTAGCCCATGAATGACAGGAGCCTGGTTTTAGCCATCGACGATGAGCCTAAAATACTGGAACTGATAAAATCCTACCTCGAAATAAATAATTACACCCCCCTCTGTGCCGCCAATTGCCGGGAGGGGATGGCTTTGTTTGAACAATACAGGGATTCCTCCCACCCCATAGACCTTATTTTATTGGATCTCATGCTTCCCGACGGCAGCGGCGAAGACTTTTGCAAAACCATCAGAGAACTCTCTGATGTTCCCATTATAATGGTGACCGCCAAAATAGACGAAGCCAGCATCATCCAGGGCCTTAACCTGGGGGCCGATGATTACATCAAAAAACCCTTTAGCCCCCGGGAACTCATCGCCCGCCTGGAGGCGATACTAAGAAGGATCCATGCTTCAGATCCGGGCCATATTAAGGGCCGTTTTCTTTCCTATGAGGATCTTTCGGTGGATACAGACATACGCCAGGTGTCCAGGGACGGGAAGGTTCTGCAGTTAACCCGGGACGAATACCATATCCTGGCCCTGCTTATGTCCCGGCAGGCAAAAATTTTTACCAGGGATGAGATCCTCTATGCTGTAAAGGGTTTTGATTACGATGGGTATGACAGGGCCATAGATACCCATGTAAAAAAACTCAGGGCCAAGATAGGCGATAACCCCAAGGCACCCCGGTATATCACCACGGTTTATGGGATGGGTTATAGAATGGGAGGAGGGCCCGAATCATGAAACCCAGGTTTACCATAAGTCTGCAAAACCGGCTGGCCCTTACCTATGCCCTCTTTATTAGTCTTTCCCTGGGGGTCTTGATCCTCTTTCTTAATCATTTTTCCAGCCAGATGTTTAACTCCCATGTGCGGGAAAACATAGCCGCCAAAAGCCGCGAAATTGTGAATGTAATCAGCGGGCAGTACAACCAGGAAAGGGGCCTCTTTGATGTGGAGGCAGTCCGGGCCATGGGGCTCTTCTTTGCCCAGGAGGGTTATATCATCATCCTGGAAGATGAACGGGGAAATATGATCTGGGATACCCGGGCCCGGGACAGGATGGAGTACCTGCGGGTAATGCGGGGCATTGCGGCCCGTATGGAAGTTCACCGCCTGCCTAGGGGGCAGAGGTCACCGGATACGAATATCGGCGAAGCAGATCGAAGCCTGGGGGGAAGCCGTGTACTAAGGATAGAGCCCCCCCTTTTTCCTGAAGATCCCTGGCTTAGGGACTTTGGCGAAGCAAACCAATTACAGCGGGAACAGTATGCCGTGTTTGCGGCTAACAGGCAGGTGGGAACCCTCAGCATAGACACCTTCGGCCCCTTGTTTTACAGTGAAGCCGAATCTGCCTTTTTACAATCCCTAAACCGCCTGCTCTTTCTGGCGGGGATGGTATTGCTCATCCTTTCGGTAGTAATATCGGTGCTTCTCTCCCGGGCCATAGCAAGGCCTATCCGTACCGTAGGTGAGGCCGCCCAGCGCATAGCCCGGAGCCGTGCACCATCTTCGGGGGAACCTTCCATAATAAAGACCAGTGTCAGGGTAGAAGAAAATTATTATACCCGGGAGCTGGCCGAACTTTCCCAGTCCATAAATAAACTGGCCGAGGATCTGGAAGAGGGGGAACGGCGGCAAAAGCAGCTTAGCTCCGATGTGGCCCATGAACTTCGCAGTCCCCTATCATGCCTGCAGGGGACCCTGGAGGCCATGATAGACGGGGTCTACCCCCCCAACCAGGGGAGGCTGGAAAGCTGCCACGAAGAAGTCATGCGTCTGACCCGCCTGGTGGACGATCTTGATGTGCTCACCGGCCTGGAATGGAACAGCATAAGCCTGGATAAAACCGAATTTGATCTCGGCGGCCTAATAGAATCCACGATAGAGCCATGGAGATCCGCCGCCCTGGAGAAGGGCATATCTATCACCTGTAATATGGAAAAAACTTTGGTGTATGCAGACTACAGCCGCTTAAAACAGGTTTTTTTCAATTTATTGTCCAATGCGATAAAGTACACCGATCAGGGGAGCATAGACATTAGGGTTCAAAAAGTTACCCTCGCCTCTGGTCCTGTTCTGGAAATCAGCATCTGCGACACCGGCATAGGAATCCCAGAGGAAGATCTTCCCCGCATCTTCGAACGATTTTACCGATCCGACAAATCCAGAAACCGCAGTACCGGCGGAGCAGGCATAGGGCTCTCCATCGCGGCGGCCATTATCAGCGCCCATGGGGGAAGTATCTCGGCGGAACAAAACCCTCAAGGGGGTTCCATTTTTATTGTCACATTGAAGGAGTCACCGGAATGAAACAAAACCTTTTATATAAAACTATATGGTTTAGCACCCTTATTATCTTTACTCTCCTTGGTGCCGCCTGTTCGGGAAGGCAGAGAGCTGTTTCCTACGAGTTTACCACCCTTCAACGGGGATCCCTGGAGCGAAGCATCTCTGCATCGGGGACCATTAACCCCGTCTCTACCGTCAGGGTTCTGCCCCAGATGAGCGGCAAGGTAGAAAATATTTTTGTCAGCAATAACGATGTGATAAACCGGGGCGATATTTTAGCGGAGTTAAACACGGACATGCTCAAACTGCGGCGGGAACAGCAGGCTGCGGCGGTGGCCAAGGCCAGGGCAAATTACGAGCTGCAGCTTCTGGTGTTCCAGAACCAGGAAATTTTGGCGGAACGGAATTTTATCTCCGAGTTTGAGCTTAAGACCAGCGAAAACACCCTGAATAATCTGGCCGCCGATCTTGCCTCTGCGGAGGTAAACCTTATGGTTATCGAAACCGAAATTAATCATTTTGCCTTTATTAGCTCCCCCATAGACGGCATAGTCCTGGAACGGCGAATCAATATTGGAGATACGGTGGTAGACAGTTCTAGCAATAATTCATCCCACATGTTTACCCTGGCAGAGAATCTGGAAGAAATGCAGATCGAGGCCATGGTAAGCGAACTGGATGTGGCATCAATCAGAAGGGGACAGATGGTTCGCTTTACCCTGGAGAGTATGCCGGGCCGCACATTTCTCGGATATGTGGAGGCCATTCATCTTATCCCCCTAGTTTCGAATAACGTAGTTTCCTATACGGTGATCATCAATACCGAGAACCTGGACGGTTCCCTCCTGCCCGGCATGACCTGTGCGGTAGATTTTATTGTCGAAAGCAGTCCTAATGTCCTTATGGTGAGCAATGCAGCCCTGCGTTATCAGCCGGCCCATATTACCGAAGAGCAGAACAACAGCTCTGCCCCCCAAGGCGGGGCTAATACCAACCTCGCCAATTTGATGCTCGGGCCCTCCCCCATGATGGGCGGCGGGAGGGGAGCCATGCCCTTCGGCGGAGGGCAGCGGCAGGCTGCGACTGCAGCCCCTGCTACGGTAACCCGTACCCTGTGGTTTATTAACTCCCAGGGGGACCTGGAAGCCATGGAGGTTCGCACCGGCATTTCTTCCGGGTCCTTTACTGCCATCTATACCGATGAAGACCTGGAGGGAATGCAGGTGATCCTAAGGGAGCTCTTTTAATGCAGATTGAACAAGCCCAGCCAGGACCTGTCATAACCGGGACTCCGGTGATCGAAATGCAGAGGGTCACCCGGGAGTACCGGATGGAGGGCCGAAAGGGCTCCAAGGAAGAAGAAGCGGTAATAGTCCGGGCCCTGGGGGGCATAGATTTTTCGGCCCGGGCCGGTGAGTTTATCTCTGTCATGGGTCCTTCCGGGTCTGGCAAATCCACCCTCATGAATATACTCGGCTGTCTCGATAAACCCACCGGCGGTTCCTATGTGCTGGACGGCATCGATACCTCCGCTTCGGATACCAACACCTTTGCCTATATCAGAAACAGGAAAATCGGCTTTGTCTTCCAGTCCTTTAATCTCCTGGCCCGGACCACGGCCTTGGAAAATGTGGAGCTTCCCCTCTTTTACCGGAGGAGCGCCGGGGGCGAAAAAAAAATGAGCTCCCAGGCCCGAAGAGAAAGGGCCATGCAGGCCCTCTCAGATGTGGGCCTGGGGGACCGGATGTACCATTATCCCTCTCAGCTTTCGGGGGGGCAGCAGCAGAGGGTTTCCATAGCCCGGGCCATGGTAAACGACCCGGCTTTTATCCTGGCAGATGAACCTACGGGGAACCTCGATTCCGGCATGACCCTGGAAATTATGGGGCTCTTTCAGGAATTAAACGATCAGGGGAAAACCATCATCATAGTAACCCACGAACCGGAAGTAGCGGTATACAGCCGGCGAACCATCAACCTAAAAGACGGTTTCCTTGTGTCAGATAAAGAAATTCTCGAGAGGCGAAATGCCCGCCAGGATCTGGAACAATGGAAGCAGGATCACGCTCTTCTTGCAGAGGAGGCCCCATGAATGGGATTCAGTTAATGCAGACCTGCTTCCGCTCCATCCTGCGTAACCGGATGCGAAGCCTCTTAACATCCCTGGGGGTCATCATCGGAGTGGGGTCTGTGATCATCATGGTAGCCCTGGGCCAGGGCTCCCAAAGGGCCATAGAAGAGGGAATGACCGCCATGGGAACCAACCTTTTGCAGATCATGCCAAGACGGCAGATTAACCGGGGCGGTCAAGCTCAGATGATCCGGTTGAGTTCCTTTACCCGGGGGGATCTGGAAAAGTTAAAAACCGAATCTTCCTATGCTGCAGCGATTTCGGCGGTGGTAAACCTTAACTTTAACGTCATTGGGAGCCATGGAAACGCCCAGGTCCAGGTCCTGGGGGTGGAGCCTGAATATTTAACTGCCCGGAACTACCGGGTCAACGAGGGGATCTTTTTTGGCCCCGAAGACCTGGAAGCCCGGAACAGGGTAGCCGTATTGGGGCGAAGCACCGCCGCTGCCCTCTTTGGTAATCCCGAAGATGCCCTGGGAGAAAGGATCAGGATAGGCACCAATCACTTTACGGTCATAGGCCTTTTGGAAAGCAAGGGCACAGGCCTGGGTGGCATGGACCAGGATGATGTGGTGATGGTTCCCCTGGATACCGCCATGGCCCGGCTGAACAATGCCGCCGGGATAAACCAGATAGTGATGAGCATCATCGGTAAAGAGTACATGGATGCGGCCTCCAGGGAGGCCAGGCTTATCTTGATGGAATCCCGGGGGATTAGCCATGAGGCAAACGCCGATTTTGATATCATGAACCAGGCGGACATGATAGATATGGCCTCGGCCACCTCCCGGACCCTGTCAAATCTTCTGGCTGCCATCGCCGGGATTTCTCTTTTGGTGGGAGGCATAGGAATCATGAACATCATGCTTGTATCGGTCACCGAACGAACCAGGGAGATCGGCATCAGGATGGCCATAGGGGGCCGCCGCCGGGATATTCTTTTTCAGTTTCTCACCGAATCGGTTATCTTAAGCCTCATGGGGGGCCTTTTGGGCATTACCATGGCCTTTGTATCCTGCCACCTTTTATCCCGCTCCGGGATCCCCACGGCCATTAGTCCCCTCATCGTAAGTGTTTCGGCCCTCTTCGCCGCCCTGGTCGGTGCAGTGTTCGGTTATTATCCCGCCCTTAAGGCGGCTAAACTTTACCCCATCGAGGCATTGCGGTATGAATAATAAAACATTAGCAAAACTAATTTCTCCCCTGGTCCTCCTCATCTTTTTGCTCCTTGTTTCTGGGGGCCTCCACGGGGATGATCCTGATCTTGAACCCCTCAGCCTCAACCTGGAACAGGTCCGTACCCTGGCCCTGTTAAATTCCCGCAGCCTGGCCCGGGCAGACCTTTCGGTGATGAACAGCCTCCTAAACCAGCGGAGTCACTATTTTTCCATGCTGCCCAGCCTTACCATGCGCTATGATGCTCAGGTTCGCTATCTAAATAACGACTGGGAGCTTATTGAACAGCCCATGGATACCCTTAGTTCCAGCCTTACCATCTCTCTAAGCCATAGGCTCTTTGATGGCGGAAAAAATCTTATCTTAATGGAAATAAATGCCATTTCTGTCCAGAGCGCCCGCCGGGAAGCCCTGGCAGAGTATTTCAATGTCATCGACTCAGCCGATAGCGCCTACTATGCGGTGCTTGAGGCGGCAGCTGCACTGGAAGCAGAGGAATCTTCCCTGCAGACTGCCATTTTTAGTTTATCCATGGCGGAGATCCGTCAAGAAAGCGGAATGATAAACCAGGGGGACTACCTAAGGGCCCTGGCGGACAAGGAAGTCCGGGAAAATTCCCGTAACCAGGCCCGCCGAAACTATGCTCTCAGCAGTACCCGGCTTATGTCCCTGACGGGGCTCTCGGTGCTACCCCCCCTGGAAGAGATCGATCTTTCCGTATATGAAGAACTCATACTGCATTTGGGCAGCATATCTGACGAAGAGGTCGATATCCTCTTCCAGAAACTCTGGCAGTATATTTCGGTTGTTAATCCCAGTATGGCTCGGTCAGCCTCAAACCTGCTCACCGCCGAGCGAAATTTAAGCCTTACAAAAAGAGACTTTGCTCCAACCATTACAGCTTCGATTTTTTCTCCAAGCTTAAACTACTCAAGGCTCAACGGCCTGAGTGATTCTTCCGGAGGAGGGGGAGTATCCATCACCGGAAGCATTCCCATCGATTTTTGGAACCTCAATAACAGGATAGAACGAAGTCAAATTTCTGTGGATTCAGCAGCCCTTGATTATATAAACGCAGAAAGGTCTCTGGAAATCGATCTTTACACCCTCTTGTTTACTATAGTAGGCAATTCCGGATCGGTCCTCTCTTCCCGCAGAACCCTGGATCATGCAGAGAAGCACTTTGAATTTGTCCTTGAGCGCTACCGGCTTTTGCAAAGTTCAATTTCAGACCTTCAAGAGGCCTCGACCATGCTTATAAACAGCCAAAACAGTCACTCCCGATCTCTTTATGGGTTTTTGCAAAACCTCTCGCGCCTGCGTTCCATGGGCCTTATCGAAGAGGAGGAGTTTCTCTTTGCCATATTGATGGGATGATTTAATTAGAGTACCATTTATCATGAACCAATATGTGATTGAGGGGGGCTATCCCATAAAGGGGACTTTAAAGGCCAGCGGCAACAAGAATGCCGCTCTTCCCTGCATAGCTGCAGCCCTCCTAACTTCCGAACCAGTTATTCTAAGAAACATCCCCGATATCGAAGATGTCCAGGTGATGCTCGATGTATTCCGTTCCCTGGGGGGCGAAGCCAAGGCCCTGGAGCCCAATGTTTGGCAGCTCCACACCAGGAACATCGTGAGTTCAGAAATCCCCCTGGAGCTGGCCCAGAAAATCCGGGCCTCCATCCTTTTTGCCGGGCCCCTCTTGTCCAGGACGGGCAGGGTCGTGATGCCTCCTCCCGGGGGGGACGTCATAGGCCGCCGCCGGCTGGACACCCACTTTCTGGCCCTGACCGAACTGGGGGCCCAGGTAGATATCAGTGAGACCTTTAACTTTAGCTCCCCCGGTCTTAAGGGGGCCGATATCTTCCTTGATGAGGCTTCAGTAACAGCGACCGAAAACGCCGTCATGGCGGCGGTCCTGGCCCAGGGGCAGACCATCTTTACCAATGCAGCCAGCGAACCCCATGTGCAGGATCTCTGCCGCATGCTCTGCGCCATGGGGGCCTCCATCCAGGGCATAGGGTCTAATATCCTGCATATTAGCGGGGTAAAGCAGCTTTCCGGCTGTGACTTCACCATAGGGGCCGATTTTATGGAAGTGGGCTCCTTCATAGGCCTGGCGGCCGCCACCAGGGGGGAGCTTATAATAGAAGGAATACGAAGGGAAGACCTGCGGCCCGCGAAAATTTCCTTCGGCAAACTGGGCATTACCTGGAACCACGAGGGAAACCAGGTCCATGTCCCAGGGAATCAAGATCTGGAAGTAAATCACGATCTGGGGGGAATGATCCCCAAGATCGATGATGCCCCCTGGCCGGGCTTCCCTCCGGATCTCACCAGTGTTATCACCGTGGTGGCCACCCAGGTAAAGGGGACGGTCCTTATCCACGAAAAGATGTTCGAGTCGAGGATGTTTTTCGTGGACAAGCTCATCGCCATGGGGGCCCGGATCGTCCTCTGCGACCCCCACCGGGCGGTGGTGTCGGGCCCCACCCGGCTCCAGGGTTCTGAACTCCAGAGCCCCGATATACGGGCCGGGATGGCCATGGTCGTCGCCGCCATGTGCGCCGAAGGAAACAGCGTGATTAACAATGTCTATCAAATTGAACGGGGCTACGAAAATCTCGTGGCCCGCATATACGCTCTGGGCGGGAGGATACGGGCCCTATGACAAAACCATCAGCCACAACCAGTTTATCGGGAGATCGACGGGTACCAAAAACCCATGGCCGCATCGTCTTTAGGGGAGTCATTGACAGCCTCCAGGCGGAATGCATAGAAGTTCAGGTTCTGGCTGCAGAACAGGACCTGGAACTCTGCGCCCGGTTTGGGGAGATCCTTGACTACCTAAGAGCTATCATGGTGGCCGAGGTAAAAGACACCCCCCTCTCTGAACCCTTTTTATTCGGCATGGAAGCTGAAGAGATCCACCGTGCCAGCCAGACCATAGAAAGGCATCTTCCTTCCTATACCCAGGGTGCCCTGGCGGCCCAGATTAACAGCTTTAGGGCCAAGGTAAGGGCGGCCGAACTCAGTGCCATTAGGGTCTTTAGTCAGGAGGAATCGGAGCCAGGGGTCTACCCCCGGGATGATATCCCCTTCGGTTTAAATCGTCTTTCCAGTGCCCTCTGGTGGCTCTTCTGCGACCATGTGGCCAAGCTTCCTAAAACCGAAACTGCCCCATAATTCGCATGGAAATGACATGTCCTGCATCGGAGTTTTTCCCCCAGATGGGGGTCTGATAACTGAGCATGATCTCCAGGGGCATGAGCCAGTCATGAAAAAATAATGAGAGGTGGGGTACAAAGCTTACCACATGGGTGGGCCCTTCGTTGGGGAAGCTCTCTTGGAGCTGCTTTACTTCGATCTCGGTGCCCGGCCCGGTGCCGGTAAAATCGTAACGCTTTCCCGGGCTCATTCTATAGAGGACCGGCAGGCCCGCGCCAAGAAGCATCCCCTGGGTCAGGGGCCTTGTGAAGACGGGCTTTAATTTAAAACTAAATAGATAGCCGTAATTTATTTGAGCTTCCAAGGAAGAGCCGGGGGGAAGGTTTTCCATGGCCCCCTGGATGGCCTGGTACTCTGCGAGGCCGGCCCTGCTTACTTCTCCCCGGATGGGAAAGTATAAAATCTCACCGTTAAAACTAAAAAAGAAATTATCGTGGACCAGGATATCCAGGTATGAACCCAGGCCAAAGCCCAGGACATGGCGATCCAGGTTTACGATGGTCACCGATTCTCCCCTTTCCAGACGCTCCCCCTGTTCCTGGAAATCCGGGCCCGGCAGGGGTATCCTGACCCCGGGGGTAAAGGTTAAACGAAAGACCTCCGATTTTATGGGTCCCTCCCTGCCGGCTATCTGGATCCGGGCTCCCGCAAAGAGGTCCCCGGTGCTTGCTATCTCTGCCTGGGAGCTGCCGTAATTGCTGTCCAGGCGGGACCACATGTTTACCCCCGGGAGCCAGAGGACCGAGGCGGTGACATTGCGGAAAATGCCATACTCCAGGGCCAGCCCCAGGTTAAAGACCCGCATGTGATCTATCTGTTCCCTTTCTTCATCCTGATTAAAGCGCTGGAATACAAAGGTGTAGGCCGGTTCCAGGTAGAATCTTCCTGTCCGTACCGGAAGGACCCTGGCATCGGCGGCAAAGAGGGAGCTGCAGAACAAGAGAAGGGGCAGGCAGAACATCAGCTTCATCGCATCTTCCTCGCCCGGATGGGCCGTAAATCTTCTTCCTTTACCATGGAGGGATCATCAACCCCCGGAGGCAGCTCCCGCCCCTCTTCGCTTTCCACCTCTTCTTCCTCAAAAAGTTCTTCACTCTGGGGTATGGGGGGAGGAAGCTCCTCGCTCTCATGTTCAAGCCTGGCGGTAATCACCTTGGTGATCCCCGATTCTTCCATGGTCACCCCCAAGAGGGTGTTCGCGCAGGTAACGGTTTTTTTGTTATGGGTGATGATGATAAATTGGCTTCCCCGCCCAAACTCCCGGAGCAGCTGCACAAAGCGATTTACGTTTTCATCGTCCAGGGCGGCATCAATTTCGTCCAGAAGGCAGAAGGGCGAAGGCTTTACCAGGTAGGTGGCAAAAAGAAGGGCCACCGCAGTCATGGAACGTTCACCCCCCGACAGGAGGTTGATGTTCTCCAGCTTCTTCCCCGGGGGCTGGGCGAAAATTTCTATCCCCGATTCCAGGACATGGTTTAAATCTACGAGCCGCAGCTCCGCCCGTCCCCCTCCAAAGAGCCTTCTGAACATGTTATGGAAGTTCTTCTTAATTTTATCGTAGGTGGCCATAAAGAGCACCGAAGATTCGGTTCTGATCTCGGTGGTAAGCTGCTCCAAATCCGCCCTGGCCTTGGCAAGGTCGGCGATCTGGCCCGAAAGGAAATCGTAGCGTTCCTTGGCCTCGGCAAATTCCTCCGGGGCTGCCAGGTTTACCGCCCCGAGATCCCGAAGATCCTGCCTGCCCTTGGCCAGTTGATCCCGCAGATCCCCTGACTGGGCGGTGATGGTGTAGATCCGCTCTTCAAATTCCATCAGGTCCCGGGAATGGGTTTCCCGGAAATTGTCCTGGGTGTTTTTTATTTCCATCTCCGATTGAACCAGGTCGAGCTGGATCTTCTCGTAGGCTTCCTGAATCTTGGCCTGTTCGGTCAGGCGTTTTCGTATCTTGTCCTGTTTTCCTGCCACATCACCGGTTTGTACATTTATGTCCTTCTCTAAGTTTTCCAGGTCCAGGTTGAGCTGTGTGACCTTGGCATCTATATCTCTTATGGCCTTTTCGCCCCCGGCTATCCGCTCATCAATTTCGGTGCAGCGGCTGCGGTCCTGGCTGAGCTCCTCCTGGATGGTTTTTAATAGCTCCTCCTGGCCCGAGAGCTCCCGCCGAATAAACCGGGCCACCTCTTCGGCCGATTCCGCCTGGGTGGCCATCTTCATCCGCATGACCCGAAGATCCTCCAGGGTAGAACGGTACTCGTTTATCTTGCCGTGTAAATTATCGTTCTGGCCCCGCAGGCCCGTGATTTGCTCCCGCTGTTCCAGGACCCCCTCCCGGTTGCTTCGGATGTCGCTGTCCAGGGCCCTCTTCTTGGTGATGATCCCCTCGGGGGAAAGAAAGTCATCCAGAAAGGCGGGGGTGCTCAGACGGTAGGTCTCAAAGAGGCTGTGGGCTTCCACGGCCCGGCCCGCTGCCTCTGCAAGAACCGAGGCTAAGCTGTCGCTGAGCCGTTTAAGCTCCTGGGCGCTGGGCAGGGGACCCCCCGAAAGGGCCCGCTCGGCGGCCGCCGCCAGATCCCGGCTCAGCATTTCCCTCCCCGTGAGGGTGGCCCGCAGGAGGGCCAGGGTCTCATTCAGAGCCGCCTCGGTGTTCCGCCGCTCCGCCGCCGAATACCCCGCTTCTTTGAGGCCCGCATCCAGGGCCGCCACGATATGGTCGGTGATCCCCTCCAGGTCCTTTTCCTTCTGGGCCCTTTCCTGCTCCAGGCGGCGTATTTCATCTTCAGCTTTTCGGATGGATCCTTCATTTTCTTCTATGGTGTTGGCGGTGTGCTGGATGTTTTTTTCAAAGCCCTGGATGTTCTCTTCTATCTGGGCGACCTTTTTTCTCAGATCCAGGACCACCCCATCCTGTTCACTGGCATCTTTTTTGAGTTCGTCAATTTTGGCCGAGGCGGCCTTCTCGCGCCCCTCGTTTAAGCTAATCTTGGCCCGGGTATCACTCTGCTGCTCCGCCAGAAGGCGCAGCTCCTTCTCCATGGCATTCTTATCTACCGCCAGGCCGTAGATGTTTTTCTGATATTCCCCCAGCCGGGCTTCCAGGGAGTTCACCAGGTCCATGTTTTCTTCCAGGGCCCTGTTGGCCGCTTCGATTTCTTCCCGTATGGCATCCCTTTCTATGGTCTTCTTTTTGAGGGCATCCTGCTTTTCGTCCCGGGCATTGCGGAAATTCTTTAGGCGAAGGAGCTGTATGTCCAATTCAAACTGGAAGATCTGTTCCCTTAGGGTCCTATACTTGAGGGTCTTTTCGGATTGGACCCTGAGGCTGTCGTAGGCCCTCTTTACTTCCCCCAGGATGCCTTCTACCTGGCGCATGTTTTCTTCGGTCTTGGCCAGCTTCCTTTCCGCCTCTGCCCCCCGGACCTTAAAGCGGGTAATCCCTGCGGCCTCTTCAAAAAGGAAGCGCCTCTCTTCGGGCCTGGAAGAGAGGATCTGATCTATCTTTCCCTGCTCCATCACTGAGTAGGCGGTTTTTCCCACCCCGGTGTCCCAGAAGAGTTCCCGGATTTCCTTAAGCCGTACCGGGGCGGAGTTTATAAAGTATTCGCTTTCGCCGGAACGGTAGAGCCGGCGTTTTATTTCGATCTCCGGGATATCCAGGGGCAAAAGACCCGTGTCATTATCCAGGGTGAGGATGACCTCCGCCACGTTCAGGGCCCGGCGGTTTTCGGTGCCGTTGAAGATCACGTCCTCCATCCGCTCGGCCCGCAGGGATCGGGAGGCCTGTTCTCCCAGGGCCCATTTGACTGCATCCACCACATTGGACTTCCCGCAGCCATTGGGGCCCAAGAGGGCGGTCACGCCATTGGCAAATTCTACCCGGGTCTTATCTGCAAAGGATTTAAATCCAAAAATATCTAGGCTTTTCAAAAACAAGGTATAACTCCGTTGCCCCACCTGTCTGGACGGGAGATTTTACTTTACCATTTTACTATTAAAAAATTCAAGTTAGGATGTCCCCTATCTCCCTGAGATCCTTAATTCGTTTATGGGGATAGTTGGGGTAGGTATCCAGCTCATCAATAAGAAGGCCCTGGCCTCCCAGGTTTACAAAGGCCTCGGCATAGGCGGGCATGTCGTCGATAAAGAGGGTCTCTTCGGGCCTTAGGGACAGGGCGTCGAGGGCCCTCTGGTAGGCTGTAGCATGGGGCTTCCCCAGGAAATTATTGCCCACGATATCGAATATTTCTTCGAATAAGCCTTCCAGTT
Source organism: Treponema sp. (assembly GCA_009777335.1). Classification (GTDB taxonomy): domain Bacteria; phylum Spirochaetota; class Spirochaetia; order Treponematales; family Breznakiellaceae; genus WRKT01. Next base: position 71,340 of record WRMC01000001.1, on the reverse strand, counting down.
CCAGCTTCTTGAGGGTCCTGTCGGCATGAAACCGGGGAGAATTGGTCAATATTGAAGAAGGGCAGGGGAGGTTTTCGATAAAATGCCGCAGTTCCCGGTCCGGTCCCAGGCAATCTACCTCGTCTTCGGGGTGTATATGGGCAAAGTAGCCCTCCACATCGGTAAAATTGTGCTCCCCCCTCAGCCAGCCTACGGTTGTCCCATAGCGGCGGACCCCTTCTTCCCGGAGCAGGTCATATTCCGCCGGCGGAACCCCCAAAAACCCGCTGCAATACTCCCTAAGCCGCACCCGAAAGATATCATCCAGCCCATGCCGAACCGAATAGAGGGTGTTATCCAAGTCAAAGAGGATGTATTTTACCATGTAGGGAGTATAGCATAGATATGATTATTATGGATCTACTTATAATCCAAGACCTCATGCGCAGTGCGCCGCTGGACAAAAACATGGCCCCCGCGGCTCGAACGGCCTGCATCCCATACTCATTAGTTAGTGTATATAAATTTCTTCAGCAGCCGAAGTCGCCGCAGGGACCATTTTTTGCTCCAGCTGAGCAAGCTATGAGCGGTTGGATTGAGAAGAGCCTTTACAAATCAACCCTACATGTACAGTCGGTGTAGAGTAATGATACATCAATGGGGTGATTCTCCAAATACTCCAATATGCCCAGATTTAGAACTAACCTAGGGTGTCAGTCACCTTTCTTCCATGATGACTGACACCCTTGTCAGGAATTTTTCATTACTCTTACCCACCAACCTCACTTGTGGGGTGGATTATTAAAAGCTCTTCTTGATCTAATCACACATATCTATCTGAGCTGGAGCAGGAACTTCGTCCATGACGAGCCTCTGGCGGGCAGGTAAGGCCAGCTTAGGAGGTTCAGATTTTAGGGTCAGACCGCCAGCGGAGCTCGGCAGGGATGAAGGTTCCTGTCCAGCGCGAGCTGGGTGTGCATGGTAGGTCTTGGCCTTAATTTAGCCTATTTTTTTGTTGACAGCTACCTAATTCACCCCTATAATGAACCTATAAACTAACCCTATAGGGAGGCCATAATGGCAAAAGTAGAACTTAAAGGTCTTACGAAGGTATTTGACGGCGGTGTCCGAGCGGTGGACAGTGCCAACGTCGTGGTGGAAGACAAGGAATTTGTGGTCCTCGTCGGTCCTTCTGGCTGCGGTAAATCCACAACCCTCAGAATGATTGCGGGTCTTGAAGACATCACCGAGGGCGAGCTGTACATAGACGGCGAACTGATGAACGATGTTCCCCCCAAGGACAGGAACATTGCCATGGTTTTCCAGAACTACGCTCTGTACCCCCACATGTCGGTCTACGAGAACATGGCATTCGGGCTCAGGATTAAGAAGGTCGAAAAATCCGAAATTGAACGCCGGGTTAACGAAGCCGCCCGCATCCTGGACATCGAGAAGCTCCTCGACCGGAAGCCCAAGGCCCTTTCGGGCGGTCAGAGACAGCGTGTTGCCGTAGGCCGCGCCATAGTCCGGAACCCCAAGGTCTTCCTCTTTGACGAACCCCTTTCAAACCTGGACGCCAAACTGCGGGTACAGATGAGGGCCGAACTTTCTGACCTTCATATCAGGCTTGATGCGACCATCATCTACGTCACCCACGACCAGGTAGAAGCCATGACCATGGCGGACAAGATTGTAGTCATGAAGGACGGCAAGATCCAGCAGATCGGCGCCCCCTTGAACCTCTACAACAACCCCGTCAACAAGTTCGTCGCCGGCTTCATCGGATCTCCTCCCATGAACTTCCTCAACGTCAAGGTCGTCGAAGAAGGCGGCAGCGTGGTCCTCGACGAAGGGACCTGCAAAATGAAGCCCATCGCCGCCCATGGCGATGCCCTTAGAAAGTATGTGGGCAAAGATATTACCTTTGGTATTAGGCCTGAGGATCTAGCCTACACCGAGAATGCCAGCGTGGAGAATAATCTCCCCGTTAAGGTCACCGTCGTTGAACCCCTGGGTGCGGAAATCCACCTTTGGGTTACCACCGCCACCCAACCCCTCGTGGCCAGGGCCGAACCCCACCACGAATTCAAGGTCGGCGACTCTGCCTACTTCACCCCCAGGATGGAGAAGGCCCGGTACTTCGACAACGAGACCGAAATCTCGATTATCGCTGACTAAAACAAGAACCATGGGAAGGTCCCCCTAAAGGGTCCTTCCCCAAAAAGAGCTGCCCTCCGGGGCAGCTTTTTTTTGCCCCGGTTCCTGCCTTGGTGCTGCCCTTCCATAGGCAATTTAGGCGAAGTAGAGTATAATGGAAGACAGGTCGCACATTGAGTACACAGCATACCCTTGGGAACAACATACCTTCGTCTTCCAAATCCCCCGCCATAGATGGGGTCATCCTGGATGCCATTCCCGTGGCGCTTGCCCTCTTTAATTCCAAAAAAGAAATGCTCTACCGGAACCATGCCATGGACGAATTCCTGTTGATGCATGATATCTGGGACCTCAATGAACATTTCCTCTGCCAAATTGCCGGCGGCGGCGGCCCTGGGGGTTCTTCTTTAGACCCAAGGGCGGAGCTTGTTTTCAACCCCCAGATTGAAGATCCCGAAACCTTTGTTACCGACATAGCCATGCTGGGCCACATGGGGGGCAGCAACTTTACCCTCACCCTGCAGCGGGGCAGCTGCGACATAGCGGGCTCCGACGGGCTCTGTGTCATTCTGCTCCTTAACGATGTCACCATGCTCACCCGGGCCAAGATCGATGCCGAAGCGGCGAGCCATGCCAAGAGTGACTTCCTCTCCCGGATGAGCCACGAGATCCGGACCCCCATGAACGCCGTCATAGGGATGGCCCAGATCGCCCGGAACTCCCAGGACCTGGAAAAAATCATGAGCTGCCTGGACCAGATCGACAGCTCCTCCCACCACCTTTTGGGGATCATCAACGACATCCTGGATTTCAGCAAAATGGAATCGGGGAAACTGGCCCTGGACGAGACAGAATTCTCTCTGGGGGAAAACCTGGATTTCGTAGTATCCATGATGCTCCCCAGGGCCAGGGAGCGGAACATAGATATCATCCTCACCGTAGAGGATGTGATCAACGACGGCCTTTACACCGACTCCCTGCGTCTTAATCAGGTCCTCATCAACCTTCTCTCCAATGCGATAAAATTCTCCCCCGAGGGGAGCCAGGTCTTATTAATTGTCCGGGAGCTGGGCTTTCAGGACGGGTATTCGACCTATAAGTTTGAGGTCATCGATAAGGGGATAGGGATCTCTGAGTACCAGGCCTCCAAGCTTTTTAGGCCCTTTGAGCAGGCCGATGGGGGAATCTCCCGGAACTTTGGAGGCACCGGCCTGGGTCTGGCGATCAGCAAAAACCTGGTGGACATGATGGGGGGTAAAATCAGCCTTCAAAGCCAGCAAGGGAAGGGGAGCACCTTTGCCTTTACCATCAGCTGCCTCTCCAAGCCCGTGGCAGCCATCGTAAAGACCAATGAGCCCAGGGAATTTTTTGAGGATCAGAACTATGATTTTTCAGGGAAACGCTGCCTTATCGTCGATGATATCGAGATAAACCGGGACATATTGATCGAACTCCTGGAGGAGACCCGGATGATCATGGATACCGCCGCCGATGGCCAGGAGGCGGTGAAAAAATTTAATCTTGCCGGAGAGGGCTACTACGATGTCATCCTCATGGATATGCAGATGCCCGTGATGGACGGCTGCAGGGCCACCCAGGAAATCCGCCGGATCGAAAAACAACGGCAAACACCAGCCAGCTCCCGGGGCGTCCCAATTATCGCCATGACCGCCAATGTGATGGAAGATGATATCAAGCGGGCCATAGAATCGGGGATGAATGCCCACCTGGGCAAACCCATAGAACTGGATATTACCCTTAAAACTATCCGCGAACAGCTCTATTCCTCTTCCCTTTAGACAACAGGTCCTAAGACGAGAGGTCCTTTCCCTTGTATAATCCCCCTTTATGCCATAAAATGGGCCATGGGAAAGTCCAAGCAAGCAGGGCGGGGGGCCAGGGCTTATCAGAAAATGATGGGCAAGACTGTTCTGCCCCCCCAGGGTTCAAAAACCAGGCGCCTGGCCCAGTTCATGGTCCTCATAGGGAGCCAGGAGGCCTCGGGGATCCTCTCCCGCCTCGAACCCGATCTGGTCAATGCAATTTCCAAAGAAATAGTCACCCTGGGGGCCATCACCGCCGAAGAGGCCGATGGGATCCTCGAGGAATTCAAAACCCTCCTTTCCCCCGCCTATGGCTATTCCGGCACCTCCTCTGGGGGAGTCGAAGAGGCCCGGCGCATCCTCTACGCCGCCTTTGGCCCCCAGCGGGGAGAGACCATCCTGGTAAAAGCTGTCCCCGAAGCGGCGGAGCAGACCTTCGGCTTCCTGGAAGATTTTTCCGGAGAGCAGCTTTCCCTCCTCTTAAAAGACGAGAGCCCCGCCGCCTGTGCCATGGTCCTTTCCCGGCTTTCTTCAAAGCTCTCGGCGGCGGTCCTGGCTAATACGGGGGCGGAAAAAAAATATGAAATCGTCAAGCGCATTGCCAGGCTTAAAGAAAGCCCCCCCGAGGTGGTGGAGCAGATCGCCGCCGCCCTGCGCGACAAGGCCCGGCATTTCGGCAAGGAAGACCCAACCCAGCCCATAGACGGCAAAGGGGTATTGGCGGCGATCCTCAAACATTCGGACCTGGATTTTGGGGGCCGGATCTTGGACAACCTGGAAGGAGAAGATCCCTCTTTAAGCAGGGAGATGCGGGAACGGCTCTATACCCTCGACGATGTTTGCAAGGCCGCAGACCGGCCCCTGCAGGAAAAACTCAGGACCATGGAAGACCGGGATATAGCCCTCCTGGTCCGGGGCCGCTCTGAGGAGTTCCTCTCCAAGATCCTGGCCAATGTAAGTACCGAGCGTTCTACCCGGATCCAGGAAGAATCAGAAATCATGGGACCGGTCCCCAAAATTGAGGCCGAGGCGGCGGCCAGGGACTTCCTCGCCTGGTTCCGCCAGGGCCGGGAAGAAGGCCGCATCCTCATGCTCACCGACGAGGATGTCCTTTAATGGCCCATACCTTGGAGCAGGGCCAGATCACCTCCAGCGGATTTGAGATCCTCCAGGTCCTGGCCCTGGAAGAATTCAAGGCCCAGGGGATATGGGCCCGGCATCAAAAAACCGGGGCCGAGGTCTTTCATGTCTTAAACGATGATGTTGAAAACCTCTTCTCCTTTGCCTTTGCCACCCCCCCCACCGACTCCACCGGGGCCTCCCACATCCTGGAGCATGTGGTTCTCTGCGGTTCCCAGTCCTACCCATTAAAAGATGCCTTCCTGGTCCTGGCCCGGGGGAGCCTTCAGACCTTCCTCAATGCCTGGACCTTCCCGGATAAAACGGTCTACCCCGCCAGTTCGGTGAACCCCAAGGATTACTTTAACCTCATGTCGGTCTACGGGGATGCGGTCTTCCGGCCCCTCCTCTCTGAATGGACCTTTAGGCAGGAGGGGCACCGCCTCTTTTTTGGCCCCGGGGAGCAAAAGCTCCAGCGCACCGGGGTGGTCTACAACGAGATGAAGGGCTCCTATTCATCCCTGGATGCCTATGCGGGGCTCTGGTCCATGAAGGCCGTACTCCCCGGGACCCCCTACGACTTTGAGTCCGGCGGAGACCCTGACCGGATCCCCGATCTCAGCTGGGAAGAATTAAAGGCCTTCCACCGCCGCTGGTACTCCCCGGCCAATTGCCGCATTTTTCTGGCCGGTAACATTCCCACCGAAACCCAGCTGGCCTTTTTGGATCAAGAGTTTTTCTCTTCCCTCGAGGGGGGCCAGCGGAGCCCCGGGATACCCAAGGCTGAACTCTGGGATGCCCCCCGCTCATTCACCATCCCCTGTCCCCGGGGCTCTGAACAGAAACCTACCTTCCTGCTTTCCTGGCTCTGCGGGGATGTCTGCGATACCGAAGAAACCCTCTCCCTGGCCCTGTTGGCAGAGATCCTCCTGGGCCATGACGGGTCCCCCCTCACCCGGGCCCTCATCAGCTCCGGCCTGGGGGAGGACCTCTCTCCCGTGTCGGGCCTGGAAGGGGAACTCCGCCAGTCCGCCTTCTGCATAGGCCTCCGGGGCCTCGATGACCCCCAGGAGGGTCTGCAGAAGGCCCAGGACCTTATCCTGGGGGAACTGGAAAAACTCTCAGAGGAGGGCATCCCCAAAGAAGAAATCGAAGCGGCCCTTCTGGGGATGGAATTTTCCCACCGGGAGATCCGCCGCTCCGGGGGTCCCTTTTCCCTGGTTTGGATGCGCCGCTCCCTCAGGGCCTGGCTCCATGGGGGGAGGCCCTGGGACAGTCTACTCTTTGCCCCCTCCATCTCTTCGATAAAAGCTGGCCTGGCTGCCGATGACCGGTACTTTGAAAAACGGATCCGCCGCTATCTATTGGATAACCCCCACCGGGCCAGGGTGCTTATAGAACCCCAGGAAGGGTTCCTGGAAGAGAGGGAGGCCCAGCGGCTCCGGGCCCTGGCGGACCTGGAAGGATCCTTGAGCCCCGCCGAAAGGCAGAACATAGAGGAAGCTAACCTCGAGCTGGAACGCCGCCAGGAAGAAGACGACAGCCCCGAAGCCCTGGCCAGGATCCCCCACCTTTCCCGGGGCGATCTCAGCAGTGACATAGAACACATCACCCGGGACTATGCCTATGCCGAGGGGGCCCCGGTTCTGGTCCACCCCCTCTTTACCAACGGGATTAGCTATGTGGACATTGCCATCCCCCTGGATATCCTGGCCCCCGAGGAGTACCCCTGGCTGCCCTTCTTTGTCCGCTCCCTGGTTTCCATGGGGCTCCCGGGAATGGACTATGGGCAGGTCTCGAGCCTCATGGCTCGCACCGCCGGGGGTTTCCACGGGATGCTCCACACGGGCTCCATGGTCAGGGGAGCAGCCCGGGCGGCGGCCCTGCCTTCGGGGGTCCACGATATCACCGGCCGGGACTGGGCCATATTCCGCCTCAAGGCCCTGGACGAAAAAATCGGCCCCTCCCTGGATCTGGCCCTCCGCCTGATCACCGAGGCCGATTTTTCGGACCTCCGGCGGCTGAGAGATCTGGTCCTCGAAACCAAGAACGATCTCGATTCCAGTCTGGCCCCTTCGGGGCACAGTTATGCCGCCGGTTTTTCGGGCCGCCTCTTTTCCCGCTCCCGGGGCATAGAGGAGCTATGGAGCGGCCTGGATCAGATCCTCTTTATCCACCGCCTCTCGAGCCTGGGAGATGAAGAAATCAGCGCCAGGCTCCGTTCCCTTCAGGCCGCCCTCCTCCATGGGGGGGTCCTGATCAACTATAGGGGCAGCGCTTTTCAGGAGGCCCATAAAGAGATAGGGAGCCGCTTTGGCTTTTTTGGCCCCCCCCGGCCCCGGAACCCGGCCTCCCAGAACATGGATCTGATCCATACCCAGTCTGCCCTGGGCCCCGCCGCAGAGACCCAGGGGACCAGGCCGGTGATCTTCTCATCCCCCTCCCTCCAGGTGGGCTTTGCCTCCTTCTCCCTCCGGGCCCAGCCCTACGGCTCGGACCTTCAGGCGGCGGAGCTGGTCCTTTCTCACCAGCTAAGCACCGGAGCCCTCTGGGAAAGGATCCGCATGAAGGGGGGCGCCTATGGGGCTTTCGCCCAGCCGGACCACCTGGAAGGCCCCTTCCTCTTTTCTACCTACCGGGACCCCAGGCCCCTGGAATCTCTGGAGGTCTTTTCTTCGATCATCAAAGAGGCGGCCCAGCAGTCGGTCCGTCCGAGCCGGGAGTCCCAGGATGAGCTGGACAAGGCGGTCATAGGGACCTACTCCCGGGAAACCCGGCCCCGGACCCCCGCCGAAAAGGGGCTGGCGGACTTCCTTAGGTTCCTCTATGGAATAGAAGACAGGCACCGGAGCCAGCGCCTTAAGGGCATCCTAGCGGTAGGCCAGGACCAGATGGCCCGGGTCCTTCAGGGTTTGGCCCAAGACCAGGGCAGCAGCTACCCGGCCCTGATCATGGGCCGCCGGGATGCCGAAGGGGCCGCCTCTCGCCTCGGGGTTCCGGTCATCGAACTCCCCGTGTAATTCCCTATTTTTCCCCTTTTTTCCAAATTTTACCTATTTTTTTCCATTTTATTCCATTTCATCGAAGTATTTTGCATCCCCGGGCCGTATAGCTACGGAGGCTTATATGCATGTACTCGCCTATGCCCCCTGGGGGGCCCAGGGCATTATCATCCGGGTAGAAGCGGACATACGCCGAGGCATCCCCGGCATAGACATCAGCGGTCTGGCAGAGGGGGCGGTTAGGGAGGCCCGGGAGCGGGTCCGGGCCAGCTTTCGCAACTCCGGCTTTACCTTTCCCCCAGACAGGATCCTGATCAACCTGGCACCCGCGGGGCTCCGCAAGGACGGAGCTTCATTGGATCTTCCCATCGCCATTTCGGTTATGGCCGCCTCGGGGATGATCTCCCTGCCGGATAAATTGATGATCCTGGGGGAGCTCGAATTATCCGGCCGGGTACGGCCCGTCCGGGGGGTCCTGGCGGCGGTGGCAGCGGGCCTCAAGGAGGGGATCACCGAGTATGTCCTTCCCCTGGACAATGCCCGGGAGGCTGCCATCCTGGGCCAGGCCCGATTTTTTGCCGCCGCCAGCCTGGCCGAAGTCTTCCACGCCCTTCTGGTCCGCTCAGAGACGGGCCTTCTCCCCGAAAACACCGATGCAGAATTATCGGACGAGGAGGACCCCCAGGAGGGCTCTGTTTTATGGGGTGATTTTTCCGAGGTCCAGGGCCAGAGCCGCTACAAGCGGGCCCTGGAGATCGCCGCCGCCGGGGGTCATAATCTTCTGGTCTTTGGACCCCCCGGCTCAGGTAAGACCATGCTGGCCCGGCGCTTCCCCTCCATCATGCCCCCCCTGGCGGGGGAGGAAGCCGTGGAGGTAACCCGGATCCACAGCCTGGCCGGGCAGGTAGATAGTCTGAGTGGCGGGGGCCTCATTAGGGATCCCCCCTTTCGGTCCCCCCACCATTCGGCCAGTGTAGAGGGGGTCCTGGGCGGGGGCAGGTCCATCCGGCCCGGTGAAATAAGCCTGGCCCATCTGGGGACCCTCTTTCTGGACGAGGCCCCGGAGTTTCGGATCTCGGTACTCCAGTCCCTCAGAGAGCCCCTGGAAGATCACCTTATTACCATAGTCCGGGCCGAAGGGCCCCTCCAGCTCCCCGCAGATTTCCAGCTCATCCTGGCGGCCAACAGCTGCCCCTGCGGCCGCCTTGGGGCCGCTCCCCTGGGGCAGGACTTAGCACAGGATTCGGGCTGCTTCTGCTCCTCCGAGGAGATCCGCCGCTACTGGCGCCGTCTGGGGGCGGCCCTCCTGGACCGGATAGAGCTTAGGGTTCCCGTCAATGGCCCCCAGGTCCTGGTCCCCGGTCAGGGGGGGGAGGAGGAAAGTGCCCTCATACGTCAGAGGGTCCAGGGGGCCTGGGACATCCAGCGGGAACGTTTCGCCGCCTCCCCCCTGCGGCGGAACGGGAGGATGAGTCCGGGGATGATCGAAGAACACTGCAGGCTAAGCCCCAAGGCCCAGGAGGCCTTTGGCATGGCCGCCCGAAAGCTGGGCCTCTCGGGCCGGGCCTGTCATGGGGTATTGAAGGTGGGCAGAACCATCGCCGATCTGGCGGGGGAGGAACTCATCGACACTGTCCACATCCTCGAGGCGGTACAGCACCGGCGCTACGGGGATGATCCCTACGACATCCTTAGCCTGGATGGATAAAGGGCTCCAGGCCCTCCAGGTAGGAGTCGTCAATCTTTCTTTCCCCCGCAGTGACTCCCAGCTTGCGGCGTCTTTCGTTCCCATGGAAGTCACTCCCAGCGGTGACGATAAGGCCCAGCTTTTTTCCCAGGTCCCTAAGCCGCAGACAGGCGCTCTCTTTGGCGATGGGGTGCCAGGCCTCTATGCCGTCCAGGCCCCGCTCCTTGAGGGCTTCAATGAGGCCCGGGAGTTTTCCCCAGGCCACATAGAGGGACATGGGGTGGGCCAGGATGACTGCTCCCCCGGATTCCTTAATCAGGGCCGCGGCCCGGTTAAACTCCAGCCCCTCCTTGGGCATATAAAAGGGCTTATCCTTGCCCAGGTAACGGCTAAAGGCCTCTTCGATATTTTTAACGATGCCCCGGTCCACCAAAAAGGCGGCGAAATGGGGCCGCCCTATGGAGTCTCCCCCCAGGGCCTTGATATCTTCGTAGTGGACATCTATCCCCGCTTCCCTCATCTTGCCCAGGATGATTTTATTCCGCCCCTCCCGGCGGCGGGCCAGTTCATCCACCGCCTCCAAAAAAGCGGCACTGGGCTTATGGATGCCCAAACCCAGGAGGTGAAACTCCCCGGGGGCCGGGTTCTGGCCCTCGGAGCCCATGGCAATTTCCAGCTCTATGCCGGGGATAAAATGGATCTTTAAATCCTGGGCCGCCTGGGCTGCTTCGGCCAGGCCCCCTATGGTGTCATGGTCCGTAAGGGCTATGGAACTAAGGCCCCTTCGGGCGGCCTCCTCCATGAGGGCAGAGGGGCTGAATTTTCCATCCGAAGCGGTCGAGTGGGTATGGAGATCCGTCATCTTCTATTCAAGCTATAGGAAAAGTAATGCTTTGACCAGACCGCTCTACAGCGGCATCACGTTGACGGGAAGGGTCAGCCACACTAGAATAGACATGTGAGGCACATTTTTTTCACCAGAGCTCCAGGGCAGCGAAAGGGCAGACCTCATGCCTAAATCCTTACAATACAGGGCGGGATCCCTCATCTACTTCCAGGGCGACCCGGCGGACCGGGTCTTTGTGCTCCAGAGCGGCCGGGTTAACTTAAAATCCCAGGACATAGAAACCAGCGACGAGGTTCAGGATCAGGTGATGCCGGGGGAATTCTTCGGGGTTAAGTCTGCCCTGGGCCGCTACCCCCGGGAAGAAAACGCCGTGGTCACCCATGATGCGGCCGTACTTGTCTTTACGGTGGGGGAGTTTGAGGCCCTGGCGGCCAGCAATACCCGGATCATCATGAAGATGCTCAAGGTTTTTTCCAACCAGCTGCGGAAGATCCACAATAATGTGTCCAGTCTCATGGCCAACGAAGAAAAGGATCCTGAAGGGGGCCTTTACGCCGCCGCCGAGCACTACCTCAAGGTTCAAAATTACCCCCATGCCCGCTATGTCTTCGACCGCTACCTTACCTATTACCCGGGGGGCAAGTTTTCCGAGCCTGCGGCGGCCAAGCTCCAGGAGGCCGAGGCGGCCCTTTCCAGCAAGGAGTGGCGGAGCGGCCAGGTAAAAACAGCCCGGGATGGGGGGGCCGCAGCTCCCCTGGAGGGTACCGCGAAATCCTACTACGATGCGGTGAGCCTCATGTCCCAGCAGAAATACCAGCAGGCCCAGAGGGCCTTTAAGACCATCGCCGACAAGGACGATGGGTCTGAATACGTTCCCCGGGCCTTTTTTGAAATCGGGACCTGCCTCTTTAGGACCAGTAAATTCGATGATTGCATCAAGCACTATACCCAGATGATCTCCAAGTATCCAGACCACGAGGATCTGGCGGACGCCCTTTTTTATGTGGGCCAGTCCTACGAAAAGATGAACCGGAAGCCCCAGGCCGAGGCGGTCTATAAAAAAATAATCAACATGGCCGCCGCCGACGATGACGGGGCCCATGCCAAGGCCAAACAGGCCCTCAGGGAGCTGGGAAAATGAGCGACAACCTCGGGGCCTTTAGCCGCTTTGCCCGGACCTTCCAGGCCGGAGAGATGATCTTCTCCGAGTTTGAGCCCGGAGATGCCTTCTACCTTATCCAGTCCGGCCGGGTCCAGCTGGTAAAGCTCATCGGGGACATCGAAAAAACCCTGGACATCCTCCAGCCCCAGGATATGTTCGGCGAAATGGCCATCCTCGATGACAGCCCCCGTTCGGCCACCGCCATTGCCCTGGATACGGTGCAGGTTCTGGAGTTCAACAGCAAGAACTTCGAGATCCTCATGCTGGGGAACCCCCAAATTGCCATGAAACTCCTAAAGATGTTCTGCAAGCGGATCTACGATTCCAAGCGGCGCCTCATGATCCTTACCCTGGATGAACCCCAGGCCAAGATTGCCGATGTCTTTCTTATGATGGACGAGATTCAGACCGACATAGACAAGAGCACCGAAAGGCGGGAGTTTAACATCACCGCCGACAATGTGGCCCACTGGGCGGTGATGCCCCTGGGAGAGACTAGGGACATCCTCAATACCTTCGTAAACCAAAGACGAATGGAGATTTATGAAGACAAGATCGTGGTCCGAAACATCAACGACTTTCACCGTTTCGTAAATTCCCGCCGAAAAAAATAAACCCCCAGGGTTGAACCCCAGGGGTTTACTTGTCCAGCAACCCGGTTGGTTGCCTTCTCTTTCTTATTCTGCGGCGAAGGACTGGGTCAGGTCGGTCCTGACGGTGGAGCGCCGCCGGGTAAAGGTGGCGAAGGCCGCATCCTGGAAGCCCTTCGAAACCCCCAGGAGGAACTCGTTCAGCACGTTGGCCATGCTGTCCAGGGTCTTCTTGGTCCGCTTGATGGAGGTGATATCCAGGTCCAGAATCAGCCCCGGCTGTATATGGTAGGGGTTGATCATGTAGTCGAAGCGGCTAAACTCCCTTTCCAGGAACATGAGCCTCTCTTCGATTACCTGCCTCTCCTTGGGGTACTTGTAATCGTACATTTCCAGGAGCTTCTGGCGGATAAGGATGGTCCGTTCGTAGATCTTCTTCTTCTCGTAGACATAGGTCCGGTTGGATCGTTCCACCTCGGTCTCGGCGGGCTTAACAAACATAATCTCGTCCCAGACCTTGTCGATGTCTTCGTAGATGGGAGCCCCGGTCTTGTCGGCAATGAGGACCTTGATGCGCTTCTTCACCTTCTTGGCCAGGTCGTTAAAGTCGGTGACCCGCTTCCAGGGCTTGTCATCCTCGTAGATCACCTCTACCAGATCCCAGACATGCTCCACTTCAAGTTCCAGGCTCTTCACCTGCACATCGTAGGACTTCCGTTCTTCGATGAGCTGGGCGCTGTCTATGTAGCGGAGCTTAAGCTGGTATCGTTCATCGGGGAGGTTGGCTATGTTGGAATCCTCGTACTCCCGGATTAAAAGTTCCCGGGCGTTCTTGAGGTTCTCGATGTACTGGTAGCCCATCTTGGAGGTATCCAGGATGGAGGTGATGGAATTGATGGCCGTGTTAAAACCCCGGGTCCTGATGTTCTCGATGTCGATGATCTTCTTGAGGTTCTCCCGGATGTTCATCTGATCGAAAGATTCGGGGTCTATCTCGGCCCTAAGCTCGGTCAGCTTGTCCATGATGGCCTTGGCCACCTGGGCGTAGCGCTTGGACTTCTCGCTCTCAATATCGTCGTCGGTGTGGTGTTCCACGTTGGCAAGCTTAGTAAAGACGATCTCGCTGTCGCTCAGTTCCTCAAGGCCCTCCGCCAGGCGCTCATCTTTAAGTTCCTCGATTTCCTTATCGATGCAGTCGGTGATATACCTGCTCAGGAGATCCTTGATGAGGTATTCGACCGTCACCTGGTAATGGAAGATGGGGCTGATCAGCTCCGAATCGAGGATGTTTATCGAAAGTTTCACATCGGTGACCGTGAAGGGCTTATCGACATTGTCCTTAAAGGCACATTTAATGATGGAGTAGGCGTTCTCGCCCCGGATAAAGGAACCGGTGTCCCTTTTCTGCTCCAGCAAGTTGTTGGTGTGGGTTTCCAGCTCGTTGACTCCCCGCTGTACATGGCCTTGAAGGTGGCCGTACATGTTGACGATGGATTTTTCAAACTCGCCGGAGTTGAATTTATCGGCCCCCCCTATCTCATTTAGGAGGTCCGCAATTTCCTTGGGGGTATACCGGGCCAGGACCTTGCTTTCTTCCCGGTCCACGAAGTCCCTGACCTTCTTCTCCATCTCATCTTCGGCGGTCACGATGTACCGGTTGAACATGTTCTGGAAGTTCTGATTAAAGTAGTTGTAGAGCTTTTCTTTGACGCTCCCCATCACATCGAGCCGTTCCAGGACATCCTTGGGCAGTTTGGCGGTCAGGTGATGGATGATCTTATTGGTTTCTTCCTCCATTAACTGATTTACTTCAGACTGCTGGTCCCGATACTCCTGGGCAAGTGAATTCCGTGAGCCCACCGCGCTCGGCTTTTCTGGGTGGAAGACATTAGGGCTTTTTGGCAGATCCATGTTTTTCTCCTGAACCTATCATAGCCCCTTTTTGGCCCTTAGTCAAACCCCAAATTTGGGCTAGTCCCAAAACGGGGCCAACCCCAAACGGGGATAGCCAGCAGATCCCCCCCTGGGGTATCCTAGGGGCATGTGGTTATTCCGCTCCGGCTTCGTCCTTCTCGCCTATGCCTTCATGGGGACCTATACGGGCCTAAGAACCTTGAGCCTTTTAAGGTACTTCCTGCCCCTCACCAGGGCCCTGGTCTTTTGGCTCCCCTATTTAATCCTTTCATTTTCCTATGTCCTGGTCTTCCTCCTCCGCCTGGACCGGATTCAAAAGCTCCGCCAGGGGGTCATGTACTCCCTCCCGGGGATGGTCTACTACTGCGGGGCCCTCCTTTTCTTCGAATTTCTGGGCCTGGCCCTCCATTTTACCGGTTATTCGGTCTTGGGGCCCCTCTTTCAGCCCCTTACAACGGCCCTTTCCCTCCTTATAACCCTTCTTTTGCTCATTTATGGGACCCTCCATGCCCGAAAAATCCGGATCGTCCCCTACGACATCAAAATTCCCAAGGGGGAGGGGAGGCTGAGGATCGCCCTCCTTTCGGATATCCACATAGGGGCCAATGTGGACCGCCGCTGGGTAGCTTCTATAATAGATAGGGTTATGGAGACCGAAAGTGACCTCATCGCCATCGCAGGAGATGTCTTTGATAACCGCCTGGGGGCCATTAGGGATGTCCAGGGGGTTAAAGATGAACTCCGCCGCCTCAAGGCCCCCCTGGGGGTCTATGCCTGCCTGGGGAACCATGACGTGGACTGGACCGCCCTAAGGGAGGGGGCCACCATAGAACCGGTGGTCGCCTTCCTGGAAGAGGCCGGCATAGCGGTCCTCAGGGACGAAACCCGCCTGATAGATGGCTTCTACCTGACCGGACGCCTGGACCCCCGGCCCATAGGAAAGCGGAGCACCCGCCTCTCGCCGGCGGAACTTACCAAAGACCTGGACCCCCAAAGGCCCATCATCTTTGTATCCCACCAACCAGTGGACTTCTTCAGGGAAGAAGCCGCCGGGGTAGACCTGGTCCTCTCGGGCCACACCCACGGGGGCCAATTCTTCCCCGGCAACCTGGCCACGAAGCGAATCTTCAAAAAAGCCGGGTCCACCCACTACGGTCACTGGCGGGGCCAAAAAGCCCAGGCCCTCATCACCTCCGGAGCCGCCACCTGGGGCCCAGTCCTTAGAGTCGGTACGAGTAGCGAAGTCGCAGTCATTGATCTTACCTTTGGCGAGTGAGTGACAGGCTTTATTTCGCCACCTACAGGATAGATCCTTAGGAGGGGTGGGGGGTCGCTGTGGGCTAGGTAATATCGGCGCATATATGCGCAGAGTTCCCCGCCAGAGGAGACCGCGGGTAAAGCAGAATAGGATAATGAGAGAAGCTCCGGAACCCCCACCGAAGGAGCGGACGCTCGACGAGCGTTTGCGACTGAGGTTCCCCTCTGGCATCCAGTATGTGCGAGAAAAGCTGAACGCAACGATTACAGATAAGAAACTGGGTGCCGGGGGCTCCGTAGGCGGGTTCATCTCAATTCCTAGACCATGGCGGCCCCCCACCCCTCTTATGGTTTAATATACTAGGTGGCGAAATCACTCATGTTGATAGCAATATGAACCACCCTCCTGGGGTGTGTTACAGCTCAAACAGCGGGAGTTGCAGCGTATCCTCATCTGAGAGGCGGCGGCGGATCCTTCGGGGGTCCTCGGGCCGGTCGATGAAGGAACCCGAGGCGGTGATAAAGAACCGGGCCCGCTTCATCACCGCCCCCAGGCGGCGGAGCATGTCAAAGCTTAGGGCCCTGGAGCGCCGGGTCTCGATGATCCGGCGGCCCGTCTTGGCCCCTATGCCCGGGACCCTTAAAAGCTCATCGTAGGAGGCCCGGTTTATTTCCACCGGAAAAAAGTCCAGGTGCCGGAGGGCCCAGGCAGTCTTGGGGTCCAGGGCGGTATCAAGAAAGACATCCTGGCCCTCGAGGATTTCCCCCGGCTCAAAACCGTAGAACCGGAGGAGCCAGTCGGCCTGGTAGAGCCGGTGCTCCCGGAGGAGGAGGGACTTGGAAGTTCCTATGGACTGGAGGAGAAGGGGAGCCTCGGTCATGGCCATCCCGGCCTTAAAGCCCCCCAGGGGAATCCGCTCATCCCGAATCCCTTCCCCCTCTTTTATGCCCACCGGGGTGTAGGCCGAATAGTAGACCCGCCGCAGGGCATACTTCCGGTAGAGGGCCCCGGAAAGGTTGAGGATGGTCTGATCATTTTCCGGGGTGGCCCCCACCACCAGCTGGGTGCTCTGGCCTGCCGGAGCAAAGGCCGGCACCGGGTCCCGCCCCCCCATGCGAAACTTTCGGCGGTCCTCCAGGTTCTCTTCCCCCAGATTGAAGGTATCCTCCATGGCCCCCAGGATTACCTTCCCCGTCTTTTCCGGCGCCAGGTACTGGAGGCTCTTATCGGTGGGGAGTTCAATGTTAGCGCTGAGCCGGTCGGCCCAGAGCCCCGCCTCCCGAATAAGACCCTCCCCGGTGCCGGGGATTATTTTCAGGTGTATGTAGCCCCCAAAGCCCGCTTCGGTCCTTAGGGTCTTGGCGGTTTTGATCAGCTGCTCCATCACGATGTCGGGGTCCGAAAAGATCCCCGAGGAAAGAAAGAGACCCTCGATATAGTTGCGCCGGTAAAACTCCCTGGTCAGGTCCACTAGCTCCTTCACCGTAAAGCTGTTCCGCCTAATGTCGGCGGAGCGGCGGTTGACGCAGTAGGCACAATCATAACGGCAGGCATTGGAGAAGAGTACTTTTAAAAGGCTCACGCAGCGGCCGTCCTCGGTCCAGCTATGGCAGACCCCCGCGGGGACCTTTACCCCAAAGCCCCCAGGGACCGGGGCCGCAGAGACACCGGAAGATGAGGCCCCGGCGGAGGTGCAGGAGGCATCGTATTTGGCTGAATAGGAGAGGGCTTCTAGTTTTTCCGCCAGGTCCATAAACCACTATACATTTGTATAGGATTTATTTCAAGGCCCTGTAGCCCTCCAGGGACTGCATCCAGACCGGGATGGATTTCAGGCCCTGGAACATGGCCGAGAAGTCCCGGTACCAGCTCATATTGCATTGGTTACAGGAAGGATTCTTGAAACCTTCGGCCTTGATATCGAAGATACTGCCCAGGACCCGGGAGATCTGCATGCAGGGGTGGACATTGTAAAACCAGTCCACGAAGAAGACCTTCTTCCCCCCCAGGCAGGGGTAGCTCACCTTTTTGGGGTCCTCTAAAAACTTGATGATGTTTTTCATGGACACCGCGGTGTTGATGATCCCATACTTCCCGGAGTTCCGCAGCTTGATCGCCGACTGGAGCCCATGGATGACCTTGTCCCGGGAGAGGCTGATTCCCTCCCCCCCCAGGGGATAGACCGTGGACTGGGAAAAGGTAGGATAGTTGAGGGAGATAAAGTCGAAGCCCATCTTCTTGGCCCTGATGCAGACCTCGTCGAGCTTGTCGTAGTTATCGTTCCATATGAGGATGGAAGCCATGGTTTTCACCTTGATCTTCCGGACCAGCTCCACCGCCGAAGCAATGTCTTCCATTATATTGGGAATCTGCCGGGACTGGGCCATGGTCACCGGGTCCCCCGAATCCAGGGAGATGCAGATCATGTCGGTCCCTGCATCCTTTAACTTTTGAACAATGTCATCCCGTAAAAGAAGCTGAGGAGCCGCATTGAGGACCGCCGTGTGCATCTTCCGCTCGGTGGCTCGGCGGACAAAGTCCACCACATGGGGATGAAGGAGGGGCTCCCCCCCCGTAATGGTCAGGTGAACCGTCCCCAGGTCGGCAATCCGGTCTATGGCCTCCAGGGCCTTCTCCCGCTCCACAAAGACCTTGGGCTGCTGCTTCCAGATGTCGCAGAATGAGCATTTGGCAATACAGGCATTGGTAACCGCAAACTCCGCCACCTTGATCCGGTTGAGAATGAGGTTGCGGTACATGTTTCTGACCTTACCCAGGGCCACTAGGCTGTCCCCCCCTTGGGGAAGGCCCTGGATCTAAGACTACCCATAATGATCCATTGTATTTTTTTGTGGGGCTTTGTCAACCAAGGGGGAATTTCCTAGGGTTGATCTCGCCACTAACATGGCTATCCGCAAGAAGGGTGGGGGCCGCCATGGTCTAGGAAAATGAGGTGAACCCGCCTACGGAGCCCCCGGCACCCAGTTTCTTATCTGTAATCGATGCGTTCAGCTTCTCTTGCACATACTGGATGCCGGAGCTTCTCTCATTATCCCATTCTGCTTTACTCGCGGTCTCCTCTGGCGGAGAACCCCCAGAGTTTCCTATCCCACAGCGACCCTCACCCCTCATCATGTTTGATCCCTTTAGTGGCGAGATCAAGCCAATCACCGGGTAACAGAGCAAATACCCTACAAGTGAGGTCTATAAATGAGAAATGACTTGTCACATTGTTATGGTCTAACTTTAGTATTCTGCAGGCTTTGAATGTTTTCTGTGATGTAGGTGCTTAGGTTTTGGCTGATGTTTAGCCATATTTGCTCTTCGGTTTTTTTCATTTCGGAATAGTCCTGGACGTTTTTTTTGGAGAGAAGATCAGTGGTATCGATATTTAGGGCTATAGCTATCCTCTCGAGCATTTCAATAGAAGGAAAACGCCTCCCGGCTTCAATGGCCGAAATATAGTTGGTGGCCGTATCTACCCTCTCTGCCAGCTTAGATTGAGATAAACCGGCGGATTTCCTATATATCTTCATATTTGAGCCCAGTAATTCCCTAAGATTTGTCATCTACCATCCTAATAGTCATATACCCCTCATCATATTTACTTATTAGGCATTGACAACAAACGGAAGGGCATATAGTATAAGGACAATATGACTATCAGGCATATAATAAAAGGAGTATATATGAAAAACATCAAAAATTTCCAATTCTTAGCACTATTTTCAATTATTTTATTGAGTTTTTCCCTTGCCGCCTGTTCGGGCCCCACAGGCGACGGAGATGGTAATAATGGCGATGGCGGCCCCACCACCTACACCGGCACGGGGACATGGACTGCCCGGCAAGCAGTGGAAAATAATGCTTGGACTGATGTAACTTATGGCAATGGCATATTTGTTGCTGTAGCTAACTTAGGAACACGCCGGGTAATGACATCTACTGACGGGATAACCTGGACACATCAGACCGCTCCGGCGGTAAGTGGTTGGAGGTCCATAACATATGGCAACGGCTTGTTTGTTGCGGTGTCTAGCGCTGGTTCCGGTGTAACTGATCGTGTAATGACATCCACTAATGGGACAATCTGGGAGAGCCATGATGCTGCGTCACAACGAGATTGGAGCTCCGTAGCCTATGGCAATGGTAAATTTGTTGCGGTGGCTGATTTTCAAGCAGGAAGCCGGGTAATGACATCCCCTGACGGGAAAAACTGGGAGGAACAGGACGCAGGTGCTGGTACTGATTGGACCAATGTAACCTACGCCAATGGCTTATTTGTTGCGGTAGGTTCTGCTGGAGCAGTAATGACATCCACTGACGGGGAAACCTGGGAAACCCACTCTTCTCCTGTAACTAATACTTTGTTTTCCGTAACCTACGGCAACGGTTTATTTGTTGCGGTATCTTCAAGCGGAACAAGCCGGGTAATTACATCCCCTGACGGGGTAACCTGGACAGCCCGGACCGCTGCGGAAGCTAACACATGGCGATCCGTAACATACGCCAATGGCCTATTCGTTGCGGTGGCTCAAGGTGGAGATAACCGCGTAATGACATCTACTGACGGGATAACCTGGACTGCCAGGAGCACTGCGGGGATTACTACTAATAATTTGTGGTCTTCCATAACTTATGGAAATGGCCTATTTGTTGCGGTGGGCGGCATTCAAGGTGCCAGTAGTAGCACAAACCGGGTAATGACGGCGCCAGGGGTTCGGTAACAGCAGGACTGTTAAAAGGGGCTAATTCCTAGGTTTGATCCTCCCTTCTTTGGTTAGCCCCCTTATACCCAGCAGAGCATCTGGGCGGAATTTTCCAATAGATATTTACATCCCCCAGGAGCTGGGCTATAATTTTGGGCATGAACGGTGAAAAACCTAAGAGGTTTTATAAACTGAGGAAGGCCCTTTCAGAGATAGGAAAATTGTTCATAGATATAGCCAAGTTGTCATTTGCTGGGCTTGTTGTAGGATCTGTTATAAGATGGGATATACCAGACATATCCATGTTTATAGTAGGTATATCATTAACCGCTCTAAGTGCTACTTTTGGCATTTTATTTGTAACCTTATTTTCAGAGGATTAAGATGGATTTGCAACCATTCCATGTAATCATAGGGTTCTTGGCATTCTGCTGTGTAATCGGGTTTATTGGAGTTATCCTTGCTCCTTGGATTAACGGCAAAAGATAGCAAAAGAGCCAACCAGGAATCATCTACAGAGAACTTTCGCCATAATAAGCAACCTATTCCTAGCCCTCTCCTGTCAACTAGTGACTGGCTGGACCCAGATAGCTTCGATGTAAAATATTATTAACACAGCAGCTTATTCTATAATAACTCAAGCAATTTCCGTATTTTATCTTTGGTTTGTTCTTTTTTATCAAAATTTGGGTATTCAGGGAAAAATTCCTGGGGATTTACTTCAAGGGCCTCGGCAATCCTTATTAAAGTTAGGATAGAGGGCTGTTTTTTACCCTTTTCAATATTGGCAACAAAACTTTGGGATAAATTTGACCGCAAAGATAATTCCATTTGAGAGATACCTTTCCTGATGCGCGTGGACTTTATATTTTCAATAATATAGTGCAATTGCTCTTTTATTTCCATGAACCAAAAATAATACTCTATAGTAATTGACACAATGTTCTATAGAGTATAAAATATCTCCAATAGTAATATAGAATGGGTATCAACATTTACCCTTGTTAAGATGTAAAAATAGGAATTAACTATAAAATCTCTAAAAATGAAGATTTTAGTGTTTTTATAAGATGAAAACTAATAGGAGTTCAGACATGAAGACTTTAAGCAAATTATCCATCTTAACCGCCATTATTGCGATATATGTACTGGTTTTTACGGCCTGCAGCAACCCGGCTGGAGGAGGCAACCGAGACATCAATGGTGACGACGACAACATTTCCCTAGACTTGTACGCCAAGGCGCCGCCCATCCTTGACAGCGACACCCCCATTGCCTCATTTGCTGCCAACGATATAGATGCCGCTGTTGCCTATGTGGTGGATGCGGACAATCCTGACGGTGAATACACTCTGCTCCTGCACCAGGGCCTAACCAATACAGCTCAGCTAAACCTGAATAGGGCAAACCGGGAACTTACCATAATAGGTCTTGATGGAGAGATAACCATACAGAAGAACTCGATAGCTAGTCAGAATTTGTTCAATATCAGCAACGGAGCACGCCTTATTATAGGGGAGAATATTACCTTGCAAGGTATAGAGACCGGTAGCACTGCCTTGGTAAATGTTGCAGGCACCGGCAGTTACTTTACCATGCTTGAGGGCTCAAAAATAACTGGCCACACAATTAACTCCAGCTCCCATGGAGCAGCCGTGACTATAGGCCAAGATGGTCATTTTTTTATGTCAGGGGGTGAAATTAACGACAATCACAACACTGTTGACGATAGTATCGCTTCCGGCGGTGTGTATGTTATAGGTACTTTCACCATGACTGGCGGAAGTATGACAGGTAACACTATGGATACAAATACACCCATGGATATAGTATTTAATCCTAGTGGTAACGATGCTGCCTTAACCAGGAGCTCCAATAATGGCGGTACCATTGGCGCGTCATATCCGGATTCTTTCGCTGGCAATTAACCCCAGTAGGCAGAGAGCAAGATTATTTTGCAAAAATAATTTCTCCACACCTCTCCAATAGAAAGGACTCAGCCCATCCCCTCCAGCCTGTCAGGGTTTGGAGGGGTTCACTTCCTTTTAATTATTTATTGCCCTTGATCTTTGAACCGGGGAATGATTAAAATACCTAATATGGATATTAATATACCATATATTGAGGAAATTACCAACATTATCATCTCAATCGCCTCACCAGACCAAATTATACTTTTTGGTTCATACGCTATTGGGAACAATACCGAAAAAAGCGATATCGATTTACTCATCTTGAAAAAGGGATTAAAAAATAATCTAAAGCTTATAGATTCTATCTATATGGCATTATATGAAAATAAAATTAAAATTCCCGTCGATTTATTAGCAATAGATTTTAATAGATATAACGAATTAAATGATAAAATTGGATATATTTACAAAACAATTAAAGAACATGGGAAAGTAATATATGGAACGTTATGAATCATGCAAAGAATGAAAGAAGTTAAATACACCGACAATGAAGAACAAAAACTAATGGAATCCCTTGAAGAAGATGGCTGGAAATCTACCAAAAATATAGAATCCTGGAAAACCCTTTTGTCCAAAACAGCGGCAGAAACACTAAGGACCAACGTATGAACATTCGAATATCCAAAGCTGACCTTGATGGCATTAAACTAAGGGCCATCGAAGAAGGACTTCCCTATCAAACAATGGTTGCCAGTATAATACACAAATACATAACAGGCAGATTGGTAGAAAAACGAACCTAGTTATAGGTGAAAAGATAACTACCACCCTGGATTGGCCTCTACACCTTTCCTGTGATCTATATAAAGCTGCTTTCTTCTACCACCTTAGTATGAACAATGATGGTATGACATCGGCTATACCATGCAGGGGGTTCTCGATAATCATCTTCTATCTAACTACGCATGGCTATCTGTGCTGGAGCAGGAACTTCGTCCCGGGCGAGCATTTTGAAGCTCGCACGGGGTGAAGGTTCCTGTCCAGCGTTAGCTAGATGAGCTCGGTTGGTCTTAGTTGAAATAATGACAATAGGATTTTCTTGCTGACCAGCGATAGGGGATTTGGTCTGTCTTGATTGTAGATACCATCTTTAATCCTACCCTACCTAATACCCCTGCGCCATAGACAGTATCTCCCTCTGGGCTGCCTCTGTGTCCTCCGGCGGGATCTCTCCTTCCATTTGATCCTTCACCGCCTGGGCAGAATCGGGGCCCATGTTGCGGAGGACCTTGATCTGTATGGCGGGCTCCAGGTTCTTGAGGGCCTTGGCGAGCATGCCCGGTGAGACCATGTCGATATGGCTGCGGATAGTATCCTCGCTGGTTCTTCCCAGGAGGGCGGAAAAATCTTCTTTTACTCCCATAGTAGCCTCCATGTCCAGCCTAGGGCCGAAATCTTCGGCCGTCAAGGCATGGAAGCTGGACTAGGCTAAGCGCTTAGACTAGTCCACTGGGTCCTAGGAAGTGTTTCCCCTGTTGGAGGCCCTGGGTTGGGTGCTCCTCCCCGGGGAGCTTTCTTTTACCCCTGGGGCTTTGGCAGAGGCCCTCATCTGGGCTCTGGCCTCCCTGGCTATCTCCATGAAGCGTTCTTTTTCTGCCTGGCTGTTTAGGTGGACCGACACCACCGTGCCTCCCCTTTCTATGGCATTCTGGGCCATGTGGATGGCCAGGAAGATCATCTTAAAGACCCTTGGGCCCAGGCCTCCCCTTAGAAGGGCCCTTTCCTTGCCTCCATGGATGAAGCTGTAGTCCATGGTGTGGGGGGGGATCTGGGGGCTGGGGAAATGGGATGGTGCCTCGGGGCCCAGCTCAGAGAGGGGCAGGGTGCTGGCCGCTGGTGCTTCATTACCATACCGGGCGTAGCGGAGGAAGGCCCGGTGGCTCAAGCTGACCAGGTGGGAGAGGACCTCATCCTTGGGTCCCTGGCTGAGGGCCTTGGCCAGGTGGGGGAGCTTTGAAGAGTCCTGGTTGGAAAACCCATGCCTGGCCAGGTCTTCCTGGTGTCCCAGAAAGGTCTCACCTATGCTGAGCCAATTGTAGATGCTGCTCCTGTCCTTTCCGGACTGCTCCGAGAGGGCCAGGATATAGCTGTGCATGCTCTTGCATCCATAATCCAGGTAGAGCTTCTGGTTTTTGATCCTCACCATGGCTAGTCCAAGGGAAAGGGTGGATCGGTCCCTCATGACGATGGTGTCCAGGATTCCCTGGTGGACCGCCTTACTTTGGGGAGCCCGGACAAAGGGAAGAGCCTCTGCGGGATAATGTAGTATTTCCATGGAATAACTATAACACCTTTTATAGGAAAAGCAACATTAATTTTTATAACCCCGGTAACGGCCTTATTGGATCTATTTGGGGGAATAAGGGCTCATGGGGGCCCCAGGGCAGCCATGGGAGCTAGATAGAACGAGGATATTTCTGTAAAACTTTCCATAAAAAGAGGAAGGTTTTTTCAAAATTTCCCCCAAACCGGTTGACTAAAGTATGGAAAATTGCTATTCTGCCCAAACTTATAGTAGAATAAGCGTATTGTGCCCTTATAGCTCAGTTGGCAGAGCGTATCCATGGTAAGGATGAGGTCATCAGTTCGATTCTGATTGAGGGCTGCTAAAAACCCTGCGGGTTTTTAGCTTAGGAGTTTACTACATAAACTCCACGGCTCATCTGCTAAGGGTGGCGCTTCGCGATTCTGAATAACCTAGGAACCGAGTGTCGCGGCTGTGCTTGCACAGACATGACCGAGGTGACGACGGTTATCGAAGGTACATACCAAAGGTATGGACCTTCATTGAGGGCTGCTTAAAAACCTTCGGTTTTTAAGCTTGGAGTTTGGTACTATCCCTCCGGGCTAGCACCAAACTCCACGCCTTATCTTGCTAAGGAAAATTGGTAGGAGATAGAGATGGCTAAGAGTAAGAGACAGGTGGTGGAGCTTATTGCTCTCCAGTGTGATGATTGCAAGCGCAGGAACTATACCACCAGCAAGAACCGCAGGAACACCCAGGAGAAGCTGGAGTTTAAAAAGTACTGTCCCCACGACAGAAAACACACGGTCCACAAAGAGACCCGGGTGAAGTAAATAGTGAAAAAACAGGCAAGGCCTGTTTTTTCAAGCTCAAGGATATGACTATCCTAGTCATATCCTTGAGCCCAGAGGCGTATAGCTCAGTTGGTAGAGCGGCGGTCTCCAAAACCGCAGGTCGCGAGTTCGAGGCTTGCTGCGCCTGAAAGCAGTTAGTTATTCCATTAGTGGGATAAAATTGCTTAGAGGATGTTGGTAGCATATTACCAGGACAAGCCTCGAAGGGTTTGGCCCGCCGACCAGGTGGGAGGAAAAGGCGCCATGGATGGCGCCGAAAGGGACAAACCCCGCCCGGAGAGCCGAGACAGGATGTCGAGGCTTGGAGGGCGAGGCTTGCTGCGCCTGAATTTCGACGGGGCTTGTAGGGGCCACCATGAAAAGGATTTAGCGGGGAAACGATGAACAAGATTGTTCAATTCATAAAAGAATCGTACGCAGAACTTAGAAAAGTTATCTGGCCCGGCAGGGATGATGTGATTAGCTCCGTCAAGGTGGTGATCATTTCTACCATTATAATAGCGGCGATCCTGGGCCTCATCGATGTACTGCTCCTCCTTGGGGTGCAGGCGATTTTTTAGGTACGCAGAAGGGACGGTATGGCTACGGGCTGGTATGTTCTCCACACCTATTCGGGTTACGAGAACAAGATAGAAAAAACTATCCGCATGATGACCGATTCGGGGGACCTGGATAAGGATGTGATCCGGGACGTGAAGATTCCCTCCGAAGAGGTGGTAGAGGTGAGGGACGGCAAGAAGCGGACCCAGACCCGGAAGTTCCTCCCGGGCTACATCCTGATCGAGATGGATCTGCCCAACGAAGAACAGGGCTGGAAGATAGTCTGCTCCCAGATCAAGAAGATCCAGGGGGTGACGGGTTTTGTGGGGACCCCGGCGAACCGGAAGCCCAGCCCCCTATCGGGGGACGAGGCCCGGAGCATCCTCCAGAAGGCCGGCGAGATGAGGGGCGAGCGGCCGGTGAAGTCCCGGCAGACCTTTGCCGCCGGGGAGCAGGTTAAGATCATCGACGGGCCCTTCGAGTCCTTTACGGGGACCATCGAAGAGGTTAATCAGGAAAAAAACAAGTTGAAAGTTATGGTCGGTATTTTCGGCCGGAACACCCCTGTAGAAGTGGACCTTTTACAGGTGGAAAAAGTCTAAGAGAAAGAGGATAGTAAAATGGCAAAGAAGAGAATAGCGGCCATGGTAAAATTGCAATGCCCTGCGGGAAAGGCGACTCCGGCTCCTCCGGTGGGTCCTGCCCTGGGGCCCCATGGGGTAAGCGCCCCCACCTTCGTCCAGCAGTTCAATGACCGGACCAAGTCCATGGAGCCCGGGCTCGTGATTCCGGTGGTCCTGACGGTCTATGCGGACAAGACCTTTTCCTTCATCCTCAAAACTCCCCCGGCCTCGGTCCTGATCAAAAAGGCCCTGGACATGGAGAAGGGTTCTCCCGAGAGCCACAAGGTAAAGGTAGGAACCCTAAGCAAGGCCAAGTGCGAAGAAATTGCCAAGACCAAAATGGTTGATCTTTCGGCTAACGATCTGGATCATGCCATGAGAATAATCGCCGGGACCGCCCGGTCCATGGGAGTGGAGGTAGAAAAATGAAGCATGGGAAAAAATACTCCGAGAGCGTAAAGACCTACGACACCGAAGCGACCTTCGAACTCAACGAGGCCCTGGGGCTCGTAAAGTCCCTGTCCAAGGCCAAGTTTGACGAGACGGTGGATCTTTCGGTAAAGGTAAACCTAAAGAAGAGCCAGTCTGTCCGGGATACGGTGATTCTTCCCAACCAGTTCAGGGGAGAAAAGAAGATCCTGGTTTTCTGCAAGCCCGAAAAGGAAAAGGAAGCCCAGGAGGCCGGTGCGGTCTACGTGGGTGCCGATGAGCTTATCGAAAAGGTAAGGGCCGGCTGGACCGACTTTGACGTGGCGGTGGCTACCCCCGACATGATGAAGGACGTGGGCAAGCTGGGGATGGTCCTGGGCCGCAAGGGGCTCATGCCTAACCCCAAGACCGGAACCGTTACCTTTGACCTTAAGGGTGCCCTGGCGGAACTGCAGAAGGGCCGGACCGAGTTCCGGGCCGACAAGACCGGGGTGGTCCACCTGGCGGTGGGCAAGGTTTCCATGGACGCCGCAAAGGTGGCAGAGAATGTCCAGACGGTCGTTGAAGAAATTAAGCGCAAGCGCCCCGCCGACGCCAAGGGGGAGTTTATCCGCACCGTGTCGGTGGCTTCTACCATGGGCCCCGGGGTCTGGGTAAACATCAAGGACGAGGGCTAAGACCATGGCGATAGTAGCAAAAAAATTACAGGAATCAAAAATCCAGGCCATAGGGGAGCTAAAGGATTCCTTCTCGGAAGCTGAAGATTTTATCTTCACCGACTACCGGGGGCTTACGGTGGAACAGATCACCGACCTCCGGAGGCAGCTTCGGGGCAAGGGAGCCCAATACAAGGTGGTAAAGAACCACTTTGCCCGGCTGGCCTTTGGGGAACTCTCGGCCCCCGCCGATGTGGCGGAATATTTGGTGGGTCCCACGGCGGTGGCCATAGCCCCCCAAGATGCCAATGAGGTGGCCAAGGTTCTCTTTGAGTTTATGAGGGAGGCCCCTGCCCTGGAGGTGAAGGGGGGCTACATGGGGAAGGATCTCTACACTGCCCAGCAGGTTGAGGCCTTTTCGAAGCTTCCCTCCCGCCTGGAATTGATTTCCATGCTCATGTCGGTGATGAACGCCCCGGCCAGAAACCTGGCGGCGGCCCTCAACGATGTGCCCTCCCGGCTGGTCAGGACCATCCAGGCCATCGCGGACCAAAAAAATTGAACCAAGGCCCGTCAGACTTCTGCGGTCCCCCAGGGTGAAACCCAGGGCTCCGCAGGCTGCTGTTCTGTCAGGCTAAAGATTGAAGAGCTTCCCGTATGGGGGGCCAGGTTTTATTAAGGAGAAGATAATATGGCAGCCACAAAAGATGAAATTTTAGAAGCGATTGCTTCAATGACCGTTCTGGAGGTTTCAGAGCTGGTTAAAGCAATGGAAGAGAAGTTTGGTGTTTCCGCCGCCGCTCCCGTAGCCGTCGCCGCCGTTGGTGCCGCCGCCGGAGCCGCCCCCGCCGCCTCGGCTGCGGAGGAACAGACGGAATTCAACGTGGTTCTCAAGGCATTTGATGATTCCAAGAAAATTGCGGTCATTAAAGAAGTCCGGGCCGTCACGGGCCTGGGTCTAAAGGAAGCCAAAGACCTGGTAGAAGGTGCCCCCAAGCCTCTTAAAGAGGGGGTCTCGAAAGAAGACGCCGCAAAAATCAAGGATCAGATCACTGCCGCCGGCGGTACTGTTGAAGTTCAGTAAGAAAAAAAATCTAAAGGGGGCCGCCCAGCCCCCGATAGGACAGTTTGTTTTCTCGTACACACCGGGGCTGGTATCCCGGTGCGGGTTCTTGCCGGTAAAGCTTTAAAAGCGACACCAGCAGGGGCCCCTTACTAAATTCCAAAGGGGGGAAATAGTGGCAAAAGCTAAGACCGACTCAAAACGAATCCAAATAGGCAAGGGGATTCCCGATGTAATGGAGCTGCCCGATCTGGTTGACATTCAGCTGGAATCCTACGAGCGGTTCTTGCAGAGAGAGAGGGTCCGGAACAACCAGAACCCCCTGCTCCAGGGCCTGGAAGAGGTCTTTAGATCGACCTTTCCCATCGAGAGTCCCAACGGAGACATGATTTTAGAGTATGAGTATTATTCCCTGGACGAAGATAATATCAAGGTAAATGAACAGGACTGCAAGCAGAAGGGGCTCACCTATTCGGTTCCCCTGAAGGCCCGGGTAAATTTAATTTTCCAGCAGACCGGGGAAATCCGTCAAAAGGATATCTACATGGGGGATGTCCCCATCATGACCGAGCGGGGAACCTTTATCATCAACGGAGCCGAGCGGGTGGTGGTCTCCCAGATTCACCGCTCCCCGGGGGTTATTTTCTCCCACGAAAAGGGGATCTATTCATCTCGGATCATCCCCTATAGGGGTTCCTGGCTGGAGTTCGAAATTGACAATAAAAAAGAGCTCATCTTTGCCAAGATAGACCGGAAAAAACGTATCCTGGGAACCATCTTCCTCCGGGCCCTGGGCTACGAGAGCCGGGAAGAGATCATCAAGGCCTTCTATAAAACCCAGACCCTCAGGGTCAAGGACGATAACGAGACCCGGGAAAAATTCTTTGGCCGCATCCTGGCCGAGGCGGTCTGGGTAAAGTCCACCGGGGTCGAGGGCCTTGAGGGGGATGGAAAGAAGAAGCTCTACCGGGCGGGGGAAAAACTTCATCCCCAGTATGTGGATGAGCTTCTGGCCCACAATGTAAAATCCGTCGAGGTCATCAATTTTGTGCAGCGCGCCGATGCCAAGAACGAGAGGTCCGCCAACCTCTCCCTGGATTCGGTGATGCTCCTCAACTGCTTTGAACGGGAAAAGATCCGCTTCGTCAAAGAAGATCCCAACCGGGATGAACCCTCCCGGGAAGACGCCCTCTCGGAGGTCTACTCGGTGCTCATGCCCGGAGAGTCCATTACGGTGGACGCCGCAGAGAAGGATCTCCACAGCATGTTCTTCTCGCCCCGGCGCTACGATCTGGGCAAGGTGGGGCGCTACAAGCTCAACAAGAAGTTCGCCCATGAGCCGCCCCTGGAAGATTTTGTCCTTACCAAAGAGGACATCATCGCCACCATGCGCTTCCTCATCAATGTTCACACCGAGGTGGAGCGGATCGACGACATAGACCATCTGGGGAATAGGCGCATCCGCTCGGTGGGGGAACTCATGTCCAATGTCATGAAGACCGCCTTTAGCAGGATGGAACGGATCGCCAAGGAGCGGATGAGCCTTAAGGAAACCGATACCATCAAGCCCCAGGATTTAATTTCGATAAAACCCATAGTAGCGGCGGTGAAGGAATTCTTCGGCTCCAGCCAGCTTTCCCAGTTCATGGACCAGGTGAATCCCCTGGCGGAACTGACCCACAAGCGGCGCCTCAACGCCTTGGGGCCCGGGGGCCTCAGCCGGGAACGGGCGGGCTTTGAGGTCCGGGATGTCCATTACACCCACTACGGCCGTATGTGCCCCATCGAGACCCCCGAAGGTCCGAACATTGGCCTCATCGTTTCTCTGGCCAACTATACCCGGGTCAACGAGTACGGCTTCCTCGAATCTCCCTACCGAAAGGTGGTGAAGGGGGTGGCCTCCAAGGACATCGAGTACCTCTCGGCCATGGACGAGGACCGCTTCTTTATCGCCCAGGCTTCGGCCCGGTTGAACAACAACGGCAGCTTCGCCGACGACCAGGTCTCCTGCCGGCGCCAGGGGGATTACACCTCCCGGCTTCCCAACGAGATTCAATACATGGATGTGTCGCCCAAGCAGATCATCTCCGCTTCGGCTTCCCTTATTCCCTTTTTAGAGCACGATGATGCCAACCGGGCCCTCATGGGGTCCAATATGCAGAGGCAGGCGGTGCCGCTGATCTTCCCCGACGCGCCCCGGGTGGGTACGGGGATGGAAGCCAAGTGCGCCTACGACTCGGGGGTCCTCCGCAAGGCCCGCCGGGGGGGGACGGTACTGAGCGTTAGCTCCCAGGAAGTGGTCATAGAGCCGGAGGACAAGAAGGGCAGGATCCCCGAAACCGATGAAGGGGGCCTGGATGTCTATAAGCTGATCAAGTATCAGCGGACCAACCAGGACACCTGCTACAACCAGAGGCCCATCGTAAGGGTGGGGGATAAGATCACCGCCGGCCAGGTTATTGCCGACGGCCCCGCCACCAGGGATGGGGAACTGGCCCTGGGACAGAACATCCTGGTGGGCTTTATGCCCTGGAACGGCTACAACTACGAGGACTCGATCCTGATTTCCCAGCGGGTAGTAAAGGATGACATGTTCACTTCTATCCATATAAAGGAGTTCCTTACCGAGGTCCGGGAGACCAAACTGGGGCCCGAAAAGATTACCCGGGATATCCCCAACACCTCAGAAAAGAGCCTCGATAACCTGGACACCGAGGGGATCATCATCGTGGGGGCCAAGGTCAGGTCCGGGGATATCCTGGTCGGCAAGGTGACCCCCAAGAGCGAAACTGAAACCACCCCGGAGTTCAAACTCCTCAATTCGATCTTTGGTGAGAAGGCCAAGGAGGTTCGGGATTCTTCTCTCCGGGTGCCCCACGGCATCGAGGGGACCATCATCGATATCCAGCGGCTTAAGCGGACCGAAGGGGACGATCTAAACCCCGGGGTCGACGAGGTCGTTAAGGTCCTCATCGCCACCAAGCGCAAATTGCGGGAAGGCGATAAGATGGCGGGCCGCCACGGCAACAAGGGGGTCGTGGCCCGGATCCTCCCCGAAGAGGATATGCCCTACATGGAAGACGGGACTCCCCTGGATCTCTGTCTGACTCCCCTGGGGGTTCCCTCCCGGATGAACATAGGGCAGCTTCTTGAAACCGAACTGGGCTGGGCCGCCTCTACCTTAAATGAGTGGTACTCGGTGCCGGTCTTCCAGTCCCCCAGTACCGAAGAAATCGAAGGGAAGTTGAAAGAGGCGGGGCTGCCGGTGACCAGTAAGGCTGTTTTAAGAGACGGCAAGACCGGGGAGCCCTTTATCAACCCCATCTTCTGCGGCATCATCTACTTCCTCAAACTCCACCACCTGGTGGATGACAAGATGCATGCCCGCTCCACCGGGCCCTATTCGCTGGTAACCCAGCAGCCCCTGGGCGGCAAGGCCCAGTTCGGCGGTCAGCGCCTGGGCGAGATGGAGGTATGGGCCCTGGAAGCCTATGGGGCGGCCCACACCCTGCAGGAGCTTTTGACCATCAAGTCCGACGACATGACCGGCAGAAGCAAGATCTACGAGGCCATCGTCAAGGGCGAGCCTTCGACCACCGCGGGGATTCCCGAATCCTTCAACGTGCTGGTCCAGGAACTCCGGGGCCTGGCCCTGGATCTTACGATTTACGATAACAAGAGCAAGCAGATCCCCCTTACCGAAAGGGATGAAGATCTGATTAACAAAAGCGGTTCGAACTTTTAGGGGGCCTTGGCATGAGGGATATTCAGGATTTTGATTCTATAAAGATTCGTTTGGCTTCTCCGGAGATGATCCGGGCCTGGTCCTACGGAGAAGTAAAAAAGCCGGAGACCATTAATTACCGGACCCTGCGGCCCGAAAAGGACGGTCTCTTCTGCGAGCGGATCTTTGGGACCACCAAGGAATGGGAATGCTACTGCGGCAAGTTTAAGTCCATCCGCTACAAGGGGGTTATCTGCGACCGCTGCGGCGTCGAGGTGACCCACTTTAAGGTCCGCCGGGAGCGGATGGGCCACATAGAGCTGGCCGCCCCGGTGTCCCATATCTGGTACTACCGTTCGGTCCCCAGCCGTATGGGGCTCCTTCTGGATCTTCCCCTGGCGGCCCTCAGGTCGGTCCTCTACTACGAGAAGTACGTGGTCATCGAGGCCGGCGAGACGGACCTCAAAAAGAATCAGCTTTTAACCGAAGAAGAATACTACGAGGCCCAGGAAAGGCACTCCGGGAGCTTCACCGCCGGCATGGGGGCCGAGGCAATCAGGACCCTTTTAGAGAACATCAACCTGGACGAGATGGCGGCGGAGCTGCGGCTCAAGATGATTGAGAAGGGGGCCAAGAGCGACAAGCGGCTCCTCAAACGGATCGATATCATCGAGAAGTTCCGGAACTCCAAGAACCGTCCCGAGTGGATGATCCTGGACGTGATCCCGGTGATCCCGCCGGAACTGCGCCCCATGGTCCAGCTAGACGGGGGCCGCTTTGCCACCAGCGACCTCAACGACCTTTACCGCCGGGTGATCAACCGGAACAACCGCCTTAAGCGGCTCCAGGTTTTGAACGCCCCGGACATCATCATCCGCAACGAAAAGCGGATGCTCCAGGAGGCGGTGGACGCCCTCTTTGACAACTCCAAGAAGAAGCGGGTGGTGAAGGGGGCCTCGAACCGGCCCCTGAAGTCCATCAGTGACATGCTCAAGGGCAAGCAGGGCCGGTTCCGCCAGAACCTTCTGGGTAAGCGGGTGGACTACTCGGGCCGCAGTGTTATCACCGTGGGTCCCGAACTTAAGATGTGGCAGTGCGGCCTTCCCACCAAAATGGCCCTGGAGCTTTTTAAGCCCTTTATAATGAAGAAACTGGTGGACAAGGATGTGGTCTACAATATCAAGAAGGCCAAGATCCTGGTGGAGCAGGAGACCCCCGAGGTCTTCGCCATCCTGGACGAGGTGGTAAAGGAACATCCGGTACTTTTAAACCGGGCACCCACCCTCCACCGTCTGGGGATCCAGGCCTTTGAGCCCGTCCTGGTGGAGGGCAAGGCCATCAAGCTTCCTCCCCTGGTCTGTTATGCCTTTAACGCCGACTTTGACGGGGATCAGATGGCGGTCCATGTGCCCCTGACCCAGGCGGCCCAGATGGAATGCTGGACCCTCATGCTTAGCGCCCGGAACCTCCTCAACCCCGCCAACGGAAAGACCATTGTCTTCCCCTCCCAGGATATGGTTCTGGGGATTAACTTTTTAACCCGGATTAAACCCAACGGCAAACGGCCGGGCCATGATAAGGCTAAGGCCGCCAAGGGAAAAAACAGGGAAGGAAAACAGCCCTGCGAAGAGTGCGGGATGAGCCTCCTGGACGAATGGTCCGCCTGCGGCTTCTGCGGGAAGTCCGTGGGGCCGGCCCCCCGCTACTCCTCGGTAGAAGAGGTCTACCTGGCGGTGGAAGCCAAGTCCCTGGAATGGGAGTCGGTCATCAAGGTTAAGCCCCCCAAGCAGCCCATCTGGGACCGGGTGGGGCACAGCGTCGAGAAGGACGAGGACGGGCTCATCGAGACCACCGCCGGGCGGCTGGTCTTTAACGAAGAGATGCCCCCGGAGATTCCCTACATTAACTATGAGTTAAAGGACAAGGAACTTAGGACCCTTATCGAAAGCATCTTTGCCGACCAGGGTTCCTGGACCACCGTCAAGATGCTCGACGCCATCAAGGCCACGGGCTACAAGTATGCCACCGTCTTTGGATCGACCATAGGGGTGGACGACATCGTGGTGCCCAAAGAAAAGACCGAGATGATCGAAAAGGCCAACCGGGAGGTGGAGGCCATACAGAAGTCCTTTAACAGCCAGATGATCACCGCCGAAGAACGGTATAACCGGGTCATCGAGGTCTGGCAGAAGACCAATGAGGATCTTACCACCATCATGATGAAGGCCCTGGAGGCGGACCGGAACGGCTTTAACTCCATCTACATGATGGCCAACTCGGGCGCCCGGGGAAGCCGGAATCAGATTCGCCAGCTTGCGGGGATGCGGGGCCTCATGGCCAAGCCCTCGGGGGATATCATCGAGCTTCCCATCAGGTCCAACTTTAAAGAAGGCCTTTCGGTCATCGAGTTCTTTATCTCCACCAACGGGGCCCGCAAGGGGCTGGCCGACACGGCCCTGAAAACCGCCGAAGCGGGTTACCTGACCCGCCGCCTGGTAGACATAGCCCAGGACGTGGTGGTGAACGAAGACGACTGCGGCACCATCAATGGGATTGCCAACTCGGCGATCAAGAGCGGCGAGGACATAGTCCAGCCCCTGCGGGATCGTATCGTGGGCCGCTTTACCCTGGAACGGGTGAAGCATCCTATCACCGGGGAAATAATCGTCGACGTGAACCAGGATATCACCGAGGAGATCGCCGATGCCATCGAGGAAGCGGGGATAGAGACGGTCCGGGTCAGGACGGTCCTTACCTGCGAGGCCGGCCACGGGGTCTGCCGCCTCTGTTACGGCCGGAACCTGGCCACCAACCGGACCGTGGATATAGGCGAAGCGGTGGGAACCATCGCGGCCCAGTCCATAGGCCAGCCGGGAACCCAGCTGACCATGCGGACCTTCCATACCGGAGGGGTCGCCATCAATATCAGCGAAGAGAACCGGATCTTCTTTAAGTATCCCGTTTATATCCGGGACCTAACCGGGGCCCATGTAGAGAGGGTGGATGAAAAAACCGGCCTTTCTACGGGGGTCCGGCTCTTTACCAGAAAGGGCTTTGCGGTGATCAACCGGATCATGGAAGAGTATAAGCTAGAGTCCAGGGATGAACTTTTGGTCGAAGACGGCCAGAGGGTTGTCCGGGGGGCCCCCATTATTAAACGGGGGAAGGATACCATCTACTCCCCCGATATTGCCTATGCCATGATCATGAACGAGGGGAGCGACAAGGTCCTCTACCTCCGGGGCCAGGATCAGAAGATTGAGATCCGCAACGGCTCGGAAATGCTGGTGGACATAGGAGATGTGGTGGATGCGGAAAAAACCATCGCCACCTTCGATACCTTCTCGGATCCCATTATTGCCGAGGCCAGCGGGATAATCCGCTACGAGGACATCATTCCCGGGACCACCCTTAGGGAAGAGATAGATGAAGAGCGGGGGGTGGAGAAACGGATCAGCGACATCCAGCAGCTGGAGAAGCAGCCCCGGATCATCATCGTCGACGACAACGACAACCTCCTGGCCTCCTACTTCCTTCCGGGGGGGGCGGTCTTGCAGGTCGATGAGGGCGAAAAGATCCGGGCCGGCCGGACCATAGCCAGGACCCTTAAGGAGTCCGCCCAAGCCATGGATATAACTTCGGGGCTTCCCCGGGTGAACGAGCTCTTTGAAGCCCGGAAGCCCAAGAGCCCGGCGGTTCTGGCAGAAGTGTCAGGGGTGGTCAGGTTTAAGGCCATCGTCAAGGGCAAGCGGGTGGTAATCGTCGAAGACGCCTTTGGGAAGGAGTATAAACACCTTATCCCCATGACCAAACGGCTCCTGGTCCGGGACGGAGACAGCATA
The DNA here is from genome assembly GCA_009777335.1 of Treponema sp. GTDB lineage: Bacteria > Spirochaetota > Spirochaetia > Treponematales > Breznakiellaceae > WRKT01. The sequence continues at coordinate 35,141 of WRMC01000001.1, read as the reverse complement.
GAGGCCGGTGAGGCCCTGAGCCAGGGCTCCATAAACCCCCACGATATTCTGCGTATCCTGGGCGAGACCATGCTGCAGAGCTACCTGATGGATGAGATCCAGCAGGTCTACCGCCTCCAGGGGGTTTCGATTAACGACAAGCATGTGGGGGTTATCATCCGCCAGATGATGCGGAAGGTCGAAATCGTCAGAGTAGGGGACACCCGCTTTATTTACGGCGAGCTGGTCGATAAGTATAACTTCCACGAGGAGAACTCGAGGGTCATTAACGAGGGGGGGCAGCCCGCGGTGGCCAGACCGGTCTTCCAGGGGATCTCCAAGGCTTCCCTTAATATCGATTCCTTCCTCTCGGCGGCCAGCTTCCAGGAGACCACTAAGGTCCTGACCAATGCGGCCATAGAGGGGGCCACCGACTACTTAAGGGGTCTTAAAGAAAACATCATCATCGGGCATCCCATACCCGCCGGAACGGGGATGAAGAGCTATAGGGATATTAAACTCTTCGACGAGGACCAGCAGGATATGGATGAGTACATGAACGAGATCCTGGAAAGGCGCAAGCTCGAGCGGGTCATGGAGGCCACTGCCGAAGATTACTCGGCGGAAGATGCGGAAGTGGATGCCGAGGGTGACCCGGATCTCGATGATCTAGATGAATGAAAATAGAACTCTTCACCTTTTGTGATTTTGCACAGGAGAATTCCGGGAAGCTGACCATAGTCGGCACCTTTGATACCATCATTTCCCGGAATTTCCCCTGCATGCATCCCCATCTGTCGGTGGTAATCCGCCTGCGATTTGACCTCTGGGAGTTCTCGAGCCATCAGTTTAGGATAGAGGCCCGGGACCTGGAGGGGGAGATGGCCATTAAACCGGTGAGGGGGAACTTGGAGATTAAAGCTACGGGGAATGCCACCGCGGTTTCCCACCTGGTCTTTACTGTTTCTAACCTTCACTTTAAACAGCCCGGGGTGATCAACTTTGTCCTATACATCGATGACAAGGAGATAGGTTCCATTCCCCTCTACCTGAGTACGGGCCTTTTTCCGGGACCCCATCATAAGACGGTCCCGGACCCCTCCGACGGGGCGGTCCTCTAGGCGATCTTTACCACCGCCTTTACTATTTCGGCCTTGTTGGCGGAACTCTTTTCCATGGCTTCCTGGATATCCTTAAAATCAAAAATATCGGTGACTATGGATTTTACGTCCGCCTTCCCTTCGGAGATCATGTCTATGGTCAGGGGGTAGAGATGTCGGTAGCGAAAGACCCCTTTCATGGTGAGCTCCTTGGAGGCTGCCCGGCCTATGGGGAGGTTCATCATGCCCCCCCGGGGGTTGCCCACAAAGACCAGGGTCCGGTTCTTTTTTAGGACTTCTATGCCCGATGCGGCTGCACTTTCTACCCCCGATGCTTCGATGAAGAGATCCACCCCCTGGCCCATGTTGAGGTCCATGACGGTTTGGGCCAGGTCCTTCTCTGCCACATTTACGACCCCCGCGGCCCCCAGGGCGAGGGCCTTTTCCAGGCGCTTGGGGACCACGTCGCTTACATAGATCCGGGAACAGCCCAGGGTCTTAAGGGCCAAGAGGGAGACCAGGCCTATGCATCCGGCCCCGGAGACCACCGCACTCTGACCCAGGGTGGCTCCCCCCTGAAAGGCAGCATGAAAGCCCACCGCCAGGGGTTCTACCAGGGCCCCCTCCAGGGTGCTGACATTGGGGGGGAGCTTGAAGCAGAGGGCCGCTTCGTGGGCCACATATTCCTTAAAGACCCCCGGGGTCTTGGTGGTGGCGAAAAAGTGGACATCCACGCAGAGGTTATAGACCCCGGCCCGGCAGTATTCACAGACCCCGCAGGTCCTTCCCGGTTCCAGGGCCACCTGGTCTCCCGGTTTGAGGTGGGTCACTTCGGAGCCTACTTCCACCACCACCCCGGCACTTTCGTGGCCCAGGATGATGGGGTAGACGGGCCTGGTGGTTTCCATCTCGTAAAAATGGAGGTCCGAGCCGCAGATGCCCACGTACTCGATTTTTACGAGGACCTCATTGGCCTTTATTTGCGGGATATCCATCTCCTGGATCTCCATTGTTCTGGTCCCGGTGGTTAGGGCAACCTTCATTTTCCCCTGCATATCTCCCCCCTTAGGCAATTTTGATGACGGATTTTACGATTTCCGCCTTGTTTTTGGCACTTTCATCCATGGCCTTCTGTATATCCTTAAAATCGAAGACGTCGGTGACGATGTTTTTGATGTCCACCTTGCCCTGGGCTACTGCATCGATGGCCATGGGGTAAATATGGCGGTATCTGAAGATGGTCTTCATGGAGATTTCCTTGTTCATCGCCAGGCTCAAGGGGAAGTTCATCATTCCGCTGCTGCTGTAGCCCACAAAGACAAAGGTTCCCCCTTTTTTTAAGAGGGCCATGGCCCCCGCCACGGCGGACTCGACCCCCGAGGTGTCTATGGCCAGATCCAGGAGTTCCCCCTTATGGGCCTCCTGGACCCCCTGTACCAGATCCTTTTCGGCTACGTTGATGACCCCCGTAGCCCCCAGGGCGAGGGCCTTTTCCAGGCGTTTGGTGATCACGTCGCTCACATAGACCTTGGAGACCCCCAGGGCCTTGAGGGCCAGCATGGAGACCAGGCCTATGCAGCCCGAGCCAGAGACCAGGGCACTTTGGCCCAGCTTGGCTTCCCCCATGAGGGCGCTATGGAAGCCCACCGCCAGGGGTTCGATGAGGGCCCCTTCCAGGGTGCTTACATGGTCGGGGAGCTTAAAGCAGAGGGCCGCCTGGTGGGCCACGTATTCCTGGAAGACCCCGTCGATTGGGGGGGTGGCAAAGAATATCACCTCGGGGCAGAGGTTGTAGCGGCCGGTTTTGCAGTATTGGCAGCGGCCGCAGGTCTTGCCTGGTTCCAGGGCTACCCGGTCCCCAATAGCAAGGCCGGTGACCTGGGAGCCGGTTTCTACGATGGTTCCGGCACATTCATGGCCCAGGACCATGGGCCATTTTACGTAATTATCTCCAATTCTTCCACTTTCATAATAGTGAAGGTCGGACCCGCAGACCCCCACGTACTCGAGTTTTACCAGAACCTCGTTTTCCCCTGGTTGGGGGATCTCTTGCTCTACGATGTCAATCTTTCCTATGTCCCTGGCCAGGGCCACCTTCATTTTTCCCTGCATAAAGCCTCCTCTTCTAACTCCAATTTTACCATATATTCCCGAAAAATGCTGAAAAATGCCCCCATCGTCTATGATCATTGTCCATATCGTAGTATACTATAGAGAGGAAGGAGTGAGCCATGATCATTTGCTGCGGAGAGGCCCTGATTGACATGGTCCGGGCAAAGGTTCCCGGGATGGGCGAAGGGTTTTTGCCCCTCCCCGGGGGGAGTCCCTGCAATACCGCCATCGCCATAGGAAGACTGGGGGTTCCCGTAAAGTTCCTGGGCCGTCTGTCCACCGACTTTTTCGGCGAAATTCTCATGAAGCGCCTTAAGGATAACCGGGTTGGGGACGATCTTATCATTCCCGCCAAGCAAAACTCTACCCTGGCCTTCGTAAAACTCGATAAGGGCAAGGAGCCTCAGTACGTGTTTTATACCGAGGGGACCGCCGACAGGTCCCTTACCACGGGAGATCTGCCCTCAAAACTCCCCGCCGATACTCACTGCATCCTTTTTGGGTCCATTTCCATGACCATGGAACCCCTGGTTTCTGCCATCGAGGCCCTCATTTTACGGGAGGGGAGCCGAAAAAGCGCCGAAGAGATGGATGGGGCACCGGTTATTTCGTTTGATCCCAATATACGGCCCTTTATGATCAAGGATAAGGATGCCTACAAGCTGCGCTTCGAAAAATGGGTCGCCTCTTCCAGCATTGTTAAGATATCCGAGGCCGATTTTGATTTTATCTACCCCAAACTGGGGGCCGAACCGGGCTTGAAAAAACTCATCAGCATGGGGCCCCGTCTTGCGATCTGTACCCTGGGCTCCAAGGGTGCCATGGCCATGCTGCGCCGAAACGATGGCACGGTGCTTAAGGTTATGTCCCCGGGCTTTAGCCTCCCCCTGGCAGACACCATTGGAGCGGGGGATACCTTCCACGGGGCCTTTCTTGCCTGGCTGGAATTAAAAAAGAAGATGTCCCGTTCGGCCCTGGCGGCCCTGAGCGAAGAGGACCTCTACAATGCCCTCCTCTTTGCCAACAAGGCCGCCGCCCTGGTCTGCACCAAACGGGGAGCCGAACCCCCCACCCGAAGGGAAGTGGATGCCCTGAAAAAGCAGCCCGCGGCCCTCACCCCCAAGAAGGGAGCCACCCAGAAGAAGGACTCAAAACCAGCGGTAAAACCGGCACCTAAGAAAAAGAAGTAGGTATGATCTCGCCGTAACAATCTCAAACCAAGACCTACCCAGCATACTCAGCTCGCGCTGGACAGGAACCTTCATCCCTGCCGAGCTCGGCTGGCGGTCTGACCCTAAAATCTATACACCCTAAGCTGGCTTTACCTGCCCGCCAGAGGCTCGTCATGGACGAAGTTCCTGCTCCAGCACAGACAGCAATGCGTGGTTAGATCAAGAAGAGCCTTATAGGTACCTCTCTTTCATGTGTGATCGGGGGGGGGAAGAATGATAAATGATGTACGAAAAAGGTGACATATACTATATGTAGTGGTGGTCAGGATCAGAAGCCACTAGGAAAAAAGGGTGACTGTCACCTTTTCGATGACAATCTGGTTTGATCTCGCCACATGAGTGATCAAACACTGGGGAGGGGTGGGGGTTGCTTGGGGCTAGGAATATCTGGGAATTCTCCGCTGGAGGAGACCTCGGGTAAAGCAGAATAGGATAATGAAATAAGCTCCGGTACCCAGTATGTGCGAGGAAAGCTGAACGCAATGATAGAATACAAGAAACTGGGTGCCGGGGGCTCCGTAGGCGGGTTCATCTCAATTCCTAGACCTGAGCGGCACCCACCCCTCATGTGGTTTTACTAATTGGCGGCGAGATCAAACCTGGGGCTATATCTTTCCCAGTTCCTTTATCTTTTGCACCTCATCGCGGATAGCGGCGGCTTGTTCAAACTCGAGGTTCTTGGCGTGTTCGAGCATTTCCCGCTCCAGGGCGGCGATAAGCTTTTTGCGTTCTTTGGGGACGAGCACATTGTGGGACCTTTTGAGGACCTCCACCGTGGCTGCTGCGGCGTCCTGTTCCTCTGCGGCCCGCCTTTGGAGGATTTCGGTGATCGCCTTGCTGACCGTGGTGGGGGTGATGCCGTGCTTTTCGTTGTATTCCATCTGGTGGCGGCGGCGGCGCTCGGTCTCGGCTATGGCCTGCTTCATGGCATCGCTTTCCCGGTCAGCGTACATGATCACCTTTCCTGCGGCGTTCCGGGCGGCCCGGCCTATGATCTGCACCAGGCTGGTGAGGGACCTTAGAAAGCCTATCTTGTCGGCGTCCAAGATCGCGATAAACGAGACCTCCGGCAGGTCTATCCCCTCCCTCAATAAATTGATCCCCACCAGGACATCGAAGTCTCCGGTCCTAAGCTGAGTGAGGATCTCGACCCGCTCTATGGTTTCCACCTCACTGTGGATGTAGCGGACCCTGAGTTCCAGGGCCGATAGGTAGTCCGTCAGGTCCTCGGCCATTTTTTTGGTGAGGGTGAGGATGAGGGATCGCTCCCCGGCGGCGATGCGCTGGCGGATCTCCGCGTAGATGTCTTCCATCTGGCCTTCGCTGGGCCGGATCTCGATGACCGGGTCCAGGAGCCCCGTGGGACGGATGAGCTGTTCCACCACCCGGACGGATTTTTCCTTTTCCGTAGGGCCCGGAGTGGCGGAGACGAAGATGGTCTTGTCCAGCCGGGCCTCGAACTCGTCGTAACGGAGGGGCCGGTTGTCCAGGGCGCAGGGGAGCCGGAAGCCATAATCCACCAGGGCGGTCTTGCGGGACCGGTCCCCCGCATGCATGGCCCCCAGTTGGGGGAGGGTCACGTGGCTCTCGTCGATAAAGGTGAGGTGGGCCCTGGGGAGGTAGTTGATGAGGGTGTCGGGAGCTACGCCGGGGGCCCTTCCCGCCAGGTGGGAGGAGTAGTTTTCTATGCCCGGGCAGTAGCCCATCTCGGTGAGCATCTCGATGTCGTACTCAACCCTGGTCTTAAGCCGCTCGGCTTCCAGCATCTTTCCCTCGGACAAAAAAAACTCGTACCTCTCGGCCAGCTCTTCCTTAATGGCCCCCAGGGCATTGTGGACCAGCTGGGCGGGCATGACGAACTGCTTGGCGGGGTAGATCATGGCCCGGTCTATCTCTTCCAGGACCTCCCCCGATACGGGGTTAAAGCGCCGGATCCGCTCCACCATGTCCCAGTCCAGGTCTACCCTATAGGCCTCTTCCAGATAGGCGGGGTAGATCTCCAGGGTGTCCCCCCGGCGGCGGAACCGGCCCCTCTCGAGGACCGCATCGTTCCGCTCATACTGGAGCTCCACCAGCCGCCGGATCAGGGAATCCACATCGATCTTGTCCCCCTGGGAAAAGGTGGCTGTCATCTTTTTATACACCTCCGGGGTTGCCAGACCGTAGATGCAGGAGACGGTGGCGACGATGATCACATCCTCCCTCTCCATGAGGCTCCGGGTCGCCGATAAGCGCATCCGCTCAATTTCGTCGTTTATCGAGGCATCCTTTTCGATATAGAGGTCCCGGCTGGCCACATAGGCTTCGGGCTGGTAGTAATCGTAGTAGGAGACGAAGTATTCCACCGCATTATGGGGAAAGAAGCTTTTAAACTCCCGGAACAGCTGGGCCGCCAGGGTCTTGTTATGGCTTACCACCAGGGTGGGGAGCTGGACCGCCTCAATGATCTTGGCCATGGTAAAGGTCTTGCCCGAGCCCGTTACCCCCTGGAGGACCTGGAATTGATCTTCGGCCTTTATTCCCTTTACCAGGGCGGCGATGGCTTCTCCCTGATCGCCTGCGGGCTCAAAGGGGGATACGACTTCGAAGGGACGCATGGCCCATCTTAGCATATGGAATCTCCCTTGTCCCTTATGCAGGCGGGGGATGTTGATTTTTCGCTCTGGTCCTGCTACCATTACCTATGAAAACAAGAACCATCATGTTTGGGGCATTACTTGTCCTGTTTGTATTCGGTGCCTGTTCATCCAACCCCAGGATTAGAAGGGTTGATTCGGATACGGTAATCGACCTAAGCGGCCGCTGGAATGATACCGACGCCCGGCTGGTGGCTAACAGTCTCATCAGCGACTGCCTTAGCTCTCCAAGGATTAACGACTTTATCGTAGAATACCGGGTCAGAAACGGCGGCAGGCTTCCTGCGGCGGTGGTGGGTTCCTTTAGGAACGAATCTAACGAGCATATCGATACCTCCATCATAGCCAGGGCCATGGAGATTGCCATAGTCAATTCCGGAAGGCTGGACTTTGTGGCCGGAGGGGACACCCTGGCAGAATTGAGGGCCGAGCGCTTTGATAATGAGTTTACCAGCGAAGAGACCATGGCGGCCCTGGCCAACGAGACCGGTGCCATCCTGCTTTTAACGGGGACGATAAACTCCATGGAAGATAGGGCGGGGAATACTACGGTCCGCTCCTATTTTGTCAGTGCCGAACTGACCAATATCGAAACCCGGACCCGTCTTTGGATGGGAGAAAACAGCGAAATTAAAAAGGAAGTTCGCCAGTCCAGCCGGGGTCTCTAGCATACACCTGGAAGCTTTGGAGAACCCCTAGGATGCAACTTCGGATCTTCCTTCTTGTACTCATTTTATCGTCGGGTCTTCTTGGCTGTGCAGGAAGCCCCGATGTCTTTGCCCCTGTAGATGCGGAGGTCCGCAGCGGTTCCTTTATCCGGGCCCTGGTCAATTTTGAAGAACCCCGGCTGCTGCGGAATGCCTATCCCCCCCGGAACCAAATACTCTTTCATCTGGACCGGGGAATGTTACACCATTATGCAGGGCAGTACGGCGAATCATTTCAGGATCTTCATAGGGCGGAACAACTTATTGAAGAGGCCTTTACCCGGAGTATTACCGCCGACATAGGTACCTTTATCGTCAATGACAATGTGCAGGATTACTCGGGGGAGGACTACGAGGATCTCTACATCAATGTTTTTAATGCCCTCAATTTTTATCACTTAAACGATCTGGAAGGGGCCCTGGTAGAAATCCGCCGGATGAATGCCAAGTCTAATTATCTGGCCGATAAATACGAGGCCCCCAAACGGAGGGTGCTTAATGCCCACCAGGAGATAGATCCCTCCCAGTTTCCCATGGAGGCATCGCGGTTTTCAAACTCTGCCCTGGCCCGTTACCTGGGGGTGCTTTTTTACCGGGGGACCGGCAGATTTGACAGCGCCCGGATCGATCTTATGGAGCTTCGCCGGGCCTACGATCTGGCTCCGGATGTCTATTATCACCCCCTGCCCTCATCCTTGGCGGGGGAGCTGTCCATACCCTCGGGGATGGGGCGCCTCAATGTCATAGCTTTTACGGGCTTGGCCCCCATTAAGAAAGAAGAAAATATACTCATCCCCCTTTTGCTTCCCTTTCCCCATAACCTCGTCAGGATCACCTTTCCGGTCATGGAGAGCCGCCCGGCGGCGGTACAGCTCGTTGAGGTGGTCCTGGATACGGGGGAGCGCTTTGCCCTGGAACTTTTGGAGGACATGGGGGCCGTGGCAGAAGATACCTTTAAGTCCCGACATGGTCTTATCATTTTAAAGGCGGCGGCCCGGAGCATCGTAAAAAACACCGCCGGGGCAGTCTCTTCGGCGGTGGTCAGTGATAACGTGGGGGCCGGGGCGGGCCTCTTGATGAGTCTTTTTACCAAGATTGCCACCGAGGCCAGCGAACAGGCGGATGTAAGGATATCCCGCTTTTTTCCCCGTTATGCCCTGGTGGGGGCCCAGAACCTGGTTCCCGGGGAATATACGGTGACGGTGAACTTTCACAGCGGCGGCAGGATCGTGGAATCCCAGCGGCAGGAGATAAGGATACGGGAACAGGGTTTGAATCTTTTACAATTTGTGTATTTACATTAATATGACGAAAGAATCGGGGAGGGGATGATGACAAAATATATTGCAAAAAACTCCGAGCTAATAAAAAACTGGCCCGAGTGGGTCAGGGAATTTGCCATTAAGTATGGCTCCAAGACCGCCAACCTTTATATAGTCCATGGGAATATCCGGGATTTTCTTCCCAAAGAAACCGAAGAAGGGGAGTTTATCTTTGCCCAGATCCATAAGTATATTGCGGAAATAATTTTTGGGAACCAGCATATTATTGCATATTATGATCGCTCCGACGGGGTGTCCTTTTGCACAGACCAGATGGCCAGGGAGTACGAAACCCTGCTGCGTCAGCGTTTTCCCAATGATGAGGTCTCGGATTTTTACTCCACCGACCCGGAAAAAAGTTTTTACTTTCTGGAAAAATATTTTCTTATGCGGATCCCCAAGGATAGGGCTACTCCCTCGCCCCGGATGGTCCTCATCATAGACTATGCGGAGTATATAGTCCCCGGAGGGGATCTGCTCCGCTCTACCGACGGGGATCGCTATTGCCTGGTAACCCTGAACCGCTGGGCCAATAATCCCGATTTTACCGAAGGGGACGTGTCGGTGATCCTTTTGGCAGAGAACCTTGAAGATCTCTCCCCCCGCTTGGTGGGTTCTTCTTCTACGGTGAAAGTGGCGGTACCCTTTCCTGACGAATCGGTACGCCTAAGCTTTCTGCAGTCCAAGGAACGGGATGGCTTTTTAAGCCTCGATAAGGGGCTTAGCGCCGAAAGGGTAGCCTCGGCTACCAGCGGTCTTAATTTGATGAACCTGGACCGGCTGATCCTCGAACGTTACGAAGAGAACAGGGTCCTTACCATGGATTACCTAAGCGAGAAGAAGAGGGAGATGATAGAGCACGAGGCTGGGGGGCTCCTGGAGTTTATGGATACCCAGTATAACCTGGACGCCGTTTCGGGCCATGACTTTGTCAAGCGGCAGCTGCGTTCCCATGCCAAGGCAATAAAACGGGATCAGAGTTCGGTAATTCCCATGGGCTATTTGATTGCCGGACCCGTAGGGACGGGAAAGAGCTTTATGGTGAGTGCCTTTGCAGGAGAGATAGGGATTCCCATGGTGAAGTTCCGCAACTTCCGATCCAAGTGGCAGGGGGAGTCGGAATCGAATCTCGAAAAGGTGCTGAACATCCTCAAGAGCATGGCCCCGGTGGCGGTGATGATAGATGAGGCCGATGCCTACCTGGGTGACCGGGACCAGGAAGGCGACTCGGGGACCAGTAACCGGGTCTTCGCCCAAATTGCCAATTTTATGGGAGATACCACCTATCGGGGAAAGATCATCTGGTTCCTCATAACCTGCCGGCCTGACCTGCTCCCCATAGACCTAAAACGCCAGGGCCGGGCAGAGGAGCACTTTGCCCTCTTTTACCCAGAGACCCTGCCAGAAAAGGTGGCCCTCTTTACCACCCTGGTAAAAAAGCTAAAATTTGGAGTCCATACCTTTTCTGTCCAGGATCTTTTTAAGAAGTACGATGAAGAGGTTTCGGGGGCAGAGATTGAATCCATGCTGATCCGGGCCATGCAGCGGGCCGTCATGGAGGGGCGAACCATGATCTCCAAGGCCGACATGGAGGAGGTGATGGAAGATTTTAATCCCCCCCAGTATCCCCATGCCATACGATTGCAAAACCTGGTGGCGGCAGTGGAATGTACTTCCAAGAAGATGGTCCCCAAACGTTTCCAGCTTGGTAATACCCAGATGGTGAAGGAAATTCAGGAACTAAAAACCCTATTGAGCGAGCGCTAGGGCCCGCCCAATAAAGTTAAGGGCAGGCTACTCTACGATCTCTACTCTCTCGTTTTCGGGGAGCATCTTGGCGACCATGTCGTTGTAGAAGGTCCGCTGAGGGAGCATACAGAGAATGTGGGCATCGTCAGCTTTGGTGACAAACTGGCGGCCATGGACAATAAGGGGCTCCAGTTTTACGAAGGTGCCCTTGGGGACCCTAAAGGCTTCCAGGGTTTCGGTGGAAAATTCGCGCCGTACCAGTCTTCCTACGAAGATGATAACATCTGTGTCGAGGGGTAAGAGCCCTTCACAGGTTTTTCCATGACATTCCACAAAACCGATCATCATGGGGCCTTCTTCTTTTTTTACGGTACAGACACAGACTGAGGGCATGGTGTCCTGACCAAAGTTAAGGGTCATGACGTCGGCGAAAAAGCCCCTCTTATTTACCGAGGCAATTGCTAAACTGTCATCATCCAGAAGGTTCTGGTAGGTGCCGTACTGCCGGAATTTTTCCGGGCTTAGTTCTTGTACTTTGATCTGCATTAATTACTCTCCTCTATACATATAGTTCTATCAGGATAAATGATAAAACCCCAGCTGACAAGCTTTATTTTCAAGAAAATTCGGCTAAATCACCCCGGATTCGTTCTATGAGGTCCCCGGCGGCAGTTTTTAGGTCCACGAGCCGGTTTTCCTTCTCCCGGCGGCTTTTTATCTCTGCCTGGGGGTTTGGGGCATTGAGGTTTTTGTCCCCCAGGACGACCCGGTAGGGGATGCCAATGAGGTCTGCATCCTTGAATTTGACCCCCGGCCGCTCATCCCGGTCATCCAAAAGCACCTCTATGCCCCCCTCTTCGAGTTCCTTCTGCAAGGTGAGGGCCGCATCCTTCATGATCCCCTCAAACTTGATGGGGATGATGATTACCTGGTAGGGGGCCACCGAAATGGGCCAGATGATGCCGTCTTCGTCGTGGTGCTCCTCGATTACACTGGCCAGGGTCCGGTCCAGGCCTATGCCGTAGCAGCCCATGAGGGGGATCCGGCTTTCGCCCTTTTCATCCAGGTAGCTAAGGCCCATGGACAGGGAGTATTTATCCCCCAGTTTAAAGATATGCCCCAGTTCGTTCCCCTTTTTCTCGTAGAGTTCCCCGCCGCAGAGGGAGCAGGGGTCCCCGGCTCTGGCGGTCCTGAGATCTCCCAGCATCCAGGCCGAGAAGTCCCTTCCGTAGGCCGCATGCTGGTAATGAAGGTCCTTTGCCAGGGCCCCGGTATAGCCGTCAGTAATGGCACAGACGCTGTGATCCGCCACTATGGGCAGGTTTGTAAGGCCCAGGGGACCCGCAAAGCCCAGGGGGGCCCCGCTTAGGCGTTCGGTATCGCCGTCAGAGGCGAGGCTGACTTCGGAGGCCTTAAGGAGGGCCGCTAGCTTGGTTTCGTTTATCTCCAGGTCTCCCCGGATACAGACGGCGAAAAATGCTTCGATGTAGGCCCCAGGGGCGGCCTCTGTTCCATGGCGTTTCAGACTGCTGCAGCCCGGGGCGGAGCTTAGGTCCAGCTCCACATTTTGGGCCCTATAAATGAGGGTTTTTATGAACGAAGCGGGAGGGGCTTTTAAGAAGGCCGATAATTCTTCTATGGTCCGCACATTGGGGGTCTCTATTGTCTCTGCCGGGGCTACAGATGCCGCTGCGGCCCGGCCTTCTTCGGGGCTAAGGGGGCGGTAGTCGGTTTTACATTCTGCCTTTTCTACGTTGGCCGCGTAATCGCAGGCTTTACAGAGGAGGAGGGTATTGTCACCTATGACACTCTCTACCATGAACTCTTCGGAGCCGCTCCCCCCCATGGCTCCGGAATCGGCCCTGACGGGCACCACCGAGAGGCCGCAGCGTTTAAAGATCCGCCTATAGGCCCGGGCCATGTCCTGATAGGTCTTATCCAGGCTCTCTTCGTCACTATGATAGGAATATCCGTCCTTCATGACGAATTCTCTGCCCCTGATGACCCCGTAGCGGGGGCGGATCTCATCCCGGTACTTGGTGTTTATTTGGTACAGTGAAAGGGGAAGCTGCCGGTAACTGGATAATTCGTCCCGGACCAGGGCGGTAAAGGCCTCTTCGGCGGTGGGAGAAATGACAAAGTCTGCATCGACCCGGTTTTTAAAGCGCAGGAGCCCTTCGCCCATGCTTTCCCAGCGGCCCGATTCTTTCCAGAGTTCCCCCGGCACCACCACCGTCGGTTTTAACTCTAAAAAACCCGCCTGGTCCATCTCTTCGCGGATGATCCTCTCTACTTTGCGGAAGGAGCGGAGCCCCAGGGGGAGGTAGGCGAAAAGCCCATTGGCCAATTTTCGAAGAAGTCCCGCCCGAAACATGAGCTGGTGGCTGGCAATAACTGCGTCGCCGGGATCTTCCCGCAGGGTGGGTATAAAAGCTTTAGATACATTCATGGCACCATAGTACCCAGAATGTACTTTCATGATAAGGTGGGGAAGGGCGGGCCCATATTCTTGACCAAACCGGCGATATGGTATACATAGAAAGAACCAAGGGGAATTAGCTCAGTTGGTAGAGCGATGCGTTCGCAATGCATAGGTCAGGGATTCGAGTTCCCTATTCTCCATATAGGGGCAAGTAATGGATCTTAATAAGCTTGTCTTTGATATCTTTCGGTTTTCCTATTTCCTTATCTATGTGGCCCTCCATCTTTTTTTATACCTGGGACTCTTAATGGAGCGGCGGCGGGAAAAAAGGACCATCGCCGGACCAGAAAAGGCCAATCCATCGGTCTCCCTTATCATTCCGGTCCATAACGAGGGGCGGCGCATAGGTCCCCTCTTAAAGAGCCTGGAGGCCCAGGATTACCTGCCCCTGGAGATCATCTTTGTCGATGACCGCTCCCAGGACGAAAGTACGGAGATGATAGCCGCTTTTATCCGCCGGGTGGACCATGGCAGGGCTAGGATCATCACCCTGACTGAAAACCCTGGGCCCAATTACAAGCAGTACGCCCTTTCTCAGGGCATCGCCGCCTCTTCGGGGGATTTTTTCCTTCTCACCGATGCAGATTGTGAGGTCCCCCCCTCCTGGGTCCGGGGCATGGTACGGCGCATGTCCGATCCAGCCTCGGGGGCCGCCATGGGGCCGGTGTTAAAGACCTCCAAAGAGAAGGGCTTCTTTTACCTCTACCAGTGCTACGAGCATGGGCTGCGTTACCTGTACCTGGCCGGGGCTGTGGGGCTGGGGGCCGCAGGAGGGGGTTTTGGTAATAACCTGATCATCCGGAGGGCCTGTCTGGATACCCTGGGGGGCTACGACCAGGTTCCCCCTTCCCCCACCGAAGATGCGGCCCTTATCTCCCTTATTAGGTCCAAGACCGATTATAAGGTTCGGGCCGCCCTGGGGGAGGATGTACAGGTCCTGACCCAGGGGGAGCAGCGGTGGAAGGATTTTATGAACCAGACCCTCCGCTGGAATAATGGGGGCATATTCAGCCCCGACAGGATGACCCGGTTTAACTATACCTTCCTTATGTTAAGCAGTTTTTTGGGGGTCCTGGGGCTCCTTCTTCTGCCCTTTATCCCCTCCCTTTGGCCCCTGCCCCTGGGACTCCAGACGGGGATGACCCTCAGTACGGTCTTCTGCCTCGTCTATTTTGGCTCCTCCCTTCCCCGAAGGCGTTTTGGACCCGCTTATGTGCTGAGCCTCCTCTTTACTCCCCCCTATTTTAGCCTCATGACCTTTATGGGCCTTTTGGGGTATAAACCCCGATGGAAGGGCAAGGAAGTGTAAATCCAGCCAAGGGTTGGATCATCCAGCCCTTGGATGAAAGTATGTTTTCAGGTACATTTTAGGGTATGGCGGGCTTTGTCCATCTTCACGTACATTCGGATTATTCTCTTCAAGACGGGGCTGTGTCGGTCATGGCCCTGGCGGACAAGGCCGAAAAACTGGGGATGAGCCATCTGGCCTTGACCGATCATGGCTGTATGTTTGGGGCCATGGATTTCTTAAAGGCCTGCGAAGAGACCATAGACGATAAGGGCTGGCATGTAAAACGGGCAAAGCCTATAAAACCCATCATAGGCTGCGAAGTCTATGTATCGCCCGGTTCCCGGTTTGAGAAAAAGGGTTCGGAAAACGAGAACCGCTATTATCACCTGGTTTTATTGGCATCAAACCTGGAGGGCTACCAGAATCTGGTCAAGCTCTGTTCCTTTGGCTATACCGAGGGCTTTTACTACAAACCCCGGATCGACGAGGAGCTGCTTGCACAGTACCACGGGGGCATCATTGCCCTCTCTGCCTGTGCTTCCGGGGAGATTCCCGCCTTAATCCAGGGGGGAAAGCTGGATGAAGCGGCACAACGGGCCTGCCACTACCGGGATCTTTTTGGAAAGGATGAGAAGGGAAATGCTAATTTTTTCCTGGAGCTCCAGGATCATGGAATCCCCGCAGAAGAATTGCGGGGCCCCCTTTCCCAGGATGGCATTAATCAGGCCCTGATTCAAATTTCCAAGTCTACGGGGATTCCCCTGGTGGCCACCAATGATGTGCATTACCTGGACCGGGAAGATTATGTGGCCCACGATATACTCCTCTGCATAGGCACCGGAAAGGTGAGGACCGACGAAAAACGGATTAAGTATCACGGGGACCAGTTCTACCTGAAAAGCGAAGAAGAGATGGCGGCCCTGTTCCCCCAGGTCCCCGAAGCCCTGTTAAATTCCCAGCGCATAGCCGATCGCTGTGTAATGGAAATTAGCCGAGTGGACGGGGAGGATCTGCACAAGTATCTTCCAGAATTTGATATCCCCGAGGGCTTTACAAGCTCAGACGAGTACCTAAGGCATTTGACCTACGAGGGCCTTGCAAAGCGTTATGCCAAAGAGAAGCAGGAAAATGGAAAGCCCTGGGAAGAAATTTTAAACCGGGCCGACCACGAGCTGGACCTTATTATTAGGATGGGTTTTGCGGGCTACTTTTTAATCGTAGAAGATTTTGTGCGCTGGGCCCAGGATCACGATATCCCCGTCGGTTTTGGCCGGGGTTCGGGGGTGGGGTCCATAGTAGCTTACTCATTGCACATAACGGGGGTGGACCCCTTAAAGTACAAGCTCCTCTTTGAAAGATTTCTTAATCTGGAACGGATCTCCATGCCCGATTTTGATGTGGACTTTACCAACCAGGGCCGGGATGATGTTATACGCTATGTCACCGAAAAGTACGGCCGTGATCGGGTAGGGCAGATAATCACCTTTGGAACCCTGGGGGCCAAGGTGGTGATAAAAGACGTGGCCAGGGTCTTGAATATTTCCATCCCCGAGTCGGAGATGATCACCAAGCTCATTCCCGGAACCCCAGGGATCCTTCTGCAGAAGGCCATTGATGCAGAACCCAGGCTGCAGGAGCTGGAACAGGATCCAAAATATACGGAACTTTTTTCCCTGGCTAAAAAACTTGAGGGGCTTAACAGGCACTCCAGTGTCCATGCATCGGGGGTGGTCATAGGCCGGTCGAAGCTCCACGATTTTGTGCCCCTCTATAGGGATCCCAAAACTTCGTTAATCGCCACCCAGTACGATATGAATTTTCTTGAGGCCTGCGGCCTCGTAAAAATGGATTTTCTGGGATTAAAAACCCTGGATGTCATTAAGGCCACAGAGACCTTGATCCGGGAGCGGGGAGGCTCCTATGCTGACTTCAGCCTGGATGATATTTCCGAGGAGGACCAGGGGGCCTTTGCCATGCTCTCCGAGGGCAGAAGCTTTGGGGTCTTTCAGTTTGAATCCGATGGCATGCAGAGCGTCCTTAGAAGGGCCCGGCCTAACTGTATGGAAGACCTCATCGCCCTGGTTGCCCTCTATAGACCGGGGCCCATGGATAACATAGGCCAGTTTATCGATTCAAAAAGCGGGCGCCAGCCCATCAGCTACCCCGATCCGAGCCTGGAGGACACCTTAAAGGACACCTACGGGGTCATCGTGTACCAGGAACAGGTCATGCAGGTGGCGAGGATAATCGCCGGATACAGCCTGGGGCAGGCGGATATTTTGCGCCGGGCCATGGGGAAAAAAATAAAGGAGATCCTGGATAAGGAAAAGGTTCCATTCCTGGAAGGGGCGGCCAAGCAGGGCTATAGTCAGGCCAAGGCGGAGGAGATCTTTGATATCCTCGTTCCCTTTGCCGGCTATGGTTTTAACAAGAGCCATGCCGCAGGCTACGCCATGGTGGCCTATCGCACGGCCTATCTAAAGGCAAACTTTCCCCTGGAATTTATGGCCGCCAACCTGACCAATGAAATTCATTCCGCCGACAAGGATAAACTGTCGGTCTGCATCGCCGAGGCCCGGAAGATGGGCCTCAGCATAGATCCCCCCGATATAAACCGTTCACAGAAGATCTTTACGGTGGTGGACGGACGGATTGTCTATGGCTTTTTAGGGATCAAGGGGATAGGGGATCTGCCCATAGACGAAATTATTGCCCGCCGGGGAGCCGAAGAAGGAGGGGACTACCGGGATTTTATGGACTTCCTTAACCGGGTAGAAATAAAAACTGTCGGTAAAGCCGTCATAGAGCGTCTTGTAAGGACCGGTGCCTTCGACAAGCTGGGAATTAGCCGCGAGACCCTTCTGGGCAACCTGGAACGGGCGGTGGAGTATGTTCAAAAAATAAAAGATGACAAGAAGTTCGGCCAGGTGAGTCTTTTTGGCGAGGGCGGCTCTTCAGAGCAGACTGACCAGGGCTACATTGATTTTGAGTTTGAAACATTTCCCGAAATAGGCAGGACAGAAAAGCTAAATATCGAAAAAGAGCTGATAGGCTTTTATTTTTCCGGGCATCCCATGGATGAATATAAGGAACTTTGGGAAAAGCTGGTAAAGGCCGATTTAAGCAGCATAGATACTACGGGCTCCCATATATTAATTGGCCTGATAAAAAGCATTAAGGTTATCACCACCAGCAGGGGAGACAAGATGGCCTTTGCTGCCCTGGAGGATTTTAAGGGCGAAATCGAGCTTTGTTTTTTCAAGGACCCCTGGGAAAAATGCCAGTCCAGGATAGAAGCTGACAAGGTAGCTATTTTAAAGGGAAGGATAGAATATCAATCCGAAAGGGACAAATATAGCTTTGTGGCAGAAGAGATGGTAGACCCCAGGGAAGCGGTAGATCTCTTAAAGCAGGAAGAGATACAGGCCCGCAAGTGGGATAAGTACCGCAACGTATGGAAGTTTGCCAAAGATTTGGAGCATCGCTTTCCCGATCTCGGCAGGGCCGACCTTTTGCAAGAGGGTTCGTATACTATCATAGGGGCCCTCAAGTCCCTGCGGACCCATGTGGATCGCAAGGGTAAGGAAATGGCCTTTGGGACCATCCAGGACAACCGGGGGGAAATAGATGCGGTCTTCTTCTCCCGGGCCTGGGAGCATTGCAAGGACCTCTGCACCATTGACGAGGTCCTGGCCCTTAAGGGAACCATAGAAGCCCAGAAGGACAAGAGTCCGCCCAAGATGAGCTTCGTGGTGTCCAGCATACAGGACCTCAATAAGCTTATCCGCGGAGCGGCCAAGAAGGCGGCAGAGGAGGAAGCGGCTCCTGCCGAAGCAGAAGCGCTTAAGCAGAATGAAGGGCCAGGACCGGGAGCAGAAGAGGCATCGTACCGGGAGGTGCACATACGCCTGGCTCCCCAGGCAGCACAGGATCAGACTCTTCTGTATACCCTCAGGAACAGCCTGGATACCTATCCGGGTTCTTGCCCGGTTTTTATTCACATTCCCGTTTCTGTCATGGGCAAGGATGGTTCTACGGTGGTACGGATTGCCAATCACATTAACGGGGGGCCAGGCCCTTCGATAGAAGCCCTGGCGCAATGCTCTGGGGTGGCGGATATCTGGGGAGTACCTTGAACAGGAGATATGTATGATTCAATTTATAGGAGTTCTTAGCTTTTTTCTGAGCATCTACATGATCATCTGCCTCTTTAGGATTATCCTTACCTGGTTCAGCAGTATGGGCCCGAGCCGGCTCCAGGAAATTTTGGCCATGATTACGGACCCCTACTTAAACTGGTTTCGCCGCTTCCCCCTAAGGTTTGCCCACATGGATTTTACTCCCGTCCTGGCCCTGGGGGTCCTCTCCCTGGCGAACCGTATCCTGGGTACCATAGCAAGCCACGGGTCCATCAGCATAGGAGTTATCCTGGCCATGACCCTTCAGGTGATCTGGGGGGTCGTTTCCTTTCTCATAGGTCTTCTTATCGTGCTGCTCATCCTGCGGCTTATAGCCTATGTGGCAAGATTAGGTACCGACAGTGCCTTTTGGCGCATTGTCGATGCCTTTGCTCAGCCCGTGGTGTATAAAATTAACCGCCTTATTTTTAAAGACCGGATCGTGGGGTTTTCCCTGTCGGTCTTTTTATCCATTGCCGTCCTGGGTATAGGATATATCCTGCTCAGGTTCTTGGTTTTTCTTGTCATCTCCCTCTTGGCAGGGCTTCCCATCTAATAGGGCCGCTGGGTGTTTCTTAAGGAGCTAAAGATACCCATAGGGGAGCTTAGGGGGGTAGGCCCGGCCTTGACCCAGTACCTGGCCCGCCTTGGTATAAACGACTGCGCGGCCCTGCTCTGCCATTATCCCCGGGACTGGGATGACCGGACCAGGGAACTGCCCCTTAATCAATGGGCCAGCGGACGGGTCAGTACGGCGGTAAAAATTCTTGCCAAGGATTGGATTGGCTTTGGCCGGTCCCGGACCTTGAAGGTCTATGTGGAAGACCAGAGCACCAAGGCAAGCTTGATCTGTTTTAACCGGCCCTTCTTAGAGAGGCAGCTGCAGATCGGACAGAGCTGGCGGCTCTTTGGGCAGTTTTCCTATAAGTATGGGGAAATTCAATCCACCGCCTTTGAGCTGGAAGCTATATCAGAAGATGAAGAAGAGGGGTACAAAGGAAAGATCCTTCCCCTCTATCCTTTAACTGCCGGTCTAAATCAGACCCAGCTTAGAAGGCTCATGCAAAGGGCCTTGGGTGAATATGCCTCCCCTCTGGAAAATGAACTCCCCCTGTATATCAGGGAAAAGATGGGCCTCTTGCCAAAGAGCCAGGCTATCAGGGCTATACATTTTCCTGAAAGCGAAGAGGAGCTTCAATCTGCGAAAAGGTCCCTTATCTACGAAGAGCTGTTCTACCTGGAAGTAATGGTGGGCCGCCGGGCCATGGAGCGAAAGGGTCAGTCACAGGAAGGGGCCCAGAAGGCTAAGGAGCAACAGCCTGGTTCCAGCCAGGGGCCCCCCTTGGCTGTTGAGCTATCTCCCTTGCAAGAGGGCCTCTTAAGGCGTCTCCCATTTTCCCTTACCTCCGGCCAGGAAGAGGCGGTAAGAGAAATTAACCGGGATATGGAGGGCCCCTTTTCCATGGCCAGGCTCCTCCAGGGGGATGTGGGTTCCGGTAAAACCCTGGTCTCATTTTTGGCCGCTTTACGGATCGTAGAAAAGGGCGGCCAGGGGGTGCTCATGGCCCCTACGGAACTTTTGGCCCGCCAGCACGCCGAAAATGCCGCAAAGCTATTGGAACCCCTGGGGCTGCGCATCGCCTTTCTTACGGGAAACCTAAAGGCCCAGGGCCGTGCAGAGCTGCTCAAAGCTCTGGCCGCCGGTGACATTGACCTGGTGGCGGGGACCCATGCCCTCTTTTCCCGGGATATTGCCTACCGGAACCTCCGCCTGGTGGTGGTGGACGAGCAGCACCGTTTTGGGGTCCTCCAGCGCCAGGCTATCATGGCCAAGGGCAGGTACCCCCACCTATTAATGATGAGTGCCACCCCCATACCCCGCAGCCTGGCCCTGACGGTTTTTGGAGACCTGGATGTGTCGGTTATTAAGGATCTGCCTCCGGGGCGCAAAGTGATTAAGACCCACCTGGCAAGGGAATCCAACGAAGGAAAGGTCTATGATTTTGTCCGCCGTATCCTGGCGGAGGGCAGGCAGGCCTACTTTGTGTATCCCCTCATCGAAGGGGGAGACGAGAAGGACCTGAAAGATGCGGTCTCCATGGCAGATCGCCTTACCAAGGAGGTCTTTCCTGAGTACCCGGCGGCCCTCCTTCATTCCCGGGTGGATGATGAAGATAAGCAGAAGATCATGGAGGCCTTCCGCCGGGGGGAAACATCGATTTTAATCGCCACCAGCGTGGTGGAGGTGGGGGTGGATGTTCCCAATGCCACCTGCATGGTGATCGAACATGCCGAGCGCTTTGGTCTGGCAGCCCTGCATCAGATGAGGGGCCGGGTGGGCCGGGGAGATTACCAATCCTATTGCTTCCTGGTTTATTCTGATAACCTCAATGAGGATGGGAAAAAACGCCTCATGGTAATGCTGGAACATAACGACGGTTTTATCATCGCCGAAGAGGACCTAAGGCTAAGGGGCCCCGGCCAGATTTCGGGCCTCGAGCAGTCAGGGTATCTTAGATTGGGGATAGCCGACATAGCCCGGGACTCGGAGCTTCTCCTGGAGGCCAGGAATGAGGTTTTTGCTCTCCTGGCCAGGGACCCGGAGCTCCAGGAGACCGAGCACGCTTGCATGGCCGAATTAATCCACCGGGCTCCCCCCTTTGCCGATGGGGGCCTCTAGGGTCCCTGCTTTTTGGGTGTATTTTGCGACAAAAAAATTCGAAAAAAGGGTGTATTTTGCGACAGCCTTCCGGTTCATAGTTAAGGCAATTACAAAAACCGGAGTACACCATGCATACTGGAACGAAACCAAAAGGGCCCCTTTCTCCCCTAAGCCCTTATTTTAGGCTGGGAACCATCCTCCACACCATAGGATGCTATTCACTTTACAGGAAGGAAAAAATTCTAAAGGAGCTAAGCCAAGCCCCTGTATGCGCTGGCTGTGAGCGGATACAGGGCGAAAAGGGGCAAAAAACCTAAAAATTTCCAAATTTTTTTACTTTTTTTCTCAAAAAATCGAAGTAAATTTCATCCCCGTGCCTTATAGGGTATAGGAGGATGAACCTGTGTTATCCAACATTTTTTCCGGGAAAGGAAGCTGTTTCTTTGTCCTTTGTCTCATCCTTGCGGCTTGTTCAAACGAGATCCCCCAGCCTGCTAGGGAACCTCCTGTTTCTGCTGTGGGTATGGTTCTTCTTTCAGACCTTAGCTTGATGGGGGATCTTTTAATTAATCTGGAAAGGATAGCCGAGATTGAGCGTTCGGGCTCATTCAATCAGGGCCTGGCCTTCCAGGAATCAGAACTCCGCGAGAAGTCGGGGGACTTGGGCGGGGCGGCGGTTGCGATTTTTAAGGAACTCTCCTGGGCCTATGGCTTGGGAACCCTGACCAGGGAAGAGCTTATTCAAGGCTTAGAGAGGGCCCTGGAACTTTTTGATCAGGTTCCAGAAAACCCCGGGTCCCTGGCTTTACGGGGCTGCCTGGCTTTCGCCCAGGAGGACTGGGCCCAGGCGGAG
This sequence comes from Treponema sp., assembly GCA_009777335.1. Classification (GTDB taxonomy): domain Bacteria; phylum Spirochaetota; class Spirochaetia; order Treponematales; family Breznakiellaceae; genus WRKT01. Next base: position 12,838 of record WRMC01000001.1, on the reverse strand, counting down.
GCCTTTTTATCCCAGATGAGGGGCCCCTACGATGAAGAAGATTCATTCCTCCGCTGGATGCTTTTGGTCTGTGTCCTGGAAGGGGCCCCCAGCGGGGAGGATCTGCGGAGTGCCCGGTCTGCCTATGGGGCCATTCGGGCCAGGTATACCCTTTTCCCGGAATACTGGTACCGGGGGGCCCGGGCCTTTTGTGGCTCCTCAGCCTTGGTTCCCCATGAAGAAATTGCCCTGGTCTACGCAGAGCAGGGGATAAATACCAGTCCCCAGGGACCCTTTGCGGGGGCCAACAGGAAGATCCTGGCCGAAGCTCTGGGCCTCCCTGCCATGGGTCTCCCTGATGACAGCTATCTTAACATCCTCACCAAGGCCGAGATAGAACATATCATTCAACTTTCCCTTACCCAGGGAAGCCCTGCCATCTTGACCGATCTCTTTCCTCTCATGGTTTTACCCGAAAACCCCTACACCCTCTATGCCCTGGGGGCTCTGCGGGCCCTGGCCTCTGTACCGGAGTTCCGCTCTTTTTTTGTGGAAGAGTCATTAAAATCCTCGGGCCGTCTTTTGGAACGGCTTAACTATGTATCCAGGGGCTAACATGAAAGGAATTTTTATTTTTCTTTTGAGCTTTTTTTTCTGTTTTGGGGCCCTTTCTTGCGGGGCCAGGGAACCGGGGGAAGACGTCATTCGTCTGTACCTTCGTTCCCAGACCAGTTATGGGGAAGGACGTTTCGCAGAGGCGGCCCTGATGCTGGAAGGGGAAAACCGCTTTGTCCCCTCCCTTTTATTAAGAGGTAAATCAGAATATTTTACCGGTGATTTGGATGCAGCGGAAAAATCCCTCAACCGGGCCCTGCGAATTAAACCCCAGAATGTGGAGGCTTCGTTTTTCAAAGCCAGGATTCTAAGGGAAAAGGGTGAAAAAGAAAAATCACAAAAGTTAATCGAAGAAATGCTGTCCAACAATCCCCTGGATATCCGGGCCCTCCGGTTTGCGGCGGAGCTTGAAAGGGATAAGGGACCCCCCGGAGAAGCAGCATCAGCTGCCTTCCTGGACAGGGCAGTGGAAGCTTCTGTTGAATCGGCCATGGTTTTCCTTGACCGGGCAAGGATGAGATGGATAGGCGGAAACCACCTGGGGGCCCTGGATGATCTTGGCCGGGCCCGGGCCCTCTTTAATGCCGACAGCCCCATGTTACGGGCGGTGGAAGTCCTGGAATCAATTATTAGTGAGGTATCAATGTGAATCGGGTAATACATGTTCTGTGGGTAGGCTTTATTTTTCTATCCTTGGCTTGTTCATCTTCACCTTCCGGATCCTTCGGAACCCTCTCCTGGCCCATGATAGATCGGGAGAGCATAGAGGGAACCATCAGGCTGGGTTCTGTTTCGGCGGAACGTTCTGGTGAATGGGGATCCCTGGAAAAAGAGATACACAGCTTAGTGCCCCTCTTTTTTTCTGAGGTTTCTTATTTAGTGGTTCCCCCAGAAAGCCCGGCGGATTATGTGGCGGAGATCTACCTAAGGGAAAGGGAATACCATAGCGGCTGGCGCACCCAGCGTTCCCTCTCTGCGGAGGTGAGGATCTGGGCAGACCAGGGAGAACCGATGGAGCTTCTTCCCCTGGCTACGGGCCGTGCTCTTACTGAGGGCCGTCAGAGCCTGGCTTCAGCCAGGACCCTCAGCACCATGCTCAGAAAGGCGGTTTACAATGCAATTAGAGCTCTCCCTCCCAAGCCTCTTCCAGAGGAGCTGCCATGACCAGGAAGGGTAGGGTAAGGGCCGGGCTTCTCTTCTTTATGGTCCTGGTACCTGGGGTGTTTCTTGGGGGGCTGGATTTTTATCAAGCTGTCCAGATGGGGCTCCAGTCATCTTCGGCCCTCCAATATGAGTATGCCTCCTGGGCTCTGCGTGAAGGGGCCTGGCAGATAGGGATCCGCTCCTTCTTTCCCCGGCTAAGTATCAGCGCTTCGCAGGAAGACCGGCTCTCCATGATAGGCCCCGACTCTTTTCAAAAAAATTATTCCATTTCTATTGATCAACTCTTATGGGACGGGGGCCGGCTTTCCCTGTCCCGGCGTTTAGAGCGGGCCGAGCTGGACCTGGCCGGGAGCTCCTTGCAACAGCTTGCCGGGGAGATAGCGGAAACGGTTCTGGCCGCCTACAGGGAGGTAATCCAGGGAAGAAGCCTTCTGGAGATCCACGAAAATTCAATGTACTCCCTGGAAGAACAGATGAGTATTTTGCATCGGGAGGCAGAACTGGGGCTTATCCGGCCTTCTGATCTTTTGGAAGCAGAGATTACCCTGGCAATGACAGAGCTGGAAATTCTTTCCCTGGCCATGAATGTGGATGAAGCCGAATGGGGATTGGCCCGCTTACTGGGGATAAAGGACCTCCCCCCTCTGACAGAAAAAATCGACACCCAAAGAAGCCCAACCCTGCCTGCCCTTAGCATAGCTCAGGCCCTGGCCGAATCCAGAAACCCCGAACTGGCCATGATCCGTTATGCCATATTAAGGCGGCAGGCCGAATCCAGGGCCGCCTCTTTAAGCTGGATTCCTACCCTGCGGCTCACCGGGACTGCCGGTCTAAGCGGCCGGACTTATCCCCTTTCGCGGTACAGCTGGTCGGTGGGGCTAAGCATAGATTTTTCATCCCCCTGGGTCGCAGGGGGAACCGGATTTTCTTATGGGAGGGATCCCCCCTATGACAGCAACGCCCGGCTCCAACAGTCACTGAGCCCTGCCCCAAACCCGGCAGAGGCTTTTAATGCCCGGACGGCGGCCCTTGCCTTAAGGGCCGAGTATACCCGCTACGAAAGGGCCTTGGAAGAAGCATTTTTGGCCGCCGAGCGGGCTCTAAGGATCTGCGAATTACGGGAAAGAAGAAGGGTCCTGGCTTTTAGCTCCCTAAGACTGGAAGAAGATAAATACCAGCTGGCGGAACTAAAGCTAAGCCTGGGCGAGATAACCCGGCTGGAACTTATGGAGGCCCGGCTTAACCTGGCCAAGGTGGAAGCAGCCCTGGTCGATGCGGCGGTGGCGGTGCTGCAGGCAGAACGGGATTTAGAGCGGCTGCTGGACTTTGGCCCAGGAGAGCTCAGTTCGTTTTTAAAGGACAGTATATGAAGAAACTATGTTTTTTATTTCTGATTTTTGGCTTCCTCCTTTTTTCTTGCGGGAGGAACAAAAAGGACCAGCAGGAAATGAGGGCCCTTCCGGTGCAGATGGTTACCGTAGGAAGCCGCAGTTTACAGGAAGAGGTAAGGGGTTTTGGTTCCCTTTCCTTCCTAAAGAAACTTGATGTCCTCTCTCCGGCCGACGGGATCCTCGATACCCTCCACTTCCGGGAGGGTGACAGGATAGAGCGGGGGGACATTATAGGGATAATCCGAAACCCCTTTATTAACCTTTCTGCCCGGCGGGCAGAGGATTCCTATACCCAGGCCCAGGCTGCCCTGGACCTGGCTCTGGCCCGGCTAAGGGACAGTGAATTTATGGTAGAAGCCCGTCTATTAGAAAACGAAAAAACCCGGGAAGAACTGGTCCAGGCCAGGAAGATTCTGGAGGAAGAACAAAGGAAGAGCGAAAACCGGGAGGCCCTCTACGAAGCGGGGGCCTTAAGCGATGAAGCTATACGGGAAGAGCGGTTCAGGCTGGATACGGCGGAAACCCAGTTGATGCTTATGGAGCGGGATCTGGAAATCCGCCGGGTGGGCCTCCGCAGGGAAGACCTGGCCTCTTTGGGATACGAGGTTCCGGCGGACGAAGGAGAACTGCGCAGGGCCCTGATTGTCATGGCCACTTCTGCCCTTAGGGCCGAAGCCGCCGCCGCCCGGGCCAACCTGGAGGCCGCTTCCAGGGAAGTAGAGTCCGCCTTGATCATGGAGAGGGATCTAGTCATGCGGAGCCCCTTTTCGGGGATCGTAGGCCTCCGTTATACGGAAGAGGGGGAGCAGCTGAGGAGGGATGACAAGATCCTGACCATCATGGACACAGATTTTCTTTATGCGGTGTTTCCTGTCCCCGAATCTGATGCGCCCAAGCTTGAAAGAGGTATGGCCGCCCTGGTAGAAACGGGAGGGGAAGAGACCCATAAGGGTGAAGTAGATCTGGTCTCGCCCCATGCGGATAACCAATCCTTTAATTTTATGGTCCGGGTAATTCTAAGCCCCCATGAAAACGATTTTCTTCGCCCCGGAATGTTTGCCAGAGTTTCGGTTCCCCTGGAACATCCCCGGCCCATCACTGTAATTCCCGAAGCTGCCCTGGTCCACAAGAGGGAAAACACCGGCCGGGTTTTTACCATCCATAATAATTTGCTTTCCGAGAGGGATGTGGTCTTGGGGGCCATATGGGGGGATGAAAGGGAAATTGTGTCCGGACTTTCTTTGGGAGAAGTCATTGCCATGGGGCCTAAAGAAGCATTTAAGGAGGGCTTGTATGTTTCGGAAGCTCCATAAAAAGCTATATCTTCTTATTTTAATTTTACTCGTTTCCTGCGGCTTTGCGGATCTCCGTCCCATAGGGTTTAGTACCGTTCCTGCCGAGCCCTATGCCCTGCTGCCAGAACCTAACAGCCCGGTGGTGCTTAGGTTTGATACGGCCATGGACAAGCTTAGCGTAGAGAATGCCGTACAGGTCTATTCTCCCACCGGTACCCTTGAAGGAAGGGTAATCTGGGATGGAAATGTGTATCAGTTTCATTCCGCCGCCTATTGGCAGCCTGGTATACGCTACAGTCTGCGCATAGCCGGTACCATCAGGGCTGCCGATGGAAGGGATATGCTTGTCTCCAGGGACATCCCCTTTTATGCCATCATTCCTGCACCCTTACCCTATGTGGTTTCTTATTTTCCTCCCGATACAGCTTCCCGGTGGATCCATGATGACCCGGTACTGGAAGTGAAGTTTTCCCATCCCATGGATCGCCGCAGTGTCGAAGAAGCTTTGCGGCTTGAACTGGGAGGTGAAAAGATCTTTCAATGGCTCCATGATGATACCCTCTTAACCATAAGCAGCAAGCGGCCCCTGAACCCCTGGACCTCATATAGATGGTCCATTTCTGAAAGGGCCTTAAGCAGGGTAGGGGCCCCCCTGGCCAAGGAAGTATCGGGGCGCTTTATCACCGATCTGGACCGGGATTTTATCAGCGTGGTCCGGGTGCTGCCCCTCATGCCTCCTCCGCCCTATCAGTCAGAACTGGGTTACCAGAATGGTTCCGGCATACCACCCTGGGGAGACTGGGTACCCAGCGCCCTCAGCCTTGATCAGGGCCTGGGGTCAGGCCATGGGATAGGGGTCCTCTTTAGCAAGCCCGTGGATGCAGACAGCCTGCGCCGGGCCTTTAGCTTTAGCCCCTCCCTCCCGGGGAGGGTGGAAATCCTCTCTCCCCTTTCGGCGGTGTATATACCCACCCGGGACCCCGACCCTGAACAGATCTATAACATGCGCATTTCTGGGTCCCTCTCTGACAGGGACGGTCTGAGGATGGGAACCGAATTTTCTACCACCCTAAAGGCCGATATTCCCTACCTTACCATTAGTTCCATCACCGCCGGTCATGGGGAGGAATTACATGCTCCCCGGTCAGGGGACATCCTGGCCCTTCAGGTGAGTACCGGTAATGTGGTCAGGCTCTTTATCCATTTCGCCCTTCCCTTTGATTTAAATCAGACGGCGGTTCTGGAGCAAAATGTCTTTAACATGTCCCTCCGTCCCTTTTTCCCCGGGACCCTCCCGCCGGTAGGCCTGCGATCTGCCAGCTGGTATGGTTCTGACAGGCTGTTGATCGAGTGGGATGGCCCCCTGCCGGGAGTTCCCGGAGGCCCCCATTATTATCGTTTCAGCATCCCCGGGGGGCCCGGGGGAATCCATAATGGCAGGGGTTCTTATATGGAAGAAGACTTTGTGTTATTCCTGGAGGCCCTGCCATGAAAAGGTTTATATGGGTCTTCTCTGTCTTAATATTGTGCCTCCTGAGCCTATCCTGTGACATCCTAAGAAATTCTCCCTTTGAGGTGGTCTCTTGGACTCCAGGAGAAGGGTATCACAGCGATCCTGGAACTATTCAAGTTTCCCTCTTACTCTCCCAGGAATGCGATAGGGTTCTTACGGAGCAGGCTTTTTCCCTCACCGAAGACCGCCGCAGCTTAAAGGGGAGCTTTTCCTGGGAGGGAAGACGGCTTACCTTTACTCCCGCCGCTCCCCTGGAGGCAGATAAGGATTATGTGATCAGTTTAGGCATAGGGGCCCAGAACAGTAAGGGCCTTTCTTTGGAACAAAAATTCGATGCCGCCTTTAGCACCCGTCATTCCGGCGGAAGATCATTATTGCTTAGAACAGTGCCGGAACATGGCGGTTTTATTTCAGAGGGTCGGGGGGAATTCCGTCTCTACTTTAGCCAGCCCGTACGCTTACTATCCTGTCTGGATCATATTAGCTTTAGTCCCTCTACCCCCGGGTCCTGGCGCCTGGATGACGGAAATAGAACCGCTGTATTTACCCCCCGGGATCCCTGGCAGGCAGAAACGGCCTATTCAATTCGGGTGGACAGTCAATTTTCGGGTGTATCCGGAGACCCCATAGGGACAGAGTATGTTTCTGCCTTTGTTTTTGGCGATGACCACGAAAAACCCCTTTTGCTGAGGGCCCTGGCTTTTGCACCTAACGGAACAGAAGAAGAAATTCCCTTTGATGATCCTGGGGACCCTCAGGGTTATAGTTTTACCCAATGGGAAAAAGATACCCGCCTCGTCCTTGTTTTTTCGAAACCCGTCGATCTGAGCATCCTTAGAAACTTTATAATTCTGGAACCAAATGTCAGTTTGGTCATGGAGTCCCCCCCCATACTCTCAGAGAGAGCTGTGTTCCGGTTTGCCGAATTTCCCGAATGGGGAAGCTCCTTTCAGTTTCGTGTAAGCCGGGGGATTAAAGATTCCGCAGGGAATGAAAGTGAAGATGAATATGTTTTTAGGATTACCATAGGAGGAATACATTCAAAAGCACCCCGCTTAGCCGGGATAGGGTTCCCCTTAGATCCGGGAGCAAGGGGCAATGCGGAGGGGATTTTCTTTACCGAAGCGGATCTTTTCAACTATCTTTCTTTAGGCCATGAACCTGCCGAGTACCCCTATGGAGCTGCCACAACCTCATGGATAGAACTTTACTTTGAGGTTGCTCCAGGGACCGGCATAGATACCTTTTCATTGATGGATCTTTTTAGGGTTGAAGCTACCAATGGGGCTATGAGTTTTTCTCCCCGCCATGTACTCACCGAAAATTTTACCTGGCCCTTAGCACGGCCGGGCTGGGAACACTATCAGCGCATTGAGGTGCAAGGGATATACACCAACATGGCTTTTCCCGGGATCGTTACTGTCCGCATTAGGCCGGGTCTAAGGGATCTCCGGGGAAATCAAAGCTCCAATGATTTTCGAATCTCCCTTTTAAAGTAGGTGTCAAGTGAAGAGTGCTATCAGCTTCTGTGTAGGAAGGCCCGTGACCATCATCATGCTCATCACGGCCATACTGCTGGGAGCTCTCTTTTCTATCCCCCAACTGCCCCTAGATAGGCTGCCGGAGATAAACTATCCCCGGGTTACTGTTGAATGTACCTATCCAGGCATGGGGGCGGCAGAAGTCCGGACGAGCCTGACCATACCCCTGGAGGATGCCCTGTCGTCCATTAAGGGCCTTGAGGGGATGAATAGTATCTCCAGGGATGGATCTTCCCTTTTGATCCTCCACTTTCAATGGGGGCTAAGCTCCAGGGCCGCGGCAGCCCTGGTAAGGGAAGCCATAGATACGGTCTATCCCGTCCTTCCCTATGGGGTATCCAAGCCCGTGATCGTTTCGGGAGACCCTCTGGAAAGGGCCCATGCGATAGTGGCGGTTCGCTCCCTTGCCGGTGATGGCAGCTATGCCCGTAACCTGGCGGAGTACGAGTTACGCTCCCAGTTTAGGCGTATTGAGGGGGCGGCTCAGGTGACTATTTCCGGCGGGGAGATCCTGGAAATTCATCTGCGGGCCGACCTGGACAGAATGGCCGCCCGTTCCTTAAGCGGCAATGATCTGGCTGCCATGGTAGCTTACGAGACCGGTGATTTTCCTGCCGGCAGTGCCAGGGAGGGGAACCGGGAGCTTACGGTGGTGAGTAGCGGAAGGCCCCGCTCCCAGGAAGAGCTTTCTTCCCTGGTCTTACCCCACCAGGGTATGCCCATACGCCTGGATGACCTGGCAAGCATAGAACAGGAATATGCCCTGCGCCAGAGTCTTTTTATCAGCGATAACATAGACCAGATCGCCCTGGAAATATTCCGCCGTCCGGGATCTGATCCTTCCAAGCTTTCCAGAGACATCGAAGGCATCATACAAGAAAGCAAGCAACACTTTAAGGACATAGAATTGAGCCTGGTCTATGACGCCAGCCCCGCCATAGTGGGGGGGATTAAAAACCTGGCCATATCTGGCGGATTCGCGGCCCTGGCGGTTATCACTATACTGGCTGTCTTTTTGGGCCGCCTCAGGTACAGCTTTCTTGCGGCCCTGTCCCTGCCTTTTTCTGCTTCTCTGGCTGTAATAATCCTGGCTTTAAGGGGGGGATCCCTTAATTCCATGAGCTTAAGCGGCCTTGCTCTGGGTATAGGACTCGTATCTGACACCAGTGTCATTGTCTTGGATCTTCTTTGCCGCAGATGGGAATCATCCAAAGAAGGGATATCTCCAAAAGAAGCGGGGGATCTTGCTGCCTCTGTTTCTCTCTCTTCCCTCTCAGGTTCCCTTACAACCATGATCGTCTTCTTGCCGGTCCTCTTTTTACCCGGACCTTTGGGGAGCCTCTTTGGCGATCTCTCCCTTACCCTTATCGTCTCGGTGGCCGCCGGCTGGTTTTACTCCCAGTTTTGCCTTCCTTCTTTGTTCTGTTTCTCCATGGGCCGCTTTAGCAGCTCTGTAGTATTACTCAAAGATACTCCAGACCAGGGCCTGGAAAAGCTCTATGGGGTCAAACTTAAAAAGATCCTGCGAAACCCCATTCCCTTTATCTGCCTCTCCTTTGCGGCGAGCCTCCTTGGCCTGGGGCTGGTGTATCTAAGGCCCATGGAATTTATTGCCCCCGATACGGTGACCGAGATCGAAGTGTCTTTGGAATTTCCTTCCGGCACCCTTCCCCATACTGCCCTGCCCTATGGATTGATGGTTTCCCGGGCTCTTTCTGAGCTTGAGGGCATTGCTTCCCTCTACGGGCGAATGGGAGCAGAAGCAGATGATTCCCAGAGGAGGGGAAACCCTGATTACCGAAGAGAAAGACTCATCTTTAGGTGTTTCCTGGAAAAGGGCCATAAAGCTGATGCTGTTCTCGATAGGATAAATGCCGCCCTGGCTGAGTTAAGCCCTGCCCAGGGAGCGCAGTTGCAATTTAATGCGGCCTATCCTCCTGAACCAAGCGCCCTTATTCTGGGTCTATCCCCAGCCCTTACTGCTGCTTTAAAGGGCAGCGATCCCAAGGAGCTTTCTGAACAGGCCCGGGATCTGGAGGCCCGGCTTCGTCATGAGGCTGGACCCCTGCTTCAGTCCATCCGGCTCCGTCCATGGGGAACGAGGCCCCAGTTACGGCTTCTGCCTCGCCGGGAGATAGCAGCTTCGCTGGGTATTTCTTTTATGGATGTAGCTTCGTCTATCATGGCCGCCACCCAGGGGATAGTCACCGGCTCCATGGAGCTCCAGGGACGCCCCCTGGATATTAGGGTATCGGGAAACATGGGTGAATCTGATCCAGAGGCCCTACGGCTTTTACCTCTCCCGGTTCCCTCTGTACCGGGGGCCCAGAATTCGGGGCCCGTGTACCTGGGGACCCTGGCGGCCATAGAATGGATAGAAGCAGAGACAGCTCTGGCCCGCCAGGACCGGTCCGATGTTATTTACTTTGATCTCTATCCGGCAGCCAGGTCAGAAAAGCAGATCCTTTCCCTCCTGGGGGACATGAAAACCCTGGGTCTACACCGGGCTGATGAATCGGTCTTCCATAGGTACCAAAATGCCTTGACAGCTACGGTGGTGTTAGTCCTCCTTCTTCTTTACCTAACCCTGGGTGCCCAGTTTGAATCTTTTCTGATGCCCCTTATCGTGATGATGGCAGTACCCTTTTCTCTAGCCGGGGCAGGATTGGCCCTCTTTCTGACCGGATCCTACCTGGACTCAGGAGCTATCCTGGGCCTGGTGGCCCTCTTCGGCATAGCAGTTAACGGCGGCATTGTTCTTTTTGAGGTAAGTGAAGAAAAGATGGGTGCAGGCTCACCGATGACCATGGCGGTCTACCGGGGAGCCCTTGAACGGTTCCGGCCCATGCTTTTGACGACCCTGACTACCATCTTTGCCCTTTTGCCCCTGGTTATTTCGCCCCTGGGAAACACCCAGCGTTCTATGGCTTCTGCCATGTTAGGCGGCATGCTCGTAGCTACGTTTTTGGTGGTTTTTGCCCTTCCCCCTGTGTTCCTGAGATACTTTGCCTTTAAGCAAAAAAGGAGGGCCAAAGATGGAATATAGGCAGGGATGGTTTTATAAACCCCTCAGGTCCCTCTTTCTCTTGGGGGCCCTATGCATCGTGTCATTTTTTGTTATCACCAATTCCCAGGGCAGAAGGGAATGGGGCGATGAGGTCAACTATAGAATAAGCATCCGTCATTATGGAATCGATGCCCGGGAGATGGAGAGCTCTGCGGCCATTCCCCTGGAGGATGCCCTCTCTGCCATACCTGGGATTAACCGTATCATTACACAAAGTGAAAATGGCATGACCCGGGCCTACGCCAGTTTTAAGGTTCACCGCCGGGGTTTTATTAGGGCCGAACATGATTATTACGATTCGGTCCGTGAGGCGGCTCAAAGGGTCTACGAGCAGCTCCCCGCCTCTGCCCAGAGACCCGAAATAAGCAGTGCCGGTGATTTCCGCATCCCCTTTTGGACCGCCGCTGTGTATGGCAGTGCCGGATCCGGGATCGAGGCCGCTCCCGATGGCCTTTTATTGGACAGGATAATAAAACCCGCCCTAAGCGGTATAGAAGGGGTAGGGGAGGTTGAGATCGCCGGTCCGGGAGCCCTGGAAATAACCATAATCTTGGATCAGGAAAAAACTGCGGCCCTGGGTTTACACCCCGGGGTGATAGCTCAGTATTTAGCATCTAACGATGGACTCTTTTCAGGAGGGACCCTTTATTCTGGGGGTTTAGAAATTCCCATCCTCCTGGATGCCTTGTATGCCGATGCGGCAGCTCTTGGGGAGGCCCTCATCCCGGTGCTGACTTCCGATGGAAGGACTAGTTACATCCGGCTGACCAGTATCGCCGAAGTCCAGGAACAGGAAAGGAGCCCCGATACTCTTACCAGATTAAATGGAAAGAAAACTGCCATCATTTCGCTAAGCTCTGTTTCTGGAGCTGATCTCGGGGCCCTTTCTCAAAAAATTATGGCTGAAATAGAATCATTTTCGTATCTTCCCCTGGAGTTTCATGTCCTGGAAGATAGGGGCTTTGAAGAGACCAGGGCTTTTAGATCCGTAAGATCTGCGGCTTTACAGGCTTCATTGCTGGTGGCCCTGGCGGTAATAGTACTGGGATTAGGAAAATTTTCGAAGATGCCCCCGGAAAAAAACTTTCGAAATGGTCTTTTCTGTGCTGCCGCGGTACCTCTTATATTACTCGTCTCTGCCGCTTTGCTTTCTACTTTGGGGTTCCCCCTTAACAGAAGATTTTTGGCAGGTTTATCCATAGGAATAGGCGCGGCGGTGGACGGAGTAATCATAAGCGCCCAGGGCTTTGGCAGGGCAGGAAAAAATTTGGCCGGAAGTTCGGTTATGAAGGGGATATGGTCCCCCCTGGTTCTTGGAGCCTTTACCTCTGTGGCCGTATTGCTGCCCCTCTTAAACAGCGCCGAAGATCCCGACTTGATAGTGTTTATATGCGCCCTTGGGGTGGTAAGTATTGTTTCAGTTGTCTTCGCCCTGGGATTCTTGCCGCCCCTGTTCATGTGGGACAGCCAGTCCAAGTTTAGATCCTCTGGCTTTACATTACCTATTCCAAAAGAATTTGTTTTCTGCCTGCGAAAAATAAGCCGCCAATTAAACCGTTGTTTTTCAATCCTAATAAATCTCAGTTACAAGAAACCCTATGTGTTTCCATGCCTAGGGGCGTTCCTTTCAATAGTTGCTCTTTTCTGTCTAACAAGATCCGGAACTGATCCTTCCGGAGATTGGGCAGAAGATTCTGTATATGTGCAAATCGAATTTGAAGGGGGCTTTCTTAAAGAAGAGGGGGATCTTTTGCTTGCCCCCTGGGCAGAACAGATCCTCCATAACCCGGCGGTAAAGGATATTCAAACTGGAGCTAGAATTGGTTCCGGATATGCCCTGATTAGTTTTGATCCCCTCGCAGCCAGCATTATGGAAATAAGAGAGTTTGTTCATCTCCATACCATACCGGGAGCGTTTATATTTATCCCCGAGCCATCTCCTCAAGATAGAATTTGGACCATCATTATCAGCGGAGATGAAGATGAAATATGCCGGGATCTCGCCAGAGAAGCCGCCTCCTTATGTGCCTTCCTCCCCTCAGTTTCCGAGGCGGTTTTAAACTTTAAACCTGGGGGACCCAGGCTTAGCCTTAGCCCCCGAAGGGAGATCCTGGCTCAAGGGTCATTTTTCTTCTCTGCCGCTGGCGAAACCTTGCGAAGAGGTATCCATGGTCCTGTGGCCTATAAACGAACAAATGAAGGTGAAAGGGATGTGCGGATTATGTTTAATTCCATAGCCGGAAAAGAAGGGGTCCTCGATATACCCTTGTCCA